>NZ_JAQUVG010000099.1 GCF_028693495.1 Zoogloea sp. | reverse complement strand
AATCACCTCGGGCTCGATGGAATCCACCCGGGCCAGCGGCGGCGCTTCCGTTGCCAGGCACTGGGTAAACGCGTCCAGGATGGGCTCGCTTCCCTGGATCTCGATCTCGACTCCGCCCCCATCATTACGTACCCAGCCAGTCAGACCCAGGCTGCGGGCAAAACGATAGACAAACGGGCGGAAACCCACGCCCTGGACGACACCCCGAACCCTCAGGCGCCGGGCAACCCGAGTGGGGTCAACAACGATCAGCATGACTTTCAGGCCCTGATGGCAGGTTACAGGTCAATGGGGCGGAATGACGGAGCGCAAGAGTCTCCCGGCGACGCGCCTCGATCCAGTCAAGCCAGGCCGAAAAGCCGCTCCCTGTGGTGGCCGACAGACAGATGATCTCCAGCCCCGGATTGACCCGCCGGGCAAAATCCAGGGCTTTGTCCACGTCGAAACTCAGGTAAGGCAGCAGGTCCACCTTGTTCAGCAGCATCAGGCGGGCCGCCGCAAACATGTCCGGATACTTGAGGGGCTTGTCCTCCCCTTCAGTCACCGACAACACCACCACCTTGGCAGCCTCTCCCAGATCGAAGGCCGCTGGGCAGACCAGGTTACCCACGTTCTCGATCAACACCACGCTCTCCTCCACCGGAGACAGCTTTTCCAGGGCCTGCTCCACCATCCGGGCATCCAGATGACAGCCCTTGCCGGTATTGATCTGTAGCGCCGGAGCACCGGTGGCGCGGATGCGTTCCGCGTCGAAACTGGTTTGCTGGTCTCCCTCGACCACTGCCAGCGGAATCCGTGTGCGCAGGGCCTCAATGGTCCGCACCAGGAGTGAGGTCTTGCCTGAACCCGGGCTGGAGACCAGGTTGAGGGCAAGGATCCCCCGCACCGCCAGCCAGGCGCGATTGCGCGCAGCATGGACATTGTTCCTGCCCAGGATGTCCTGTTCGATCCGGACCATCCTGGCCTGGCTCATGCCCGGCACCTCTCCCCCCGCCGCTCCCTGGCCATAATGGATCAAGCCCGCCGGCGCAGCGGAGGGCAGCAGGCTGGCCTCACTCTCACCCAGAGGCTTCTCCCCTGAAGGAGCTACCGGGCTGCCGACAGCAACCCAACGGCTGTCCGCAGGAAGATGCTGGCGTTCATTCCGGGACCGGAGTCGCCGATAGGCCATCAGCCCACCCCCGGCATGCCCAGGTTGGAGGGACTGACCTTCGATGCGGGCCTCACCGGCACCACAACCGCACACATTGCACATTTTCAGACCACCTTCATTCGATTTCCAGCTCTCGCACGCGCATGCCCGTACCCAGCGTCGCCTGTACTTCGTAGCAGCCGCAGCAGGGACATGGATCATATAGTGCAGCGACCGGCACGGTCTTCCCGCACTGCAGGCACTGCCCCTGTCCGGGCACAGAGTCGATCTGCAGCCGGGCACCATCGGCAATGCTGTCCTTCATGACCAGATCGAAACAGAAACGCAGGCTTTCCGGCTCCACCGCAGCCAGCGCCCCGACCTCCAGGATCACCGTCCTCACCCGGCCAAACCCCTGGCGGCAGCCCGCCTCCTCGATAATCTGGCGGATATTTTCCGCCAGGGACATTTCATGCATCCGCCTTCTCCGTGAAACCTGCCGGCCCCTGACCGGCATGCCATACCCAACAAGCCCCCGGCAGCAGGATCCAGACACCCTCCCCCACGGACCCAGTGGGGGCCGAAACACCAAAGTATCCGCATGTCACGACTTTTTACTCAGAGCATCGGGGCTTTTCATGCCATTCTGCAACCCCGGTGATCCATTGTCTCCGAAATGATGACGAAACCCCTCTCCCTCCTCTTCGCTCTTGTCCTTCTGTCAGGCCCTGCCTCAGCTACAGATACGCCACCGGGCTCTGTCCCCCCCGTCGACACCGCCGCCGCCCAGGAGGTCGCCGGAGTCCCAAAAATCACCAGCTGGGACAAGACCGGCATGGTCCCCATTGAGGCGCGGGAGTGGCAAAGCCATGACTTCAAGCCCCAGGAGGCCCTGGACTGGAAACGCTCGGGCTTTACCCCGCTGATCGCCCGCACCTGGTCGGACAAGGGATTTGACCCCGAAGAGGCCCGGGAATGGGTGAGCTCCGCCCGTCAGACCCGCACCTTGATGGCAGAGCTGGACCAATCCGACCCGGCCCAATGGAAGCGGGAAGGTTTCACCCCCCGTGACCGGCTGGCCTGGTGGGAAGCCGGGTTCACCTTCGAGGATGCCGTCGCGCTGGCCCGCACAGGCATGTCACCGGCCGATGCAGCATGGCATGGCCATGACAAGCTCAAGGAGCTCCGCACTGGCAAGGGTGAGAATGCCAACGGCCCCCAGCCCTCTCCTTCCAGCGCCAGCACCAGCACCCCCCCCCAGAATCCGGGAGGGCAGGCCCTGCTGAGCCCGCTGCTCGACCTGCTCAAGGCCGCCCGGGCACACCTGTCCTCGGCGCTCGTGCTGGTTGTCGTGGGGCTCGGCTTGATCACGGTCTTCCTGCTTTACCGTCTGAGCAAGACCAACAAGATGCTGACTGCCCGGCTGGCGGCCACCGCCAGTCGTCACAACCTCGCCCCGGAAGATCCGACCGAGCCCGCCACGCCTGCCAAACCTGCAGAAGGCCGGGGCAGTCCCATACGCAAAGCGAGCCTCCATCACCCCACCTGCCCCACCTGCGCCGTATGTGGCGGCAAGAATGTCCGCCCCTCCCAGATGCAGTCACGGCGCTCAAGCGTTCTGAAGTTCACCCGCTACTATCGCTGCCGGGACTGCGGACGGCACTTCGCCCTGGTCAATTACGGCCCCTTGCTGGCTGCCGTGTTGCTCCTGATCGTGCTTCTGGGCCTCCTGAGCGCTGCAGTCCTGTATGCCAACGCGCCCGAGGTCTGACCCCCGTCATCCCGTCACATCTACCGGCGACACCCACCCCATGCCTTCCCTGCAGATCCAGCCGGTAGACTTTGCGCTACCGGAACCGACATGCGAGTTCCTCTTCCTGCTGGATCACTACATGCGGGGGCCAACAGGCCGCGGACAGGCCATGGACGATGGGCTGCGGGCACGCCTGCCCGCCGAACTGGCGGCAAGACCCAACGTGCTGTGCTTCATCGCCCACTGGGTCGATCCCACCGGCCGCCATCCCGTCGGCCTGGTGAATTGCGTGGAAGGTTTTTCCACCTTCGCCGGCCGCCCCCTGCTGAACATTCACGACATCGTGGTGCATGAGGACTGGCGCCGCCGGGGCATCGCCCGCGCGCTACTGGCTCATGTGGAGGGGATTGCTCGCCAGCGGGGCTGCTGCAAGCTGACCCTGGAAGTACTCGAAGGCAACACAGGGGCTCACCAGGCCTACCTGAACTTCGGCTTCGTGGGCTACGAACTGGACCCGGCTCTGGGCAAGGCCCTCTTCCTCGAGAAGAAACTCCCGGGGCTTTAAAGGCAAAACCCGGCCTTCGCCGGGTTTTGCCAGAGCAACAACAGGATGCGGATCAGCGCTGGACCTGAGTCACATCCCGCACCGCACCGGTATCCGCGCTGGTGGTCAGGGCTGCGTAGGCCTGCAGGGCCGCCGACACATGGCGCACCCGGTTGACCGGCTTCCAGCCACGCAGATCCTGGGCCGCACGACGGTCAGCCAGTACGGCATCGGACACGGCCAGATGAATGCGCCGGTTGGGGATGTCGATTTCAATCGTATCCTCCTCTTCCACCAGACCGATGGCCCCCCCACAAGCCGCCTCGGGCGAGGCGTGTCCGATGGAAAGGCCTGAGGTGCCGCCGGAGAAGCGCCCGTCGGTCAGCAATGCGCAACTTTTGCCCAAACCCTTGGACTTCAGGTAACTGGTCGGATAGAGCATTTCCTGCATGCCCGGGCCGCCCTTAGGGCCTTCGTAACGGATCACCACCACATCACCGGCGACAATCTGGTCGGCCAGGATGCCGGCCACAGCATCCTCCTGACTCTCGAACACGCGGGCCCGGCCGGTAAAGGTCCAGATGGACTCATCCACTCCCGCCGTCTTAACGATACAGCCCTTTTCGGCGATGTTGCCATAGAGCACGGCGAGGCCACCGTCCTGGCTGAAGGCATTGGCCCTGTCACGGATGACGCCCTTGCTGCGATCCAGATCCAGCTCGTTCCAGCGCCGATCCTGGCTGAAGGCCACCTGAGTGGGCACACCACCGGGCGCTGCCTTGTAGAAATTGAACACTCCGGAATCGTGGGCGCTCATCACATCCCAGGTGGCCAGTGCCTCGGCCAGACTCTTGCTATGAACCGTGGGCAGGTCCGTATGGAGCAGGCCGGCACGGTTGAGTTCGCCCAGGATGGCCATGATGCCGCCGGCCCGATGCACATCCTCGATGTGCACATCGGCTACGGCCGGCGCAACCTTGCACAGACAGGGCACCTGGCGGGAGATCCGGTCGATGTCCTTCATCGTGAAATCGACCCCCGCTTCCTTGGCGGCAGCCAGCAGGTGCAGCACGGTGTTGGTGGAGCCCCCCATGGCCACATCGAGGGTGATCGCGTTCTCGAAGGCCTTGAAACTGGCGATGCTGCGCGGCAACACCGACTCGTCGTCCTGCTCGTAGTAGCGGCGGGCCATGCTCACGATGCTGCGGCCGGCGCGCTTGAAGAGCTGCTCCCGATCCGCATGGGTCGCCAGTACGGTGCCGTTGCCCGGCAGGGACAGCCCCAGGGCTTCGGTCAGACAGTTCATGGAGTTGGCAGTGAACATGCCGGAACAGGAGCCACAGGTTGGACAGGCGGAGCGCTCGATGGCATCCACCTCCTCATCGGAGCAGCTGCTGTCAGCAGCCTTGACCATGGCATCCACCAGGTCGAGGGAGATCACCTTGGCCTCCCACTTGACCTTGCCAGCCTCCATCGGCCCGCCGGAAACAAAAATGGCGGGAATGTTGAGACGCAGGGCCGCCATCAACATGCCCGGAGTGATCTTGTCGCAGTTGGAGATGCACACCATGGCGTCAGCGGTGTGGGCGTTGCACATGTACTCGACGCTATCGGCGATCAGGTCACGGGAAGGCAGGCTGTAGAGCATCCCGCCATGACCCATGGCGATCCCGTCATCCACTGCGATGGTGTTGAATTCCTTGGCGACGCCGCCGGCCGCCTCAATCTCCCGTGCCACCAGCTGGCCCAGGTCCTTGAGGTGCACGTGGCCCGGGACGAACTGGGTGAAGCTGTTCACCACGGCAATGATCGGCTTTTCGAAATCGCCGTCCTTCATGCCGGTGGCGCGCCACAGGGCGCGGGCACCGGCCATGTTGCGGCCGGCGGTGGAGGTGCGGGAACGGTACTGGGGCATCTGGACTGACTCCGTTTTCAACGAATGATGTGTTGCCAATTTTTCATTCTAGCGCTTTCGCACCCGATCAGACGCGGAAGCGCGAGACCGTTTGCTGCAACTGACTGGCCAGGCTCTCCATGTCACGGGCGGCACGGGCCGTAGACTCCACGGCCTCATTGTTCTCCCGGGCCATCGCGGCGATGGTCTCGATGCTGTGCGCCACCGCAGCACTGGCCTGGCGCTGCTGCTCGGTCGCCTCGGCAATCTCATCGAGACCATGGCCTACCTCCACCACCGACTCGTTGGCCGCCGTAATCACGCTGGCCACGCTATCCACCGCTTCCCGGCTGGATGCCAGGTGGGCCAGACCGGTATGGATGGACTCCCGCACCGCTACCGACTGACGGCTCAGGCGGCTCGTCACCGTATCGATCTCCCCCGCCGAGCGCGCCGATTTTTCGGCCAGCTTCCGTACCTCATCAGCAACCACGGCAAAGCCCCGCCCCTGCTCTCCGGCCCGGGCCGCCTCAATGGCGGCATTCAGGGCCAGCAGATTGGTCTGCTCGGCAATTTCCCGAACCTCCTGGGTCATCTTGGTGATGGCGGAGGTGGACTCCACGAACTGCTCCACCGAATCCGCCATCTGCCGCACGGCATCCTCAGCGTGGCTGACCTCGGTCACCAGGGATCCCAGGGTACGCTCGCCTTCCTCTGATCGGCGGAGGCTTTCCTGGGAGCGCTGATGCACCCGTTCCGCGCTGGAAGCCACGTTGGCAATATTTTCTGCCATCCGCTCGACGGAAGCCGCCGCGTTCTCGGACTGTTCATTCTGGAGCCGGGAGCCATCGGTCACCTGTCCTGCACTGGCGGCCAGCTGGTGTGCCGAGCCAGTGACCCGGGCGGCCGATTCGGAAACATGCCGTACCAACTGGCCAATGGTCCCCAGCATCTCGTTGAATGCCGACGCAGTCCGACCGATCTCGTCATTCCCCTCCACGTCCAGGCGGCGGGTCAGATCCCCCTCACCCTTGGCGATCTCTTCCAGGCTGTGGTTCATCGCCGTGAGCGGCGTGACAACAAAGCGGTGGATGAAGAACACCACGAACAGGATCAGGGGAAGGGACACCACCAGGGCAGCGAAGATGCTCTTCCACATGAAGGCATCGACAGCAGCATTCACCTTGTCGAGGGAAACCTTCATGCTCACCACGCCCAGGGGGGTGCCCACGGGAACCTGGTGGCAGGCGATGCAGTTCTTGCCCAGATAGTTTTCTGCAGCCACAGCGGGCTTGACGACCCGAAGATACTCTCCGTCAAGGGCACTGCTTTCGACACGGACCACTTCCTTCCCCGTTGCAAAGGCGCGCCGTTCATCTTCATCCAGGGGCGGCATGGCACGACTTCCCGCACCAAACTGCCTGCTGACACCTTCACCCCGGATGACCACCAGATCCTTGATCACCGACAGCTGCTTGATCTGATCCAGAAAGACTTCGCGCTGCCCGACCGTACCGGTGATCATCATGCCGGTCAGCCCCGCCATGGTCATCTCATGGATGCTGTGGGCAAAATCCTCAGCCTGCGCAATGGCCGTATCCCTGTTGACCCGGGTTTCCCAGGTGATCATCCCGCCCCACGCAATGATCAGCATGAGCCAGATGACGACCGTCAGACGCAGCCAGATCGGTGTGTCCGCAAGCTTTTTCATGATCCATCCCTCGTTTCTCTGCCGGAGCGGTGACGCTGCGGTGGGTATCCAGTGTCCAACATATACGGCACCAAACCACTGGAGCTTGAACCGGATCAGGCGTCAGAAGGGGATGGTTTTGGCGTTTTTGGTGATTTTGGAACAGCAGGGCGGGCATTGAGCCGCTGGGTCGCCGTATTCCAGTCGCCCTTTGCGAGCAAGGGCCAGGCAAGCAGCGCCTTGTTGATGGACTCGTCGATCAGCGCCAGCTCTTCCCGCCGGGGCGGCTTGAGGACGAAGTTGACCACTTCGTTGCGATCGCCGGGATGACCGATCCCGACCCTCAGACGCCAGTAGTCCTGGGTGCCCAGGTGGGCCGTGATGTCCTTGAGGCCGTTGTGTCCCCCCATTCCGCCGCCGAACTTGAGGCGCAACTGGCCAGGGGGAATATCGAGTTCGTCGTGCACCACCAGGATCTCGGCCGGCGCAATTCGGAAGAACCGGGCCAACGCAGCCACCGACTGACCGGAACGGTTCATGAAGGTCTGGGGCATCAGCAGCCAGACACCTTCACTGCGGGCATTCGCCGCCAGGCCATGAAAGCGCGCTTCCCTGCTCCAGGAAAGGCCCAGATCCCGAGCCAGGCGCTCACAAAACCAAAACCCGGCGTTATGCCGGGTTTCAGCGTACTCATCGCCGGGATTACCGAGGCCGACAACGAGCTTGGGTACAGACTGGCTCATCGCAGGTCGACCTCGTAATCCTCAGGTGAATCAGGCAGCCGGAGTTTCCTCGGCAGCATCGTCACCACCGCGCACGGCCAGGATGGTAGCCACAACCGGGTCTTCACCATGAGTCAGGGCCTTGACGCCCTTCGGCAGGTTCAGGCTGGAGACGTGGATGGAGGAGCCGCTCTTCAGGTCCTTCAGGTCCACCTCGATGAACTCGGGCAGGTCGCCCGGCAGGCACTCAAGGTCGAGTTCGGTGAGCGGATGGGAAACGATGCCGCCTTCCAGCTTGACGCCCGGGGCCAGATCCGCGTTGATGAAGTGCAGGGGCACTTTCACGTGGATCTTGTGGGTAGCGTCAACGCGCTGGAAATCCAGGTGGAGCACCTGCTGCTTGTACGGGTGCCACTGGGTGTCCTTGAGAATCACGGACTGGGCGGCGCCATCGACAACCATGCTCAGCACGGAGGAGTGGAAAGCCTCATTGCGCAGGGCGTGGTAGATCTCGTTGTGATCCACTTCGATCTGCTGGGGAGCGCTGGAACCACCGAAAACAATGGCGGGAACACTGCCCGCGCGACGCAGGCGGCGGCTCGCACTCGAACCCTGCTTGTCACGCAGCTTGGCGTTGAATTGAATGGTCATGCTTGACTACTCCAGTAATATGAGCCCGATCCGCGACCAGACGGGCTGAAAAAGCCAGCGGACGTGCATCCACTGGCTCGAAAAGGCAGTCTTACTCGCTGAACAGCGAGCTGACGGATTCTTCGTTGCTGATCCGCAGGATGGTATCGGCCAGCAGTTCGCCGATGGATACGGTGCGGATGCGCTTGCAGGCACGGCCCTCATCGGACAGGGGAATGGTGTCGGTCACCACCAGCTCGTCCAGATCGGATTCATTGACACGGCTGATGGCCGGCCCGGACAGCACCGCATGGGTGCAGTAGGCCAGGACCCGCTTGGCGCCGTTTTCCTTGAGCGCCTGGGCTGCCTTGCACAAGGTGCCTGCGGTATCCACGATGTCGTCCATGATCACGCAGGTACGGCCTTCGACCTCACCGATGATGTTCATCACCTCGGATACATTGGCCTTGGGGCGGCGCTTGTCGATGATCGCGAGATCACACTCGAGGCGCTTGGCAAAGGCTCTGGCGCGGACAACACCGCCCACGTCGGGAGAGACGACCATCAGGTCTTCGTACTTCTGCTTTTCGAGATCCGCCAGCAGGACCGGCGTCGCGTAGATGTTGTCCACGGGAATATCGAAAAAGCCCTGGATCTGGTCGGCATGGAGATCCACCGTGAGCACGCGCTGCACGCCCGCGGCCTGGAGCATGTTGGCCACCACCTTTGCGGTGATGGGCACACGGGCAGAGCGCGGCCGGCGGTCCTGACGGGCGTAACCGAAATAGGGAATGGCTGCCGTGATGCGACCGGCGGAGGCGCGTTTGAGCGCGTCCACCATGATCAGCAGCTCCATGATGTTGTCGTTGGTCGGAACGCAGGTCGGCTGAAGGACGAAGACGTCCTTGCCCCGCACGTTCTCGAGAAGTTCAACATTGACCTCGCCGTCCGAGAACCGCCCGACAGTGGCAGAACCCAAGGACTTCCCAAGCCGCCGAACCACATCAGCGGCCAGCTTGGGATTAGCGTTGCCGGTGAAAACCATCAGGCTGCCCGAAGCCATGATCACCTCTCGTGCGACGTAAATTGGAAATTTTAAAACAAAGCGGGCAGGTTAAAAACCTGCCCGCAGAATTTGGCTGGGGAGGAAGGATTCGAACCCTCGAATGCCGGAATCAAAATCCGGTGCCTTAACCGACTTGGCGACTCCCCAATTTGATCTTTCTCGCTACTACACAACCCAGCTTCGCAGAGGATGTCTGTCCAGCCCTTGAGCCATCCAGACACGCCAGCCTTGCGGCGCCGCGCTTACCACCTGCCCTGCCTCATCCTTTGAATCAAAGGATGCAAACACACAAGCTCCTGAACCACTCATCCTTGCTGCACCGTAGCGGGACAACCAGACTAGCGCTTCAGACACCACCGGATAACGATCGCAAACAACTTTCTGCATGTCGTTCCGCGTTGTGTGCATCGCGAAGGCCTGCATTATTAGGATTTCGCTATCACGTGTCAACTCTCGTGCCGAAAAAATTTCAGCGGTCGATACCGCGGCGGGCGGTGCCACCACCACGTACCAGGCCGGCGGCACTTCCAGGGGCTGCAGCGCCTCCCCAACTCCTTCGGCAAAGGCCGTCTCACCAAACACGAAGAACGGAACATCCGCACCGAGCGTGAGGCCTATTTCCTGGAGCTGCCGCCGGGACAATCCCGTGCCCCACAGACGATTGAGGGCCAGCAGCACAGTGGCCGCATCGGAACTGCCCCCTCCCAGCCCGCCCCCCATCGGAATACGCTTCAAGACACCGACTTCAGCTCCCAGGGAGGTTCCGGTTGCGTGCTGGAGCGCACGGGCCGCCCGGACCACCAGATCGGCCTCCGGCGGCACACCGGGCACCTCCGTCGTCCGCAGGATCCGGCCATCACTCCGGCGCAGCAAGGTGATCTCGTCCCCCCAGTCCAGCATCCGGAAGGCCGTCTGGAGGAGGTGATAACCATCTGGACGACGACCCACGACATGAAGAAAGAGGTTGATCTTGGCAGGGGCCGGAACGCAGAGCGGCACAGCCGGATCGATGAAGTCAACGGGGAAAGATGATTGAAGTGGCATGAAAACAGTCATCAGGGGTTCCAGGCATCAACGATGAGGCGCAGGCGGGTATCCCCCCGGTGCACCTCCACCCGCCGGGGCAGACTCTCGGGGGTCTCGGTCGCGTAAGCAGGGTACTCGATGGTCCAGCCCTGATCCACCACCCGTGCCAGCCGGCCGAGAACGTCCACTTCCCGAACCTCGGCGCCCTGCTGCAGACGAGCGGTCACCCAGAGCGGGAGCAAGGCCAGGGGGGCACTCACGCCGAGCAGGGACTCAGCCAGCTCAGCGGCAGACGACGCGTCACGACGCTGGCCATCGGGGAGAGTCAGGCGGGCACCACCGGCATCCGCCTCAATCCTCGCGAGCCCCTGCCCCAGGGGACCGGTGAACAACCATTCATCCCGCCCGGGCCCGTGCTGCCAGTCCACACCGACGATGGCATTCTGCTCGCCATCCCTGACCTGCAAGCGCCCTTCCAGGGAAAAGTGCGTCAGCGCAGCCCTGACAAGGTGAGCGCCAGGAACAGGGGGAGCAACGGGCGCAGGAGTGGCACAGGCAGCCAGGGCAAGGGCCGCCAGGGCAGCAAACGTCGCCCTCAAGGCTTGAACTTCCTCATCACATCCGCCAGCGCGGCGTTGCCAGGGTGGGCCTTGGCAGCCTCCCGCCAGGTTTTCGCTGCGTCGTCGCGACGTCCCAGCATCCACTGGACCTCGCCCAGATGGGCCGCAATTTCCGGATCCGCACGCAGCCCGTAGGCTTTCTGCAGCCACTCCAGCGCCCCCTTCAGGTCACCCTTGCGGTACAGCACCCATCCCAGGCTATCGCTGATGAACGGATCCTCCGGCGCCAGGGCCAGGCCCTGACGGATCAGCACCTCGGCCTCATCGATGCGCTGGTTGCGTTCGGCCAGGGAATAGCCCAGCGCGTTGTAGGCATGGGCATGATCCGGTTTCAAGGCAATCAGCTTGCGCAAACGCCCTTCCATCACATCCGGCTGCCCTGCGCGCTCGGCCATCAAGGCCGACTCGTAGAGAAACTCCGGGTTGTCCGGCTCTCCACGCAAAGCCTCTTCCAGGACCTGAGTCGCCGCCGCCTGCTGGCCAGCGTCGCGCAGCAACTGGGCTTCTGCCAGCACGAACTGGCTGCGCTCCCCCGGAGGCGACACCCGGGCCACCTCCTGAAAATGGGCCCGGGCCTCCGCCAGCCGCCCCTGATCTGCGAGCACCTGGGCAATGCGGGACTGGGCCGGAACGAACTGGGTGCCCGGCCCGACGGCCCGATACCACTCCAGGGCCTCCTCGCTGCGTTTGCCATCCTGGGCGATCTGCCCCAGATACATCCGGAGGGTCTCTGCGTCAGGAAACCCCAGCGCCAGGAGACGGCGGAAATGTCTTTCAGCCACGCTCGAATCACCCGCCTGGAGCGCCAGCAAGCCCGCCGCATGAAGGGCATCCCGGTCGGCTGGATCCCGTGCCACCAGGCGCTCGAACTCCTTCCGGGACATGCCAAACTCACGCCCCGCCGCCAGCATGCGGGCCAGCGCCAGCCTGGGCTCCCGGGCATCCGGATGCGCATCCAGATAGCGCCGCAAGAGCGGCACCCCCTGGCCTGCTTCGGCCTCATGCAGGAACTGGGCCTTGAGCAGCACCGCCTGTTCCCAGTCGGGACGCAGGGCCAGCGCTCCATCCAGGGCCAGCGAGGCGGCCCCCGGCTCACCCGCCACGAAGGCCGCGTTGGCCCGGGCAAAGTGGGCCTCCGGCAAATTCAGATAAGGCTCGGTCAGCTCGACCACCAGACGCCGGATCAAGGCTTTGTCAGGAATTCGCGCCAAGCCACGATTCAGACCCAGGAGGGCTGGACCCGTCTTGTCTCCCTGACTGGCCAGGGCCTTGCCCAGCTGGGCCTTGAGTTCATCCAGGCGAGCGTGGGCGGCCAGGGCTCCCGACGCCAGCTGCTGAGCCTTCACGGAGGCGGGGTCGATTTCCAGCCACAACCGGGACGCCTCGCTGGCCAGCTCGGCATCGCGGGAAAACAGCGCCATTTCCGCTGCCCGCCGGGCAACCCTCCCATCCCGGGTGCTGCGGGCCAGATCCAGATAGGACTGGGCCGCCAGCACCGTCTGCCCCCGGGCTGCCGCCACCTCCGCCAGCATCAGCTGGTAAAGGATCTGAGGCGTCATCTCCTGGGCGGGCTGAACCGCCTGGCTGCCCTCCGGCTCTTCCTCGGGGACACCCTCCTGCGCACGCGCATCCGGCAGCACCCCCACACCCAGGCCGACGGACAACAGCAGGGCAAACACCAGGCGGGCGGGCAGCAGAAT
>NZ_JAQUVG010000098.1 GCF_028693495.1 Zoogloea sp. | reverse complement strand
ATCTCCCCGGCGATCTGCATCAGTTCTTGCGTTCGACACGCCAGGGAAAACTCCAGGTCGAAGTGGATGCGCCAGTCCTACGCCAATTCAGTCAACAGCTGGACAAGGCCGCCAGCCGCCTTTCCCTGGCCATTGCCTTGGCAGCCCTGACCATCGGCTCGGCTATCGTGGTGAGCGCTCACGGAGCCATGCTGCCAAAAGATCTGGGAGCTTTTGGTACGGTGGGTTTCATTGGTGCGCTGATCGGAGGACTCTGGCTGCTCGTATCCATTCTGCGCAGCGGGCGCAGATTTTAAGACTTGGGTGGAACCGGCACTGACGGTGCTGCACGCCTCAGCAAGTCGTCCTCAGGTTCATCCCGGAAATCCCTGGCGATACGGGCAAATTCCCCGGCCTGCCGCAACATTGCCTCCACGATATCCGGATCAAAATGCAGCCCCCGCTCCTCGCAGATCATCCTTACCGCATCCTCATGACTGAAGGGCGGTTTGTAAACTCGACGGGAAATAAGCGCATCATAGACATCCGCGACGGCCATCAGACGTGCCGAAAGCGGAATGTCATCACCCGCCAGTCCTTGTGGATAACCACTGCCGTCCCAGCGCTCGTGATGACTATAGGCAATCTCAGCGGCATAGCGTAAAAACGACCCGGTCTCTACTGTACCCAGGGCCAGTTCAGCCTGGAGAATCGCATTTCTCCCATATTCACAGTGCTGCCGCATGATGACCCACTCCTCAGCCGTCAACTTTCCCCTTTTGAGAAGGATGGCATCCGGCGTCGCCACCTTGCCCACATCATGGAGCGGTGCCGACTTGAAGAGCAGCTGGATGACCTCCTCGCTTAGCTGCTCTCTAAAACGGGGATGCTGCCGGAGCGTTTCGGCAAGCAGACGTACATAGTGCTGAGTTCGACGGATATGGTTGCCTGTCTCATTGTCACGGGCTTCAGCGAGAGCACAAAATGCGGTGATTGTCGCAGCCTGCGCAGCAATCACCTCCTGCTTGCTGGACACCAGCCGTCGAGACTGCTCGCTGATTTCCGCAGTGCGTTCGGCAACCAGCAGCTCAAGATCGGCATTACGCCTCTGGAGGGCTCGAGTCGCGCGCGACAGGGCAAGATGAGTGCGCACGCGCGCTCTCACCACAGGAGGGGAAATAGGCTTGTGAATGAAGTCTTCAGCCCCGAGACTGAAACCCATTTCCTCATCTTCGGGACGATCCAGCCCGGTCAGGAACATAATCGGTATGTAACAGGTACTGTCCGAGGCCTTTAGCAGACGGCACACCTCGAATCCATCCAGTCCAGGCATGACAACGTCGAGCAGAATCAGGTCGGCCCGACCACCTGCAGCCAGATACATCATGGCTTCCTCGCCGCTGGTTGCTGGATGAACGTCATACTCGACGGCCAGCGCGTCCTCCATGACCAGAAGGTTGTCAGGCTGGTCATCCACCACCAGAATATGAGAGCGTTGTTTCATGATCTGCGCTTGACGACACTCACCACCGTACACTTGAGATGCTCTTTCAGCATAGTCCCTGTTCCGAAAGCTTCTCAGATCATACCCTTTCCGTCCCCTGGTCCCCCATATCCTTCCGATGTCCAAAATCTTCAGCTTTCCACCCATCTCGCGGGGGGATGCCCACACTCTCATCCTGGGGAGCATGCCGGGGGGCTCATCCCTCCGGGCAGAGCAGTATTACGCCCATCCCCGCAACCGGTTTTGGCCCATCATGGGCGCCCTGATCGGCGCGCATCCCACACAGCCCTACTCCGACCGAGTGCACAAGCTGTCTTCGGCGGGCATCGCCCTGTGGGATGTGATGCGCTGCTGCGAACGCGCAGGTAGCCTCGATAGCTCCATCAATGGAGATTCAGTCGTGACCAACGATTTCGAAGGTTTTTTCGCGGATCACTTGCAGATTGACAGAATTTTCTTCAACGGAATTACCGCTGAATCCGTCTTCAAAAGACTCGTCCTGCCAAAACTTGCCCACAACAACTATCAATTACAGCGCCTTCCCTCCACCAGCCCTGCCAATGCGGCATGGTCCCTGGAAAGTCACCTAAAGGTCTGGCAATCCATTTTGAAAGGTACGTCCAGCCCGCTTCATCGGTCTCAGTAAAGTGACGAATGGCAGCCCCAGGGCGACGGCGTGTTGATGCTCATCAGCCCATCGGCGATCAACAGGCGCCTATAATAAGGCTACTTTGATACGTGCTGGAGTCAGACCATGTTCAAGAATATTCTCGTACCTACCGACGGCTCGGAACTGTCGGCCTCCACGGTAGCCCGGGCGATCACCTTCGCTCAGGAAGCGAGTGCAACGCTGGTGTTTTTCTACGCCCAGCCTGACTTCCCCATGCCCATCTACGGGGAAGGCGCGCTGATCGATCCGACAACCCCGGAACAGTTCAGCAAAGCCGCTGCAGCTGAGGCTGAGCAGATCCTCGCTCGAGCAAAAACCAGTGCAGACGCTGCAGGCGTATCCGCTCGAGGCGACACCACGGTGAGTGAAGTCCCCTACGAAGCGATTATCGATGCCGCGGAGCGGAACGACTGCGATCTGATCTTCATGGCATCTCATGGTCGGCGAGGATTGAGCGGGTTCTTGCTCGGCAGTGAAACCCAGAAAGTGCTCACCCACAGCAAAATTCCAGTGCTGGTCTATCGCTGAGGGCATTGCTGACCCGATCGATTCCAGAGAACCTGCCCCAAACCATGCCATAGCCTTAAAATTCGCCGGCTCCGCTACCTGAAATTGCTTTGGCGGACGATATCAGCTGATGATAAGGCTCCTAATCCGAGCCTTGCGGTCTCATGCTGCGCTATTCCTGCTGCATTACACGATACGTCGTCTTGATCACGAGAGCTTCGCAGTTACGGGTACGCCCGGTCACCCTCACGCAACTGCGCTCCACTTCATTCTCTGTAAACAACATATGCCGTGGGGCCAGTCCAGAATGCGCCTTCCGTGCAAGCAGCACCCTCAATCGACATCGGCCCCATTGACTTGCTCAGCCGTACGCTGAAAAAAAAGCGTGACCAGGCTTGAACCTGCACAGGCCAGCCAGAAACCAAAAAAGCCGATCGAATAAGTGGCAATAGGCGAGTAATGAACCGACTGCCCGAAAAGGTACAGTTCCTGGGGTGCAAAAACCGTGAAGAACACAACCTCAGCAAAACCAGCCACCAGAAACGACGGCCATAGCACCTGAATCAATTTTGACATCGTTGGCTCCTGAAACAGGGGCTTACACATTCAACGACCGCAAGAACGAAACTCTTCTTCGGCCGTGTGGTTCTTGGCGAATCGCCACAGAGAGAAGCCCTCATTGCAAGGACAAAACCAATCCAAGCAGACTTAAACGGCGAATATCGGTGCTGAACAGCGTTTTCCAGGCCATGGTTTCCATCGTTTCAATCAACAGGCTTAAGATCGGACGAATCAATCCTGATCTCCGTCTCCGTGGGAAGGAACGCGGTCCCCGTCAAACGCCAGCTGCGGGACTCATCTTCTAGCAAAATTTTCCAGTGGGCCGTACCGAGTGCCATCGGAATTGCCGCACGGTAAACAGGTCCACTTCGCTCCATCACCAGTTGCTGGTCCAGACCACCACGGGTGGGATGGGCCAGGGTCACAAGCAACCGCTCCGGAAGGGAAGAGCCTCCTTGACTGGCGAGCTCAACCTGCAGTGCCTCGGCAGCGAACTTGACTTTCGCGGTCAAGCCCAGTTCAGCCGCTGCATTCGCTTTGGCCAAGGTCTGATTGATGGCCAGCCCCTGCTTGTAATAATCATCTGCCACCAGACCATCAAACGACTTGATGGCCAGCCAGAGGGTAATCCCGCCGGCAACGATCGCCGTCGCAGGCATCAGCATCAGGAGCCAGGTCCAGCGCTCCTTGTACCAGGGATTGGGGTTGTGCTTGGCGTGGGCGGACGTGTTCATATAAATCAGACTCTCTATCGTGGCATCAGGAAGGACGTTTTTTCACGAACAGAGACCGTCTCATCATCAAGGGCCTTGACTTCAATGTACACCACGTTGGAACCCGGCTTTCCGGACTCAGGAGGCGCGGCCACTTCGACCGTCACGGAACGGGCACCCGCAGAATCGACCTCAAAAGGCTCGGAGGGAGAAATCTGCACACCATCAAGGCCGCTGGCAATGAGCGCGAAGCGACGAGGCTTCTCGGCCATGTTCATCACATGCAGATTGTACACGTTGGCGATGAGCCCGCCCTCCACCTCACGACTCAGGGTAGAACGATCCTTGATCACATCCACTCGCAGCGTCGAGCGGGTCGCAAGACCCCAGACAAATGCCGCACAGATGGCCACCAGCACCCCAGCGTAAATCAGAATACGGGGGCGCATCACATGAGCCACAATTTCCTTGCGCCCCCAGTGACGCTTTATCGCGTTCTCGGTCGTGTAGCGAATCAATCCCTTCGGATAATTCATCTTTTCCATGACCTGGTCGCAGGCGTCAATGCAAGCTGCGCAGCCGATACACTCATATTGCAGTCCATCCCGGATATCGATGCCCGTAGGACAAACTTGTACGCAAATACCGCAATCCACACAGTCGCCCCTTGATACAGTTTTGGGGTCAACTCCCTTCTTACGCGGACCACGGGGCTCACCACGCTCGGGATCGTAGGTGATCACCAAAGTGTCAGGGTCAAACATCACGCCCTGAAACCGGGCATAGGGACACATGTACTTGCACACCTGCTCGCGCATCACACCCGCAAACAGGTAAGTGAATCCACCGTAAAAAAGGATCCAGAAGAGCTCCCACGGGCCGAAACTGAACGTTGTTGCAGATTCAACCAGTTCATGCATGGGTGTGAAGTAACCGACCAGTGTGAAACCAGTCCACAGGGACAGGGCTCCCCATGCACCATATTTCGCTGCTTTAATGCCAAGCTTCCTAGCACTCATGGGCGCTTGATCCAGCTTCATGCGCTGGCTACGGTTACCCTCGATCTTCTCCTCAATCCACATGAAAATCTCGGTGTAGACCGTTTGGGGACAGGCGTAGCCACACCAAAGTCGCCCCGCTACTGCCGTAAAGAAGAACAGCGCATAGGCGCTAATGATGAGCAGGATGGCCAGAAAAAACACATCCTGAGGCCAGAATACCCAATCGAAGATATAAAATTTGCGCTCAACCAGATCAAGGAGCACCGCCTGCCGGTTGTTCCAGGGTAGCCAGCACAGTCCATAAAAAAGGATCTGGGTTGCCCACACAAGTATCCAGCGCCAGGTCGCAAACCGACCTGTCACTGCCCGGGGGTATACCTTCTGCCGAACAGCGTAGAGGGTATCTTCCATTTCACCGCCCGTCTTGGCCTGGAGCACAGGCTTGGCGGAGGTTTGGATGTCTGGCTGAGTCATGATTGAAAAATCATAATATTCTAATATTCAACTTCGAAAACTCCCCGGGGAATGCCCGGGGAGTCGGCGATCAGGAGCATTGCTCAACTCCTGATTCGCAGTTTACTGCTTGCCTTCTGCAGGAGTACTGCTCTTGGACAAACTCAGCACATAACCGGCCAGCAGGTGAACCTTGTCTTCGCCAAGGAACTCTTTGAAGGCGGGCATCTGGTTGACACGACCATTGGTCACCGTCTCGATGATCGTGGCTTCAGAAGAACCATACAACCAGGTCTTGTCGGTAAGATTGGGGGCACCGACGGCGGCCATGCCCTTACCTTCGGGGCCATGACAGGCAGCACAATTCTGGCCGAACAACTCTTTACCACGCTGCGCGCGCAGAGAATCGTGGGCCAGGCCAGACAGGGAACGAACGAAGTTAGCCACGTCCTTCGTTCCCTCAGCACCCAGCGCCGGACCAAACGGGGGCATCATTCCCTGACGCCCCCCCAGGACGGTGGTTTTGATGGTTTCAGGCTCACCACCGTACAACCAATCCGCATCGGTCAGATTCGGGAATCCTTTGGCCCCCTTGGCATCAGCACCGTGGCACTGAGCGCAGTAGGTCAGAAACAGGCGTTGCCCCATCGCGTTGGCTTCTTTGTCCGCCGCCACTGCATTGAGGTCCATCGCTCCGTACTTGGCGAAAATGGGACCGTACTTCTCAGCTGCGGCCTTCTGCTCCGCCTCCCACTGCCCCGCAGCAGACCAGCCCAGTTTGCCCTGGTTATTACCGAAACCGGGGTACATGGCCAGATACGTGATCGCAAAAACGATCGTGATCCAGAACATGTACATCCACCACCGCGGCAGCGGGTTGTTGTACTCCTGAAGGGTCTCGTCCCAGATGTGGTCATGCAGACCTACCGGGCCGGAGGTCCGCTTCGTCATGTTCGAGACGAGCACGAACACGCAGAAGCCGATACTCAGGAACACCAGTACCATCACATAGGCGTTCCAGAAACCGCTAACAAAGTCAGCCATTTTGATTTCCTTCCTTGGTTTGCCGCCCCGTTGCAGGAGACGGCAAGTCGTCCTCGCCGAACGGAAGGAGCGCAGCCTCCTCGAACCCCTTGCTCGCTCGCTTGCTGTATGCCCAGAGGCTGATCGCGATGAAACACACGAAGCCCAACACCGTTACCACAATGCGCGCGTCATTGATTTCCAAGGTGCTACTCCTTTCCGCTCTCCGACTAAATTATTGTTTTTCCGACGCTGCAGCAGGCGCCACCGCCGGAGCAGCCGCAACCTGCTTGCCCGCCTGAAGCGCCGTACCCAACCCCTGAAGGTAAGCCACCAGAGTATCCAGCTCGGTCTTGCCTTCCAGCGCCTTGCGGGCACCGGCGATCTCTTCATCGGAGTAAGGCACACCCACCTTGCGGAGAGCAGTCATCTTGGCCTCGATATCATCGATCTTCGCCGGACGGTCAAGCCACGGGAAAGCCGGCATGTTGGACTCCGGAACCACATCGCGGGGATTGATCAGGTGAATCCGGTGCCATTGGTCCGAGTAACGCCCACCCACTCGGTGCAGATCCGGACCGGTACGCTTGGAGCCCCACTGAAAGGGATGGTCATAGACATACTCCCCTGCCACCGAGTAGTGACCGTAACGCTCGGTCTCCGCCCGGAAGGGACGAATCATCTGAGAGTGGCAGTTATAACACCCCTCGCGGATATAGATGTCACGTCCCACCAGACGAACGGGATCATAGGGCTTGAGACCTTCCACCGGAGTCGTGGTGGACTTTTGATAGAACAGCGGAACGATCTCCACCAAACCGCCAACGCTGACCGTCATCAGCGTGAAAACGATCAACCAGCCAACCTTGCGTTCAATAAAGTCGTGATTCGATTGCGCCATGATTATCTTTCCTCCGATCAGGCGTGGGCACCGGCAGGAGCCAGCACCGGAGCGTCATAGGCCTTCTGACCGGCAATGGTCTTCACCATGTTGTAGAACATGATGACCATGCCCAGCAGGAACAGCAGACCGCCGACTACACGAATGGTCCAGAACGGGTAGCTGGCCTTCACTGATTCAACAAAGGAGTAGGTCAGGGTGCCGTCCGGGTTGGTGGCGCGCCACATCAGGCCCTGCATAACACCGGAAATCCACATGGAAGCGATGTACAGCACGATACCGATGGTAGCGATCCAGAAGTGGGTCGTAATCAGTTTGGTGGAATACATCTCGGTCTTGCCGTACATGCGCGGAATCAGGTAATACATGGCGCCAATAGACACCATGGCAACCCACCCCAAGGCACCGGAATGCACGTGTCCGACAGTCCAGTCGGTGTAGTGCGACAGGGCATTGACCGTCTTGATGGACATCATCGGACCTTCAAAGGTCGACATGCCATAGAAGGACAGGGAGGTGATCAGGAACTTCAGGATCGGGTCGGTGCGCAGTTTATGCCAGGCACCGGACAGGGTCATGATGCCGTTGATCATACCGCCCCAGGACGGAGCCAGCAGGATGAGGGAAAACACCATACCGATGGACTGCGTCCAGTCAGGCAACGCAGTGTAGTGCAGGTGGTGGGGGCCTGCCCACATGTAGGTAAAGATCAAGGCCCAGAAGTGCACCACCGACAGGCGATAGGAGTACACCGGACGGCCAGCCTGTTTCGGCACGAAGTAGTACATCATGCCCAGGAAGCCCGCGGTCAGGAAGAAACCCACGGCATTGTGACCGTACCACCACTGGATCATGGCATCCTGAACACCTGCATAGGCAGAGTAGGATTTGGTCAGGCTGACAGGCACTTCGGCACTGTTAACCAGATGCAGCAGCGCAACAGTCAGGATGAAGGCACCGTAAAACCAGTTGGCCACGTAAATGTGAGTAGTCTTCCGGGTTGCGACAGTACCGAAAAACACCAGCGCATAGGATACCCATACCAGAGTGATCAGGATGTCAATGGGCCACTCGAGCTCAGCATATTCCTTGCCGGACGTATACCCCAGCGGCAGGGTAATGGCAGCCAGCAGGATCACCAGTTGCCAGCCCCAGAAAGTGAAGGCAGCAAGACCCGGGGCGAACAGCGGAGTGTGACAGGTACGCTGCACACAGTAGTACGACGTGGCAAAGAGAGCACAGCCACCGAATGCAAAGATCACCGCATTCGTATGAAGCGGACGCAGGCGTCCGAAGTGCAGCCATTCGGCAACGTTCAATTCGGGCCACACGAGCTGTGCTGCGGCGATAACACCGACCAGCATGCCCACGATGCCCCATACCACCGTCATGATGGCGAACTGCCGCACGACTTTATAGTTGTAAGTCTGCGATTGCATTGTGAGTCACCTCATCAAAAGAAAACAAAACCCCCCATCCGGCCAATGGACGTCCCACTGGCAGGCATCCGCGGAAGGATACGCCGCGACAAGGGCGACATTTTGACACAGATCAACTTCACTGCGCCGCCGCATGGGCGGAACTCTTTGTTTCACGCGGCTTTCCAAGTACGGGCAAGCCCGCTCTAGTGTTGCACAAAGATCCTTTCCCGGAGGCTGGTCAGTGCCGGAGATCCACACACCGCTTCAGGTTGTAGCAGGCTGTCATCATCGTCATCGCAAAGTCACCCGTGCCTGGCCGATAGTGCGCAGCAAAATACCGCACATCTGCTCGATAGCCTCGAACACATGCTCGACCCGCGCGCGCGTCCTGGCGATACGTTGGTTGCGCCGCTGCTGGCAGTCGGACAGCGGCGTGTTCCGGTGGCCCTTCCTCTGGATCTGATTCCGGAAACCGTTTTCCTTCAACCAGGCTTCCCGCCCCGCCGACGGATAGCCTCGGTCAGCACAGACGTCCAGGCTCGTATTGGCCATGTCGAACACGTTGTCGAAGTGCTGGCTGTCGTGGGTGCTCGCCGTGCCAGTCTCGATCTTGCGGATAACTTTGTAATTTTTGTCGACGTTGATGGAGACCGTGTAGCCGAACTGGCCCTTTTCGTCCTTCTTGGTCCAAGTAGCTTCGAGCTCCTTCTGGCGCAGCTTGGCGGGCTTCCAGCCGGCCGGCATCGTGCCTTGCTCGATCAAGGCCTTCTCTCCCCGGCTGTTGTGCTGCTTGGGTGCAGGCACCAGGGTCGCGTCGATGATCTGACCGCCGCGGGCGATGAAGCCTTTTTTGAGCAGCTGCGCCGAGACACCGTCGAACAGCGCTTTCGCACCGGCTTCGCCGATACACTTCTCGAAGGTCTACACCGTGGTGCGATCGGGAATGTTCATCACGTTCGCCAACCCGCAGAAGCACTGGTTGGTCTTGATGGCGCCAGGCGGTTTCATCGGGGTAGGCTCGGGACGGATGGAAAACGAGGTGATTTTACCAAGGGGGACGAGTCGAGGTTTTTCGGGATGCTCTGCTATTGAAAAGCCGGGACAACAAACAAACTGACCGCTACAGTAGAAGACATCCCCTCTGTATGTTAAGTGGGTTTTTACCTGCCGTGCGACTTTCTGATCCAGCATCCCTTATGGTGCTATCCCTTGCTTTGCATCTGGTTGTTTTCTGGCCGGAGGATACCCCACATCTGGCGGCCATCCCAGTGCAGGCATTGAGAGTAAAGCTTTCATCTCATGAAAAGGAGGCAGCCCTGCTGGCTCAAGCTGAACCCAAGCCTGCAGCGACAGAAGAAGTCACACTCAAACCTCCACCACCTAAACCCAGGAGGTCACCGAATGAGAAAGTGGCAATGGTCAGCTCATCCTCACGCAATGAAGAGGCGGGAAGCGGAGACAGCAGCCTACCCACTATTCACGAGACCTCTTTATCGATAGAGAGGCAGGAGGATCGGGATGCCCCCCGCGGCACTGCTTCGGCAGAGGTGGCAACCTATCGGCTTGCTCTGGCCCTAGCTGCGCTGAGCACGGTAAAGGACGAGTTCGCGATGCAGGATGGCGTAGTGGTGATAGAGATTCATCTTATCCGGGGGAGTTATCCTGCTCTCAAGGTCGGAAGATCCAGTGGGATTGACGACCTGGATCAAAAGGCCCTTCGGCTAATGGGCTACGCTTTGAAGGCAACGCCGATACCAGATGGGCTCACCGCAGAGGACAATTTTAGTATGCAGTTCCCTGTGGTATTTACCTCTCGCGTCTCTGGGCCGGATCAGCAGTAGGTTTCTGGCACGGAAATTGACATGATAGTCGTATGAAGCTCAAAAAGACCACGACGCCGATCTTCAAAAAAACATTTGAGTGTGTAATCGATAGATCGAAAAGCAATATCCTGCCAAGGGATCTCCGACTCGCTGATCAATCTTGCCTCCAGGGACTCCTCTCCAGGCTTGAAATCTAGATTGAGAAGCCTCGCACGGTAAATGATGTGGATCTGACTGATATGGGGAAGATCTACGAAGGCAAAAAGAGGACCCAAGGCTATTTGAGCACCAGCCTCCTCCAGGGTTTCTCGCACTGCAGCTTCGCCGCATGTTTCGTTGTTCTCCATGAACCCTGCGGGTAAGGTCCAGTAACCGTAGCGCGGTTCAATAGCACGACGACACATCAGGATTTTATCCTCCCATTCAGTGATCGCCCCAACGACAACCTTTGGATTCTGATAGTGAATCATGCCGCATTGATTGCAAACGTGTCGCGGCAGATTGTCACCTGCAGGAAGTTTCAGTGTGACAGCCGCGCCACAGTGGGAACAGAAGTTCATGGTGTCCAAGCGATCAAATTAGGCTTGTGAATTCTAATTCAACACCATGGCTTGATGCATCCCATCACTCACATCTCTCGCCTCCCCGAACTGCTGGAGCCCTCACCAGATGTTTTGGCTCCCGGATCGTCCTCGTTCACCGGTGGGCGCGATACCCGTCGAGCAGTTCTACAACACCCACGTGCTTCGGCACTCGATGGCCACCCCGCTGCAGAAGAGCGGCGTGTCGATCAAGGAGATTGCCGATTTGCTCCGCCACCGGGATGTGAACACAGCCAAGGTGTATGCCCGTGTTGACCTGGAACGCCTGCAGACGGTCGCCTTAGCTTGGTCATGGAGCCTCAGGCGGCGCCCTCCCGACCTGGGCAGCCCGGGTGGAGGCCTACCTCGCTTATCGTCGCCGCTTCGGCTTTGAGCTCTCGAGCGAGGGCGGCCGGCTCGGATGCCGTCAAACGTAACGGCAGGCAGGACAGCTCGGGCGGCTCGATGCCGCGCTCGCGCATCCAGCGCCGCAGCGGGTTGGCGTTGATCCCGTTGGTCAGCGTAACACCCACGACCGAGGCGCCGGGCTCGCCACAGGCTTCGATCAGGGACTGCTTGAACTCCTCGGAGTGGGTGCAACGGGTACGGCGGGGTTTGGTGACGTTCATGTAAGAGACTGTCTTGAAACCATCAGAGCTTGCGGAGCGCCACCCTCATCCCGCCCACGAGCAGCATGGCAATGGAGCTTTCCACGGTTCTCTCAAAATCCTTGCCGAGACGGCGTAGTCATGTGAGCCAGGCGATTGAGCGCTCAACGACCCAACGCTGAGCCTGAGGCGTAAAACCCGGGGTAAGCCGGGCGGGGATGACGACTTCGATGTGACGGGCTTCCAGCCAAGCGGAGACGTCGCCTCGGTAGGCCGAGTCGACGTACAGTTTGAATACCCGGCACAGCTTGCAGACGGCTTCCTTCACAACGTCCAAAGGACCACGGGAATCGTGTTCCTGTGCGCTGTGGACGTCGGCCGCCCAGAGTAGTCCCAAGGTATCGGTGACCAGTTGGCGCTTTCGTCCATGCACCTTCTTGCCGCCGTCGAAACCGATTTGCTCACCGCCACACGCGCTTTTCACGCTGAAGGCATCGCACAACAAGACGCTGTGGGAGGCCTGGCGGCCCATTTTTTTCCCGCGGCACTGGGTTCATGGCGTCGAGTGCCGTCTGCCAGGTGCCGTTGTCGCGTCATTTAGCGAAATGTTAGAAGACACTGCGGTAGTCGGGGAAGTCATGCGGCAAGGCGCGCCATTGGCAGCCCGTGCCGACAACATAGAGCACCGCCTCTACGACACGGCGCATCGGCAGTTTTGGAGGCCGACCTCCCGAGCCCGCTGCCTTCGCAAAAACAGGTGCAACCGCTTCCCATTGCGCGTCGGTCAGGTCGGTAGGATACGAGGTGCCCATGGCGAGCCTCCATCGACAAAGGGACTTGTCTTGGATATAGACTCACCTACGTTTCCAGACAAGCTCTTGGCGGAATGACGTGAGTTGGTCGATCTTGGCCTGGCGCCAGGTGAGATCCCCGTCCTGCGCGATGAACATCTGAGCAGAGGTTTTTGTTCTGACGTGGTTTGTGCTTGTGGACAGGTGGGAGACAAGAGGCGCGAGGGATATTTTTTGAACGTAGACGAAACAACCCCCAGTCGCTGTTGAGCGCTGGGGG
>NZ_JAQUVG010000179.1 GCF_028693495.1 Zoogloea sp. | reverse complement strand
GCAAGCTATTGGTCCGCTACGAAAAGCTCGAAAGGAGCTTCGTTGCACTCAACCATCTCGCGGCCGCCATCATCGCGTTTCGCAAGGTGCCTTTGAAGGTCAATATAATTTACGGATAAGTTCTAAGGCTGGCCTTTTTGCTTGCAGATCAACGACCTGCGGGAATCCGATGTGGAGCGGGCGATGGGAATCGAAAACGTCGAGCGGCCGCGATCGGGCAGCCCCGCGATCTCTCCAAGCCACTGAAGGTAAAACAACGTCCTTGGCCGGTGAAGGCGCATCTCTGCTTCCAGCGGTCCCCGTATCGGGATCTGATTGGACCGGCTTTGACGGAGCGCTGACCAGAACGTGAGCAGACGGTCCAGCTTGGTGTGCCCGTCAGGCCACTTCCGCCATCAGACTGATGCGCTGCGCGGTAGCTCGAACTTCCTTCATCCGGCCATGGCCCGGTAGCACCTTCTCCGAGACCGTGACCAGCCCCGCCCGCGCCAGTTCATCTACGTCGCCACCTTCTACGTGGCGAAGCTTTACTCTCCCCTCCTGCAGTAGGTCCAGCGACTCGAGCCCCGTTTTGGGTAGTTCCAAGTTAAGTTCTGGCTCGCTGATTTGAATACTCGCTACGAGAGACAACGTTTCAAGGAGTCGCATGAGAGTCTGCATTCACCGGGGTACGAAGCAAATCGGCGGCAGCTGCATCGAGCTGGAGCACGAGGGAGTCCGGATTCTTCTCGACCTCGGCCTGCCGCTCGACGGGGCTTCGGATGATCGTTCATTGCTACCGCAACGGACTGACGACCTCGCGGCCGTCATCATCTCCCATCCGCACGTCGATCATTACGGCCTGCTGCATCACCTGCAGCCCGCCACTTCCGTCTGTATCGGTGCTGCAGCCCGCCGGATCATCAAGGCCGCGGCGCCCTTTACCGGACAGCCGCTTCCTGCGCTCGAAGGCTTTGATCTTCAGGATCAAGTCCCTGTGAGCATAGGCCCCTTCTGCATCACGCCCTATCTGGTGGATCACTCCGCCTACGATGCCTACGCCTTGCTGATCGAGGCGGGGGGCAAGCGCCTGTTCTACAGTGGGGATTTTCGCGGACACGGACGCAAGAGGCGGCTGTTCGAGGCTGTGCTGCAACGGCCTCCCGAGGGCATTGATGTGCTGTTGATGGAAGGCACGACCTTGTCGCGGGTGGGCGAAAAAGACGCCTTTCCTTCCGAGGCCGACCTTGAAAAACAACTGGTCGAGCATTTTCAGGCCACGCCAGGGCTGGCGATGATCTATGCCTCCGCGCAGAACATCGACCGCATGGTGACGCTCTACCGTGCCTGCAAGCGGACGGGGCGGACGCTGATCATTGACCTCTACACGGCGGCCATTCTCGAAGCCACGGAGAATGCCAGTATTCCGCAGTCAGACTGGCCGGGCGTCGCGCTGTTTACGCCCGAACGGCAGCGTCGGCAGATCGTCAGAATGCAGGCGTTCGATCTGCTCAAACGGCACGCGTCGAACCGCATTTATCCCGAGGCATTGCCGGGATTGGCCTCCAGGTCCGTCCTGCTGTTTCGTCCCCTGCACATGGATGACCTCGATGCGGCAGGCGTTCTCGGTCAGGCGCGCTTCATTTATTCTCAGTGGCCCGGTTATCTGCAGGAGGATGCAAGTCAGAAATGGTTGAACTGGCTGGCTGGAGCGGGCATCGAGCCCTCTTACGTGCATACGTCGGGTCATGCCAGCCCTGCCGATCTGCAGCGTTTTGCTCAGGCGCTGTCACCGAAGCAGCTGGTTCCCATACACAGTTTTGTGCCAGAAGAATATCCCCGCCAGTTCGCCAACGTCCGCTTCAGGGAGGATGGCGAATGGTGGGGTGCGTGAGTAGTGATTCTTTTTGAAACCTAGTCACGGATGAACATGAACGATCGAACCGAATTCGTGAGCCAGCTGATGACTCATATCCTCGAAGGCTGCCACGTCCCCAAAGTGCAGGTGGAGCGCGCAGTTGGCCCTGTGCTGGGCTTCTTTCTCGCCGATGTTTTGACGGCAACGCTCGAAGAGGATGACGCCTTGAGCGGACAGTACATTGTGCTTTGTCCTGAATTCCCGCTGCTGAAGCCGGTTGGCAATCAGTCAACCAATATCGACTGGTGGGCGCCTCGAAAAACCTCGCCCCACCCGCTCCTTGGTAAAATTCTGCCGTCCTGAACCCCGTTGCCATCTACCCCGATGAAACCGCGTAGCGCCATCAAGACCGACCTGTTCGCTAACGACCACCACCGCAAGAAGATCGACACCCTTGGTGATCCGCTTGCCGAGATCGAGTCGTACATCGACTTCGCGGCACTGGCGGCCGATGTCGATCGGATTGCACCGCGGCCGGTCAGTCCCCAGGGGGGCCGCCCGGCGTATCCGACCGAGACGATGGTGCGCATCCTGGTTCTGAAGCGCCTGTACACCCTGTCGGACGAGCAGATGGAGTACCAGATGCTTGATCGCATGAGCTACAAGCGCTTCTGCGGGCTGGAGAGTGCGACGAAGATCCCCGACCGCACCACGGTGTGGACCTTCGAGAACCGCATCGGCGAAGCGGGCGCGAAGGCGCTGTTCGACGGCGTCTCGGCGCAGCTGCTCAAGAAGGGCTTTATCGCCCGGGGCGGGCAGATCATCGACGCGACCCTGGTGCCGGCGCCCAAGCAGCACAACAGCCGGGGCGAGAAAGCGCTCATCGAGCAAGGCGCGATGCCGGCCGGCTGGAAGCCCGCCAAGCGGCGCCAGAAGGACCTCGACGCCACCTGGACCAAGAAACACGGCAAGAGCTACTTCGGCTACAAGCTCTCCATCAACGTCGACA
>NZ_JAQUVG010000097.1 GCF_028693495.1 Zoogloea sp. | reverse complement strand
GATTTCGAGCAAATATAAGTTGACCGCTCAAAAGAGCGGTCAGTTGCGATTGGGTCGGTTAGGGGATATATTTAGAACTTTGGATTGGAAAAATGTCTCAAACGAGGGGATGACGGTGAATATACATCACGGCACCGACCATCGGCCTGTTTCTGCTGGCCCTGGCTCTGGGCTATGCGTCGGGCGCCCGGGTCTCGGAAGGGTATGCCCGGGTGGTTGCCCGCAATTTCCTGGTGGCGGCCCTGCTGGTGGGGCTCGGGCTGACCCGCTGGACGGTGGAGGGCCTGTTTGCACACCTGCAGCCGGCAGGTGTGGCCTACCTGTTCTTCGTGGGCGGGGTGCTGTGTCCGGTGGCCTGGTTGCTGGGACAGACCGTGCCGGTACTGACCAACCTGATGAATCACCGGCGTACCGGGGAGGCGAGCGGTTACGCCCTGTACTGGTCCACGCTGGGCTCTTTCCTGGGGTCGGTCAGCCTTTCCCTGCTGGTGATGCAGTGGCTGGGGGTTTCCGCCGCGGTGCTTGTCTGCGCGCTGTTGCTGGCCGTGGGCAGCCTGGGTCTTGCCGGGCAGGATCCGGAAGGCGCGTTGGGTGCCCGACTGGCGGCGCTCGGGGTGGCGGGAGTGGTTGTGGTGCCCGGCCTGGTTCCTGCGGGCGGTGTCACCGACACGGCCCATGCCGACTACAGCGTGACGCCGGTGGCCCTGCCGGGTTACCAGGATGCCCGGGCGTTCTTCGTGAACAACTCCCTGGCCTCCCTCCTCGATGAGGCGGAGCCGCCCCGGTATGCCCGCTATGTGACACACCTGCGGCGCATCCTGCTGGAAGAGCTGGCTTTCCGGGACCGGCAGATCCTGGTGCTGGGGGCGGGGGGATTCACCCTGTCCCACCGGGAGGCCTCCAACCACTACACTTACGTGGACATCGACCCCGAGATCCGCGCTATTGCCGAGAGGGATTTCCTGCGGGCACCGATCCAGGGCAGCTTTGTCGTGGATGACGCCCGTCGCTACGTGATGGCCACCGACAGGCGCTTCGATGCGGTGGTGGTGGATGTGTTCAGCAGTCACACCTCGATCCCGGGGCATCTGGTGACCCGGGAGTTCTGGCAGGATGCCCGGCAGGTCCTGGCGCCCGGCGGGGTGCTGCTGGCCAACCTGATCCTCGATGGCAAGCTGGAAACACCCTACGCCCGCAGCCTGCTGGCCACCCTTGAGACGGTGTTCGGACGATGCGGGGTGGAGGTCCTGCACCGGAGCCAGCCGCTGTCCAACGTGATCGTCAGCTGCTATGCCAGCAGCCAGCCCGGGCCGCGTCGCATTTACCAGGACGAGCGTAATCCGGCCGACCTGGACCTGGCCCGCTCCCGTTAGGGATTCGAGCGTCTTGATGCCGGTCAATGAGCCCGGGCCGGGCGGTGACCTAGACTGCACCCACTCCCCAGCACTTCGAGACGAGACAAGCATGAAAAAAACCTACCTGCTCCCCGTGATCCTGGCCGCGCTGCTGGCGGCTTGTGGTAAATCCGAAGCGCCCAAGGCTGAGGCACCCGTTACCCCTGCGCCCATGGCGGCCCCGGCACCCGTGGCCAATACGGCTGCCGATGGTGGCAAGGGCGCCGATGTCTTCAAGAAAACCTGTGCCATGTGCCACCAGACGGGTGTGGCGGGTGCCCCCAAGCTGGGGGACAAGGCCGACTGGGGGCCCCGTATTGCCCAGGGCAACGACACCCTCTACAAGCACGCCATCGAGGGCTTCACGGGCGAAAAGGGCATGATGCCGCCCAAAGGGGGCAATACGTCCCTGTCCGACGAGGATCTGAAAGCGGCGGTGGATTTCATCGTTGGCAAGTCCAGCTGATTACAGTCCTCCGGCTTGCTCCGGGGCGTGTATTCCCCATGCAGCCATGCCCGGCCGGCGCCAAGCGGCCGGGTGTTTTTTTGCATCCCGCAGCACCCGATTTCATGGGGCGCCGATGTTGCCCGCCGTATTATCCTGACAGCTTGAGGCTCTCCCGGGAGCCTGGCATACAGGGGGGCAGGCCATGAACATCACTGCAGCGGTGGGCGCCTGGGAAAAGGCGGCCCGCAATCTTCGCCCGGACGTGGCGTGTGTGCAGCGGCTGCTGACGGATGCAGCGATGCGCCTGGGCCGGCCAGAGCTGGACCCGGGCGGCATTGATGGCCTGATCCTGCGGCCACCCCGGGTGTCCACCACAGTCAAGGCGATCCGCGCCTTTCAGGTGTTGTCGGGGATCAGTGTCGATGGGCGGGTCGATCCCGGGGGGCGCACCTGGCAGCATCTGGTGGGCGCCGTGGCCAGCCCGGTGGCGAACTCGGCGACCGGCACGGCCTGCTTTCCGTTTGCTTTGGCGGCTGTGGCCGACTGGCTGCATGCCCCGCGCTCTTTCGGGGCTCGTCGCAGTGGTGGTCGTCGGGCCCACGCGGGTTGCGATCTTTACGCGCCGGTCGGTCGAGCGATCCATGCGGTGAAGGCGGGCACGGTGTTGCGGGATCCCTATGATTTCTATGCTGAAACCGATGCCCTTGAAATCGACCATGGGGATTTCATCCTCCGTTATGGAGAGATCCAGCCAGGGTGTACCCTCCGGAGAGGCGATCAGGTGACGGGCGGGCAGATCATTGCCCGGGTGGGGCGCCTCGTGGGCATCGATGTGCCCAGCGCCATGCTCCACCTGGAGATGTATGCCGGGACGGCTGAGGGTCCGTTGTCGGTACGTGAGCCGGCCATGTCCGCACGAAGCCCCGACGGGGTGCCCTTCATGCGGCGTCGGGACCTGATGGACCCTACGCCTTATCTCAATGCCTGGCGTACCCGGCTGGCGGTGCGATGAGGCGGAACGGAAAAGCCTGGATGCTCGCGGGGATCCTGGGCGGGAGTGTGATTCTGTCCGCCGGGGCCGCTTCCCCATGCCTGGTCGGTCCCCCCGCAGCCGTCTACGCAGGGGATTTCAACGGGGATGGGCGGCCGGACCGGGCCTGGTTCGTGCCTTTCCAGGCACTGGGGCGCGCCTGGGTGGACGATCCCTGGACTGGTTTTCGTCACGAGGTGAAGGCGGGGGCGCCCGTGCTGGTGATGGCCCTGGGTGGCCAGCTGCCCCGCGAGGCCCGCTGCCGCCTGATCCAGAATCCACGTTTTTTCAGCACTCCCATCTGGGCCGAGGAGCCCCGACCTGTCCGGGTGCTTGCAGGGAGGGCGGTGGAAGCCGCTGGCTGGCGGCTCCGCTACCGACGCTGGCAGGGCGACGCCCTGCTGCTCGCCACCGAGGCCGGACCGGAGATCCTGCTGTTCTGGGACGGCCGGCGCTTTCGCATCGGCCGCTCCAGGGAGGTGCCCTGAGCGTTACCTCGCGTTCAGCTTTAATGGTGGTGGGTGTGGCCGCTGCTCAGGCTCTTGATCAGCTCCCGGGTGATGTCCCCATGGACCAGTACCTTGCCACCCTGGGCCTTCACGTGGGCTTCTGCGGCTTCCCGGGTGGCGAAGGCGGGGAGGTTGGAATCGTTCATCGGGCCAAGGGCCTTGGAGCCCTGGACGTAGAAGGCCTTTTTCGCATCCACCCAGGCTTTGGTGCCGTAATCAGCCACCCAGACGGCCCCCACGTCAGCAGCGGTGTGTTTCTTGTCGAACAGCACCATGCTGTTCAGGAAACGGAAGAGGTCCACCGGTGAATCGAAGGTGCTGGCGGTCTGGTCGTTGAATACGATCTGCCCCATCCACTGGGGAGTTCGGTAAGGGTACATGCCACACACCGGGCAGCGGGCCGAGCGCTGGACATACTGGGGAGACAGGTCACTCGCCTGGGCTGCCGGGCTGACCAGAAAGCTGGCCACCAGCAAGGGGGCCGCGAGCAGGGTGATGACGGTGGGTCGGCGCGAGCTCATGGGGTGACTCCGGTGGTCGGGAGGGTGTGCTTGAGCAGTGGATCGCTGAGCACGGCGTCCAGCACCGCCCGGAGGTTGTCCCAGGGGGCCGCGTTGCAGGTGGTCAGGGGGTCGTCGTAGAGGTGCCCATCAGCCCCGTGCAGATGGTTGGGGAAGGTGGCCAGATGCGGGTGGAGAGGCGCTGTGTCGATGCGCAGCTCGACCTCGCCCCAGATCCAGCTGATGGCGTAGGCGTCGGGGGCAGCCATCCGGGCCTCCAGGAGGCTGCCATTGTCCAGGCGGATGATCAGGGCATCCAGCTTCACTTCCACCGCTGCCTCCAGTTGTTCGCTGAAGGTCTCTTCGATGCGGGCGGCCAACTCCAGATGCAGGCTCATCGGGCATTCACCTCGGCAAGACGGGCCGCCACGTCGGCCCGGACCTGGGCGTGCAGATCGCTCAGCATGCGGACGGACAGGTAGTGTTCGTAGCCGGGGTGTTCCGGCAGATCTCCGCTCAGAATCGCTGCCAGGGCCTGTTCTGCAGTGCTGGCATTCAAGCGGCTCAGCATTTCATCCCGGGCGGTGCGAACCTCGTACATCAGCCGCGAGAGTTTTTCGATCTCCACGGCTTCTTCCGGGGGCAGATGATTGTAGAAGGGGTCCATGGGCTTACATCCTCTGGTCGTGGAGGGCTCCGCCGTCCAGGCGAGCCATGTCAGGGGTGATTTCTGCGAAGGGGAAGACCTTGCCGCCTTCCACTTCGGCAAACTTCCGGGCGCCTTCCCGGGTACCGAAGGAGGGGAGGGTTGGGCCCATCGCCCCCCGTTTCTTTGATCCGACCACGTAGAAGGCTGCCCGGGCTTCTATCCAGGCGCCACTGGGGGTGTTCCAGTCCGCCTTGTCCATGTCCTGGACGTAGGCTGCCACCACCTTGCGTGCCTGTTCGGGCTTCAGGAGCAGGGAGAACATCTCCATGGTGTCGCAGAAGAATTCCGGCTCGGGCTGGCCAGCATAGTGGATCTGGGCCTTGGGACCGGGGTAGTCCGCCAGTAACATCCCGTCCAGGGTGCAGTAGGTGTCCCGGGCGATCTCCTGGGGGGCTGCAGGGGTGTCACTGCTCTTGCCGCAGGCCGACAGCAGCGTGGCGGTGACCAGCAGCGCAGCGGCCCGGAGGGCGAGGGGAAGGATGTTCATCGTTCAAATCTCCAGATGGCGACGGCTAGAGGGGCAACGATCCAGGCCAGCATCACGCCACCCAGGGTAGCGGGATTGCTGAGGGCTTCCGGGAAGACGGTGGCAAGACCGTAAAGGGTGCGCACCTCATCAAGGCTGAATACGTTGAGGACCCGGAACACGTCGGCCGGGTTCAGGAGAAGAAGATAGGGAAAGATGGCTCCACCGTACTCGCCGGCAGTGATCACCAGGGCTCCCAGCAGCAGCAGGTCGAACACCAGCACAAAGAAAAACCAGGTGCCGATGGCCAGGCCCGAGGCCCGGGTCCGGTCGCTGGCGAACACCGACAGCATGACGGCGAGGCTCAGGAAGGCGAAGCCCAGGAGCAGGGCCGAACCCATGAAGCCGGCGTAATGGAAGAGGGCGTTGAGGGTGAGGCTGGGGGAAAGGATCACCCCCACGGCGCCAAAACCGACGATCGTCGAGAAGCCCAGGGCCCCGGCGAGGCCGGCGTACTTGCCGAGGATCAACTCCCGCCGGGTGATGGGCAGGGTGAGCAGCAGGTCCAGGGAGCCCCGCTCCCGCTCGCCGACGATGGCATCGAAGCCTAGGATCAGGGCGATGAGGGGAATCAGGTAGATCACCAGACTCACCAGGGAGGCGATGGTCACGTCGATGGAGCGAAAGCCGATTGCGCCCTGCTGGGCGGAGCCGAAGTAGGCGATGACCAGGGCGAAAACCGTGAACACCAGGGCCACTGCCAGGACCCAGCGGTTGCGGATGCGGTCCCAGAATTCCTTGCTGGCGATGATGCCGATCTGTCTGAAGTCGATGGAGAGCATGGCTCAGGCCCTATAGCCGAAGAACACGTCTTCGAGGGAGGGTTCGCGTACGTGGAGGTCGCGCAGGGTTTCACCCAGGGTGGCCAGGCGGGTCAGGGCGGGCATCTTGGCATCCCGGGAGAGGCGGATGTGGAGCAGGCTGCCGGATTCCTCGATGGCTTCGATGGCGAGGCCCTCCAGGACCCGGGCGACCTGCTCGCCCAGGCCGGCGCCGCCGGCGATCTCGAGGGTGAGGGGCAGGTTCATGGCTTCGCGCAGGGCCTGGACGGTGCCGGTAGCGCGGATCCGGCCGTCTTCCATGATGGCGAGGCGATCGACCCGCTCCTGGATCTCGGCGAGGATGTGGGAGGTCAGGACCATGGTCACGCCGTCATTCTTGAGCTCGCGCAGGATGCGGTAGAAGTCCCGGATGGCGCCCGGGTCGAGGCCGGTAGTGGGTTCGTCGAGAAACAGCAGGCGCGGAGTGCCCAGCAGGGCCTGGGCAAAGCCGAGGCGCTGGCGCATTCCTTTCGAATATTCGCGGACCCGCCGTCCGGCCGCTGCGGTGAGACCCACCTTGTCGAGCAGACCTGCGCATTCGCGACGCGCCACGGCTTTCAGGTCGGCAAAGAAATGCAGGGTTTCGAGCCCGGTGAGGTTGTCGTAGAGGACGACGTTCTCCGGCAGGTAGCCGATCTTGCGTCGGGTTTCCCGGAAACGTGGGCCGCTGATGGGCTCGCCGTCCAGGTGGATCTGGCCGGAGGTGATGGGGATCAGGCCGAGCATCATCTTGAACAGGGTGCTCTTGCCGGCGCCGTTGTGACCGATCAGACCGAACAGTTCGCCCGGGGCGATGGACAGGTCGATACCTTTCACCGCCTGGATGCTGCCGAAATTTTTGGTCACCCCGTGGGCTTCAACGATAGTGCTTGCCAAGCCAGTTTCTCCAGTCGGAATGTTCAGGACGCATGCGTGGCCTGGGGTCCACGATGCTGGGCGCGCGCAGCAGTGGAAACTGCTGGGCGATGAGACGCAGGGTCTGGATGGCCGGGCTGGCCAGCAGGAGCTTGACCATGGGGTGGCGCCAGGACAGACGGTCCACCATGTCATTGGCCTCGTAGGCCACGTCGCCGTGGCCGTCGCCGTTGCGGTCCCAGCCCACGTAGTTGCTCCAGTGATTACCGCTCTCGACGCCCCATTTTTCGTCTTTCGAGGCCACGTACTTCACCTGTTCGCGGTTGGAGATGAAGTCGTTCTTCTCCACCACGTTGCGTACCGAGCCAGCCCACACGTGCATGCCCACCTGGTTGTCCACTACCAGGTTGCCGCGCAGGGTATTGTATTCGGCGTCGTAGATGAAGAAGCCGCGGGCGTTGCCGGCCACGATGTTGTTCTCCACCACGGCGTCCTGGATGGTGCGCAGCATGATGCCGTGGTCGGAGTTGCCCCAGGCGCGGTTGTTGCGCACCACCTGGTCGCGTACCTCCATCAGGGCCAGACCACCCCGATTGTAGTAGGTGTCATTGTCCTCCCACAGGTTGTGGTAGGAGTTCATGTAGTGGGTGCCATAACGGCTGTGGTGCATCTTGTTGCCGCGGAAGATCGCCTTGTGGGAGACATCCACGTAGATTGCGTCGCGCACGAAGCTGATGTTGTTGCCGACGATGCGCGCGCCGGTGGTGTTGTAGAGCTGGATGCCGTTGCCCCGCTGGGAGGAGTCGAAGTCGCGTTTGCCGGTGATGAGGTTGTTCTCGATCAGCACGTCGTCGGCCTTTTCGATCCACAGGCCGAACAGGGTGTAGCTGAAGTCGCAGCGGATGACCCGGGCCCGGTGGGCGCCGGGCTGGATGTAAACGCCGGCGTTCTGGGCACCCAGATCGCCACCCGAGTCGGCAACGATGAAACCCTCGAAGCGCACGTCGGTGGCGATGATGCGCACCGTGTCGCCCTTGCCGCCGCCGTCGACGGTGGGTCTATCGACGCCGATGAGGGTCACGGGTTTGTCGATGCGCAGGTTTTCGGCGTAGTGGCCGCGGGCGACCCGGATGGTGTCGCCGGGGGCGGCCTGAACAATGGCGGCCTGGATCGATTCACCCGGTTTCACCTGCCACTCGGCGCCGTGGGCACAGCCCGTCACCACCGCGAAAAGAGCGGTAACGGAGGCGAGGTGGCGAAAGCTGCGTCGTTGCATGGGGGCAGGGCGAGATCTGAATGTTCGCCAGTGTGCGGCGAAATGCCGCAGCGGGCCTTGATTCATGTGAATTTGGCGGCCGTGCGGACCTTGGTTCCCGGCCTCAGGCGGCGTCCCTGGCTCGCTTGGCCTCGTTGAGGAGGAAGCGCTGGTAGTCGTCCAGGTCGCCGTCGAAGGGCTCGATGCCGCCGCGGGTGACCAGCCAGAACTCGTCGCAGACGGCGCGGAGCAGGGCGCGGTCATGGCTGACCAGCATCACGGTACCCTCGAACTCGTTGAGGGCGACGCTGAGGGCCTCGCGGGTGGCCAGGTCGAGGTGGTTGGTCGGTTCGTCGAGGAGCAGCAGGTTGGGGCGCTGCCAGACGATCATGCACAGGACGAGGCGGGCCTTCTCGCCGCCGCTCATGGTGCCCACCGGCTGCTTGACCATGTCGCCGCTGAAGTTGAAGGTGCCCAGGAAGCCGCGCAGATCCTGCTCGCGGCCGGCCACCCAGCCGCTCTTGCCGGCGGCGATGGTGTCCTTGGCGAGGCGGATCATGTGCTCCATTGGCGTGTCCTCGGGGCGCAGGACGTCGAGCTCCTGCTGGGCGAAGTAGCCGATGTTGAGGCCCTTGCCTTCGGTGATCTCGCCGCTCACCGGCGCCAGCGTGCGGGCGATGGTCTTGACCAGGGTGGATTTGCCCTGGCCGTTGGCGCCGAGGATGCCGATGCGCTGGCCAGCGTGCACCGAGCGGTTGATGTCGCGGACGATGACGGTGGGCGGCGTGCCGGCCGGGGCGTCGGTGGCGGGCGGGTAGCCGGCGGCCACGTCGACCATCGCGAGCATCGGGTTGGGCAGGTTGGCGGGCTCCTGGAACTCGAAGTTGAACTCGGCGTCGGCCAGCACCGGGGCGATCTTCTCCATCCTCTCCAGCGCCTTGACCCGGCTCTGGGCCTGCTTGGCCTTGCTGGCCTTGGCCTTGAAGCGGTCGATGAACTTCTTGAGGTGGGCGATCTTGTCGGCCTGTTTGGCGACGGCATTCTGCTGCAGCAGCATCTGCTCGGCGCGCATGTCTTCAAAAGTGCTGTAGTTGCCGCCGTAGCGCACCAGCCGGGCGTTGTCGATGTGCAGCGTGACGGTGGTGATGGCGTCGAGGAACTCCCGGTCGTGGCTGACCACGATGAGGGTGCCGGTGTAACGCTTGAGCCAGGCCTCGAGCCAGACCAGGGCGTCCAGGTCCAGGTGGTTGGTGGGTTCGTCGAGGAGCAGCAGGTCGGACGGGCACATCAGCGCGCGGGCCAGCTGCAGGCGCATCCGCCAGCCGCCCGAGAAGCTGTTCACCGGCTGCGAGAGCTCTGACACCTTGAAGCCGAGGCCGAGCACGAGGGCCTGGGCGCGGGCTTCGGCGTCGTGGGCGCCGGCGTCATGGAGCTCCATGTAGGCGTGGGCCATGCGCATGCCGTCGTCGCTGGCTTCTGCCGCGGCGACTTCCTGCTGGGCGGCCAGGAGTACGGTGTCGCCCTCGATCACGAAGCTGGTGGCGCTCTGATCTGTTTCGGGCATGTCCTGGGCGACCTGGGCCATGCGCCAGTGGCCCGGGATCGAGTAGTCACCGCCGTCTTCATGCAGGCTGCCGTTGAACAGCCCGAACAGGGATGACTTGCCGGCGCCGTTGCGCCCCACCAGGCCGACCTTCTCGCCGGGGTTGAGGGTGACGGAGCTGCGCTCGAGCAGCACTTTGGCACCGCGGCGGAGGGTGACGTTCTTGAGGGTGATCATGGATGAGGATGGCTGCAGGGAGGCCGCGCATGATAGCGGCCGAGGCTGGCAGCGCCCACGACTATTTGGCCCGGGGCACTGCCTGTCGAGCTCAGAGCGGCGCCCGGTCGATGGCGGAGAGCGTGGGGTTCACGTCGAAGATCTTGCCATTCACCTTGGGGACGCCGAAGTCCGTCAGGCGGGCGGTGTGCATGGTGAGGTAGGCCTCGGCGCTGGCCCGGTCGGTAAACAGGTAGATGCCGCCGGCCTCGGCGGTGGTGGGGTTTTCGGTCCAGATCTTCCAGATCAGGCCGGGCTCCCCGGCGATGGATTCGGCCAGGCCCCGGAGGGCTTCGGTCATGCCATCACCCCAGGGGCCGGCGAACGGAAAATCGACTTGCAGGAGGACGGGCATGGGGAGTGCTTTCTGGTCGGGTCACTGAGGATCAGAGGCTACGCCCGCGCCCCGGATTTGGCAAAACCTGCCGCGGGGGCTGTGTCATTTGTGGCATCGGGCATATCCACGCGGCGCGGGTAGTGCAAGAATGACGGGCACAACCTAAAGGGAGCGCACGTCATGAGCAACAAGCACCGGCATGTTCTCGAAGCGATCTTCCGCGATCCGGTAAGCAGCAACATCCAGTGGCGCGAGGTCGAATCCCTGCTCAACCACCTTGGAGCGACAGTCGAGCCCGGGCATGGCGCCCGCTTCCGCATCCTGCTCAACCGGCACGAGTTCTTCTTGCATCACCCCCACCACGGCAACGAGTTCACCAAGCAGGAGATCAAGCATCTGCGTGAGTCTCTGGCAGGAGCAGGGGTCAGCCTGTCGGGTTACGACGAAGAGCGGAAGTAAGCACCACCGATCCGCCCGGAAGGGCCCTCAGGGTCGTCGCAGGCCGTCGTGGGTGAGCATTCTGGAGTGTCCCGAGCCGTCTGGAGCCGGTAGTCTCAGACCTGCAGAATGCCTGCGGTCTTGAGCCCTATGAACAAGGCTGCACCGATCAGCAGGTTCTTGAAGCTCACGTAACACAGCATGTCCATTACCGAGGCCCGCCGGTACAGGCGGCCCCACCAGGGCCCTTCCTTCACGTAGGGCTTGGCGTCCAGCCGGACCAGCACCTCGAACACGCTCCAGCCGAACCACCAGCCGATGATGGCACCAGCCGAGAGATGGCCGAGGGCTGCCATCACCCAGGCGATTGTGGCGGCAAGGGCCAGGGCGAAGCCGGCGCCCTGGATGGCCTTGCGGGCAGGCTGACCCTTGCCGGCCCAGGGCCACAGGTGGTCGCGGAGTTCGGCGGCGAGCCACGCGGGGCCGCTGGACTGATCATAGGGCGGGTGGCGCAGTTCATTTTTGTCAGCGATGGTCATGGGGCCACTCCTTCCTTTTTGGTGTCCACCGGTGCCGGGTAAATGGGGATGAAATAGCCCTGGCCGTTGATCGGCGTGAGGGGCTGGCCGGCCTTGTCGCGGCGCTTGCGTTCGTGGGCGAGGGGCGGGCAGGCATGGTCGTCGTAGTAGAGCACCATGCAGTCGAGGCACAGCATGCATTCACGCTGATCGATGTTGCCCTTGGTGTCGATGGCCAGGGAGCCGCAGCCCTTGGCGCAGGCCTTGCAGCTGGTGCATTCGTCCTTCCGCTTGAGGCCGGACCAGCGGAAGGTGGTGGGCATGGCCAGGGCCGCGCCCAGGGGGCACAGATATTTGCAGAAAGGCCGCTCCATGAAGATCGAAAGGCCCAGCAGGCCACCGGCGAACAGAGTGTAGGGCCAGCTGCGGTTGAGCAGGCCGACCAGGAAGGTGGTCTTGAAGGGTTCGATCTCGGCGAGCTTTTCAGCCAGCCCCATGCTGAAGAAGGACACTGCCAGCAGGCCGAAGAAGATCGCGTACTTGAGGTTCTTCAGTTTGTCGTGGAGGGGCTGGGGCAGGTGGAACTGCAGGTGCTTGAGACCGATGGCGCTTCCCAGCTTGTAAAGAAGTTCCGACAGTGAGCCGAAAGGGCATAGCCAGCCGCAGAAAAGTCCCCGGCCCCACACGAAAACCGTGACGATGATGAAGACCCAGAAAATGAAGATCAGCGGATCGGACAGGAAGAGTTCCCATTTCCACTGGAAGAGCAGGCTGTGGAACCAGGTGAGCACCTGGGTGATCGACGGCTGCGCCATCGCGTAGAAGCCGACGAAGCCGATGCTCACCACCCAGCCGGTGTACTTGAAGGCATTTACCGGCCACTTATTGTTGCGGCTGGAGCGGCGTACCAGCCTGTCGCGGTTGGCGTAGGCAGCAGCGATGACGAGGAGCAGGGTGGTGAAGGCTGCGATATCCAGCGCCTTGTCCTTCCAGACCTTCAGCCACGTGGGGTCAGGCTTCTGCACCACGGGCCGCCCGCCTTCCAGGTAGGTGTCGGCGAGCCAGTATTCGCGGTCGAAGTTGGCGAAGGTCTTGGCGGCGGTCTCCTTGTCGATCTTGTTGCCGAGGAAGACCAGCTTCCAGGGGAAGGCGGCCGAGAAGCTCTTGCTGCGGATGATGAAGATCGCCGATTCATCGAAGGCCGGTGCGCCAGTTGCGGAGACACCCCACAGGTTGAGGTAGTCGAGGTCACGGAAGGTGAAGGAGTCGCCACCCTGGCGCACCTGAACGCGGTCGTAGATGCCGCCGCGCACGAAGCCGGAGCCCTTGAACGAGTCCATGCCGGCGGTCTTGATGATGAAGATGGCGTGCTCGCCTTCCTTGAGGCGGCCCATCAGGCCGGCGTAGCCGTCCTTGCCGAGGATGGCCTGGCCGACGGTGGGCTGGTTGAGGTAGCCGAACCACAGGTCCATGTAGGGCCGGCCGTCGTTCTTGAGACCGACCTCCTCGGGCTTGACGGTGAGGCGCTGCACGCTGCCGTCCTCGACGAGCTGGGCCCAGCCGGGCGTGGTGGTGGCCGGTGGAAACTTGGCCTGAGGCCGGACGACGGGCTTGAGGATGCCGACCTGCTTGGCCACCTCGCCGCCGGACAGCATCATGACCTGGTTCTGGGCGATGACGGTGACGGTGGCGCCGGTGATGGCGTCCAGGCCGATCAGGTTCTCCTCGGGGCGCGACCTGCCGATCTCGATGTTGTCGCCGACGAACTTGCCCAGGTACTGGTTGTTGAACTTGACCAGCGCTGATTCGGGGATGCCCAGCAGCAGGATGGGCTCGGAGTGCTTGAGGATCTTGATCCCGGAGAACTTGCCGGCGGTGTCCATGCCGATCAGGGTGACCACCGGCTTGCCCGAGTAGGCGGGGATGTCGGTGATGTCGGTGGACA
>NZ_JAQUVG010000096.1 GCF_028693495.1 Zoogloea sp. | reverse complement strand
ACCACCGTACGCGCCTGGCCGGACCCCAGATACTTCGATGCGCCCGACCTCCCACGGGGCGAGCTGGAACGGCTTCTGCGTTCCAAGGCCGTGCTGATGCCCGGGCTGGAAGTGTTTCTCTGCATCGAGGGTGGCGACACCCGGACCTGGCTTTTTGAGCAGGGCATGCGCGGCTACCTGTCCGAAGCCCTCACCGACGAACCGCTGATACCCCTCTTCAGTGGTGAAAAATATGCCTCCAAAGGTGACGAGACCTTCGCCGCCGGCGAAGGCGCCTCCTGGGCCGTGGCGTGGACCGCCGAGGGCGCGCCGGTGCGCGAGTCCTACGTCAACCTGATCCCCACCCCCGCCGGCGGCACCCACGAGGCCGGCCTGCGCGACGGCGTGTTCACCGCCATCAAGAACTTCATCGACCACCACGCCCTGTTGCCCAAGGGCGTCAAGCTCACGGCCGACGACGCCTTTGGCCGCGCCTCCTTCCTGCTTTCCGCCCGGGTTCTCGACCCCAGCTTCCAGGGCCAGACCAAGGAGCGGCTGAACAGTCGCGATGCCGTGCAGCTTGTCTCCCGCATGATCCGCGACCCCTTCGAGCTGTGGCTCAACGAGCACGTCGATTACGGCAAGAAGCTCGCCGAGCTTGCCATCAAGGCCGCCCAGGCCCGCGCCCGCGCCGCCCAGAAGGTGGAGAAGCGCAAGTCCTCCGGCGTGGCCGTGCTGCCAGGCAAGCTCTCCGACTGCGAATCCGAGGACATCGAGCGCAACGAGCTCTTCTTGGTCGAGGGCGACTCCGCCGGTGGTAGCGCCAAGATGGCCCGGGACAAGGATACCCAGGCCATCCTGCCCCTGCGCGGCAAGGTCCAGAACGCCTGGGAAGTGGACCGCGAACGGCTCTTTGCCAATGCCGAGATCCACGACATCTCGGTAGCCCTGGGGGTCGACCCGCACCCGGCCGGTGCCGATGCCGATCTCTCCCAGCTGCGCTACGGCAAGGTCATCATCATGTCTGACGCTGACGTGGACGGCTCCCACATCCAGACCCTGCTGCTCACCCTGTTCTTCCGTCACTTCCCCAAGCTCATCGAGAACGGCCACATCTACGTCGCCCAGCCGCCCCTCTACCGCCTCGACGTACCCGCCTCCGGCAAAAAACGCCCGCCGCGGCGCCTGTATGCGCTGGACGACCAGGAACTCGCTAGCCTGCGCGACCGCCTCGGCCACGAAGGGATCAAGCCCGAGCACATCGAGGTGGGCCGCTTCAAGGGCCTCGGCGAGATGAACCCCGAGCAGCTGCGCGAAACCACCATGGACCCGGCCACCCGCCGGGTGCTGCCGGTGCATGTACGCCCCGAAGCCTTCGACGACACGCTGAAGATGTTTAACCTCCTGATGGGCAAGGGCGAAGCCTCCGGCCGCCGGGCCTGGATGGAAGAAAAAGGTGATTCAGTCGAAGCCGACGTTTGATCCAACGCAATTCGAGGCGCTTTCTGCGTAAAACCCTGATTGACCTCCCTCGCCCGTTTGCAAGAATGGCTTCGCGGCCCGAAGATCAGCAGTTCCGCTGATCTTCGGGCCGCGAAGCAGGTCGACGTCCGTCCGCGCGGCAGATCCCGTAGAGCAGCCGAGGTGATTCCTTTCGCCTAGTGCCACGGCCTCGTTCCACTCGCCGGCCGGGCCCGTACCTGCGCATCCCCAACGAGAAGCGAGGTAATCATGAACTCCATACAGCGACATCTGGGATGGGCAGCAATCGCCATCCTGGGGGCCGGCGCCCTCGGCGTCGTCGCCCTCAACCGTGGTGAAAGCATCAACGCCCTGTGGCTGGTCGTCGCAGCCGTCTGCGTCTATCTCATCGCCTACCGCTACTACAGCCTCTTCATCGCCGACAAAGTGATGGAGCTCGACCCCACCCGGATGACCCCGGCCTATCGCCACAACGACGGGCTCGACTACGTCCCCACCAACAAATACGTGCTGTTCGGCCACCACTTTGCGGCCATCGCCGGCGCCGGCCCACTGGTGGGCCCGGTGCTCGCGGCCCAGATGGGCTACCTGCCGGGCATGCTGTGGATCCTCGCCGGGGTGGTATTTGCCGGCGCGGTGCAGGATTTCATGATCCTCTTCATCTCCACCCGGCGCGACGGCCGTTCCCTGGGCGACCTGATCAAGTCCGAGCTCGGCCCCATCCCCGGGGTGATCGCGCTGTTCGGCACCTTCATGATCATGGTCATCATCCTCGCGGTGCTGGCGCTGATCGTCGTGAAGGCCCTGGCTGAATCGCCGTGGGGCATGTTCACGGTGGCCGCCACCATCCCCATCGCCATCCTGATGGGTGTGTATAGCCGCTACATCCGCCCGGGCCGCATCGGCGAGATGTCCGCCATCGGCTTCGTGCTGTTGATGGCCTCGATCATCTACGGCGGTGACATCGCCGCCAGCCCGACCTGGGGGCCGGTGTTCACCTTCGACGGCAAGCAGCTCACCTGGCTCCTGATCGGCTACGGCTTCATCGCCTCGGTGCTGCCGGTGTGGCTGCTGCTGGCGCCGCGCGACTACCTGTCCACCTTCCTCAAGATCGGCACCATCGTCGGCCTCGCGATCGGCATCGCCGTCGTCGCGCCCACCCTGCAGATGCCAGCCTTCACCAAGTTCGTCGACGGCACCGGCCCGGTGTGGTCCGGCAGCCTGTTCCCCTTCCTGTTCATCACCATCGCCTGCGGCGCCGTCTCCGGCTTCCATGCGCTGATCTCCTCGGGCACCACGCCCAAGCTCCTCGACAACGAGAAGAACGCCCGCATGATCGGCTACGGCGGGATGCTGATGGAATCCTTCGTGGCAATGATGGCCCTGGTGGCCGCCTCGGTGATCGAGCCAGGCGTGTATTTCGCGATGAACAGCCCGGCCGCGGTGATCGGCAAGACCGCCGAGAGTGCCGCCCTGGCGATCTCCCAGTGGGGCTTCGTGGTCACCCCCGAAATGCTGCTGCAGACCGCCCGGGACGTGGGTGAAAACAGCATCATCTCCCGCGCCGGCGGCGCCCCGACCCTGGCCGTCGGGATGGCCCACATCCTCTCCAGCGCCCTCGGCGGCAAGGCGATGATGGCCTTCTGGTACCACTTCGCGATCCTCTTCGAAGCGCTCTTCATCCTCACCGCCGTCGATGCCGGCACCCGCGCCGGGCGCTTCATGCTGCAGGACCTGCTCGGCACCTTCGTGCCCTCGATGCGCAAGATGGACTCCATCTTCGCCAGCCTGGTGGCCACCGGCCTGTGCGTGGCGGCCTGGGGCTACTTCCTGTACCAGGGTGTGGTCGACCCGCTGGGCGGCATCAACACCCTGTGGCCGCTGTTCGGCATCGCCAACCAGATGCTGGCCGGCGTCGCGCTGACCCTCGCCACCGTGGTGCTGTTCAAGATGAAGCGTCAGCGCTTCGCCTGGGTCACCGTGGTGCCCACCCTGTGGCTGCTGCTGTGCACCCTCACCGCCGGCTGGCAGAAAGTCTTCCACGACAACCCGAAGATCGGCTTCCTGGCCAACGCCAACAAGTATCAGGCTGCCGTCGACAAAGGCGAGCTGCTGGCCCCGGCCAAGTCGATGGAGCAGATGCACCAGATCATCACCAACAACTACGTGGATGCGGCCCTCTCGGCGCTCTTCATCCTGCTGGTGCTGAGCATCCTGGCCTACGCCATCCCGGCCTGCCGGCGCGCGCTGTCCTCCAACAAGCCGACCACGCTCGAGACCCCCTTCGAGCCGATGCCGGCGAGCCACTGAGGCCACCCAGGTGTTCTCCGACCTCGCCCGCGTAGGCAAGTACCTCGGCCAGGCCGCCCGCCTGATGGTGGGCATGCCCGACTACGACGCCTACGTGCAGCACATGCGCCTCAACCACCCGGACAAGGAGGTGATGAGCTACGAAGCCTTCTTCCGGGAACGCCAGGAGGCCCGCTACGGCGGCGGTGACGGTCGCCCCGGGCGCTGCTGCTGAACGTCCGGCAAACCCAACCGGCCGGGAGGCCGCCCTTGTGGCAGACTCCCGGCCGGTTTTCCTTTGAGTGCCCCCCATGTCCAACCCCCTCGCCATCCCCCGCCCGCCGATCCGCGCCACCCTCCTCACCGGCTTCCTCGGCGCCGGCAAGACCACCCTCCTCAACCGCTATCTGGCCACCCAGCCGGCCCGGCGTGTCGCAGTGCTCGAGAACGAGTTCGGCGCAGTGGGCATCGACGGCGGCCTGATCGCCGGATCGAATGCCGTCGAAGTGGTCGAGCTGGCCAACGGCTGCATCTGCTGCAGCGTGCGCGGCGAGCTTTCCGCCGCCCTCACCGACCTCGCCGACCGGCGTGACCGGGGCGAGCTCGACTTCGACCAGCTCGTCATCGAGACCACCGGCCTGGCCGACCCAGCCCCGGTGGCACAAGCCTTCTTCGTGGACGAGGGCGTGCGCGAACGCTACGAACTCGACGGCATCCTGGCCGTGGTCGACGCCGTCCACGCCGACCGTCAGCTCGACGAAAACCGCGTCGCCGCAGCCCAGATCGGCTTTGCCGACCGGGTCCTGCTGACCAAGACCGAAGGCCTCTCCGCCGACACCCTGGCGGCCCTCGAGGCCCGCCTCGCCCGCATCAACCTGCGGGTGCCGGTCGACCGGGTGCCGAGCGATCCGGCCGGGCTCGCTGCGCTGTTTGCGCTGGATGCCTTCGTGCTCTCGGACGTGATCGAGCAAAGCCCGGGCTTCCTCACCAAGGCGGCCCCCAGCGGCCTCGCCCGGGGCGGCGGCGATTTCCGCAGCTTCATCCGCCACGACGACGACATCGCCTCGCTGGTGCTGCATCACCCGGGCGAGGTGGACCTGGACCTGATCGGCAGTTTCGTCGAGGAACTGCTCCTTACAAGCGGCAACGACATGCTGCGCTACAAGGGCATCATCGCGGTGCGCGGCCAGGCCCAGCGTCTGGTTTTCCAGGGGGTGCACCGCATCACCGGCTTCGACTACGGGCGCCCCTGGGCAACCGGCGAAATACGTGAAACCACCATCGTCATCATCGGCCGCCGCCTCGACCACGACACGATTTCCACCACCTTCCGCCTCGCCTGCCGCTGAAACCGCGCCCCATCAACGGGCGCCGTGCCGCTCAGCCCTCGCCCGAGCCTGTCGTTCAGCGAAAAAACTGTGCCATGCACGCCCAGCCGGCAGGGAAAGCGCAGCGCCTGTGGTATTTTTGCGGCCTTTATCGCGTCCACCCGGGCGCCCGTACCGAGCGGCACTCAGCCGCTGAAAGTCGCCGCCTCACGCCATGAATCAGACCCCGGATCTTTTCGACTCCCTTCCGCCGGAGACCGCCGGTGCCGGCGATCCACCCGCGCCACCTGCCCAGCTCAGTGCCAGTGAAGACGCACTGCCTCTTGACCAGTACGCCGAGCGCGCCTACCTGGCCTATGCCATGAGCGTCGTCAAGGCCCGCGCCCTGCCCCAGGTCGAGGACGGTCTGAAGCCCGTGCAGCGTCGCATCCTGTTTGCCATGAACGAGATGCGCCTTGCTCCGGGCAGCAAGCACGTCAAGTCAGCGCGGGTGGTCGGCGACGTGATCGGCAAGTACCACCCCCACGGCGACGCCAGCGTCTATGACGCCATGGTCCGGGTGGCCCAGGATTTTTCCCTGCGCTATCCACTGGTGGATGGCCAGGGCAACTTCGGCTCCCGGGACGGAGACTCGGCTGCAGCCATGCGCTACACCGAATGCCGCCTGACCCCCATCGCCGAGCTGCTGCTGTCGGAAATCGACCGGGGCACCGTGGATTTCCGTCCCAACTACGACGGGGCCTTCACGGAACCCCAGCTCCTGCCGGCACGCCTGCCCTTCGTGCTGCTCAACGGCGCCTCAGGCATCGCAGTGGGGATGGCCACCGAGATCCCCTCTCACAACCTGCGGGAAGCTGCGGCAGCGGCCATTCACGCTCTCGAGCACCCCGATGCAACGGTGGCCGACCTGATGACCCACATCCAAGGACCGGACTACCCGGGAGGAGGCCAGATCATCTCCTCCAAGGCGGACATCCGCCAGGCCTATGAAAACGGCCGGGGAAGCCTCAAGCTGCGGGCCCGCTGGATGGTGGAAGACCTCGCCCGCGGCCAGTGGCAGCTGGTGGTCACCGAACTGCCTCCGGGCGTGTCTGCCCAAAAAGTGCTTTTCGAGATCGAAACCCTCACCAATCCCCAGCCCAAGACTGGAAAGAAGTCCATCGACGCTGACCAGGCCCAGCTCAAAGCCATTCTCCTCGGCGTACTCGACCGGGTCCGTGACGAATCCGGCAAGGACGCCCCGGTACGCCTGGTCTTCGAGCCCAAGAGCCGCAACCAGGACGTCACCGAATTCGCCAACCTCCTGCTGGCCCACACCAGCCTGGAAACCTCCGCCTCGATCAACCTGGTGATGATCGGTCTGGACGGGCGCCCAGGGCAGAAGAACCTGGCCGACATCCTCCACGAATGGGGCCGCTGCCGGGTCATCACCGTACGCCGTCGTACCATCCACCGGCTGGACCAGGTGAACGACCGGATCCACATCCTGGAAGGCCGTCACATCGTCTTTCTCAACATCGACGAGGTGATCCGCATCATCCGCGAGTCGGACGAACCCAAGCCGGCGCTGATGGCCCGCTTCGAGCTCACCGACCGCCAGGCCGAAGACATCCTCGAGATCCGCCTGCGCCAGCTGGCGCGACTGGAAGGCATCAAGATCGAGCGGGAACTGGCCACCCTGCGCGGCGAGAAGGGAGAGCTCGAGACCCTCCTCGCCAGCGAAGGCAAGCTGCGCCGCCTGGTCATCCGGGAAATCAAGGCCGACGCCGATAAATACGGCGATGACCGCCGCACCCTGGTTGAAGAGGCCGCCCGGGCCGGGGTCACCCAGACCGTGGTGGACGAACCCGTCACCGTGATCGTCTCCGAAAAAGGCTGGGTCCGCTGCCGCAACGGACACGGGCTTGACCTGGCGAACCTCAGCTTCAAGGATGGCGACCGCCTGGGCACAGCCTTCGAATGCCGGAGTGTAGACACCCTGATTGCCCTGACCGACGGAGGTCGGGCGCTCACCGTGGCGGTCTCGGCACTTCCCGACGGCCGGGGTAACGGAGCCCCCCTTGCCTCCTTGATGGAGCTGCCTGCAGGCGCAAGGGTCGGTCACGTCCTGGCGGGTGCTGCCGACAGGCGGGTGCTGCTGGCCAGCGCGGATGGCTACGGATTTCTGTGCCGGCTGGGCGACATGAGCGCCACCAAACGGGCGGGCAAGCAGTTCGTCAGCCTGGAAGCCGGCAGCAAGCTGCTGCCGCCGCTCCTGTACGACGAGGCTGACAACCAGCACCTGGCGGCGCTCTCGTCGGGCGGCAAGCTGCTCGTCTTCCCCCTTGAGCAAATGAAGGAACTCTCGGGGGGCGGCAAGGGCGTGATCATCATGGGAATGGACGAGGACGAGGCGCTCAGCGCCGTGTGCATCGCCCGGAACAGTCTCACCCTTCTTGCTGCTACCCGGGGCGGCAAACCGGTGGAACTGGCCCTCAGCCCCCGGGACTGGGAGCCCTGGCTTGGAAAGCGGGCCCGCAAGGGCAAGCCCGCCCCCGGACGCTCCCAGTCCAGCGGATTGCGGGGCGACTGACCCACGGATCCAGATGCTCAGGTCGGGACCCGGGGAAAGCGCAGGACGAATTCACTCCCCTGGCCCGGCGCCGAACGCAGGCGGAGGCTTCCGCCCATCAGGGCCACCAGTTCCTTGACCAGCGCCAGGCCCAGCCCGGAGCCCTGGTGACGGCGGGTCAGGAAGGCGTCCGCCTGGCGAAAGCGCTCAAAAACCTGTTCCTGCTGCTCTGGGGCAATGCCGCAACCGGTATCGCTCACACGGATCTCCAGCACATCGGCCCCGTAGTCGGCCACCACCCGAACCTGTCCTTCATCCGTGAATTTGAGCCCATTGCCCACCAGGTTGTTGAGGATCTGGGCCAGGCGGGTGGGGTCGCAGCGCCAGAATTCAGGTACTCCGTCCGCCACCTGCCACTCCAGGCGCAGGCCCTTGGCCATCGCTGCGCGCAGGTGAATCTTCAGGATCCGGTCCATCAAGGGTCGAAAAGCCTCATCCCGCAGGGTCAGCTCCATGCGCCCGGCCTCCATGCGGGCCAGGTCGAGGATCGAATTGACCAGCGCCAGCAGGTGCTCACTACTGCTCAGGATGATCCCGGAAAACTCCCGGGTCACCTCGTCCTCACTGTCCTTGAGGAGTTCTGCATAACCCATGATGCCGTTGAGAGGTGTCCGCAGTTCATGGGACATGGAGGCCAGAAACGCCGACTTGGCACGATTCGCCTCTTCGGCCCGGAGCTGGCTCTCCCGCAGGGCTGCCGCAATCCGGTACTGGCGGTTGAGCAGGTGGAGCGCCAGCCCACCGAACACCATGACCACCAGGCTCATTCCCACTGCATAGGCCAGATAGGCCGTGCGACGCGCCCAGAAATCGGCCAGCGCGACGTCCTCGCGGACCCCCACCGCCACCGCCAGCGGATACTCCTTGAGGGCGCGGTAGCTGTAAAAGCGCCGGACCCCATCGGTCTTGCTGGCAAAAAGATAACTGCCCGAGAACAATCCTTCCTCCCAGTACCGCATGAGGGCTCCGCCAGACACATCCTGTCCCACCTCCAGATTATCCCCGGACCGGCGGGCCCGGATGATGCCATCCCGGCCGAACAGGCTGACCACGCCTCCCTCGCCCAGGTCCACGCTACTGTAAAACTCCGAGAAATAGAACGGATCCACCGAAATCACGACGACGCCACCAAAGCGGCCATCCGGCTTGTTGATGCGCCGGGTCATCTGGATGGACCACTTGCCCGAAGCGCGTCCAAGCACAGGCTTGCTGACGAAGAGCTGATTCGTATCCCGGTCCTTGTGCACCCGAAAGTGTTCCCGGTCCGACAAGTCAACTTCCTTGTGATTGGGGAGGTTGCTCAGGATATAGACGCCGTTCTCGTCAATCACGCCCACCTGATTGAAAATGCTGCTGATGATCATGCCTTCGCGAACGTACCCGGCCACATCGATGGCCGCCCCGTTTCGCTCATACTGGAACTTGAGAAACAGCACAGCCTGATCCGCGCTCTTGATCGTGCGGACGGTATGCTCCTCGAAGGCCCGGGCCAGATTGAGGTTGGCGGTATTGATGGTCTGAACGAGCTGGCTTTGCTCCTCCTGAATCTTGTAGAGAATGCCTCCCCAAAGCAGCAGGACGAGCGCAAGCACCACGCAAGCAATCGGGGCAAACAACCGGAGGTGCGCCCAAGGCGGCTTGGTCAATAAAGATAGAAACAAGGGAAATGACACCCAAAAATCATAAAATCAACAAAAACTCAAGCAGAGAACCATTTTACGTTCCAAACCGCACACATTTAAAACCGGAACGGGCCCCATGACAGGATCGAATGCCGCCCCATCGACCTTCTGTATCCATCTCACACCACCGAGCAGCTATAAACATAGCCTCCAGAAAAGCATCGCGAGCACTCCATGAAGAGAAGCGCCATTCTGACCGGCCACACCCGAGGCCTGGGGGCCGCCTTGCTGGCAGAGCTCCAGAACCGTGGGTTTCAGGTACTGGGCCTGTCCCGCAACCGTCTTGCGGAAGCCCCCGGCCTCACCCAGCAGTCGATTGACCTCGCCTCGCCCTCTTCCCTCCAGAGCTGGCTGAAAACCAACGCGCTGGCACACTTCCTGGCCGATGCCGATCAGGCTGTTCTGATCAACAATGCCGGGAGCCTGCAGCCCGTGGCGATGCTGGGACAACAGGACGCCCAGGCCATTGCCGCAGCGGTGGCCGTCAACGTGACGGCCCCCCTGACGCTCGCCAATGGCTTCCTGGCCGTAACTGCGGAAGTCCGCGACCGCCGCATCCTTCACATCTCGAGTGGTGCGGCCCGCAGCGTCTATCCAGGCTGGAGCGTGTATGGGGCCACCAAGGCAGCCCTGGATCATCATGCCAGAGCTGCTGCTGCAGAAAGACATCCTGGAGTACGTATCGCCAGCCTGGCACCCGGCGTTCTGGACACGGACATGCAGGTGGAAGTGCGGGCCAGCGATCCGGCCCAGTTTCCTGGCCTCTCCCGCTTCACCATCCTCAAGCAGGAAGGACAACTGCGAGCTCCGGCCGCTGCCGCCACCGAGCTGGTCACTTACCTGCTGAGCGACGACTTCGGCACGCGGGTGGACGGTGATCTGCGCAGCCTTGCCGTCTGACCGCGCGGGAGGAGTCAAGACTACTTACTGGGCCGCCAGGACCCGGTAACAGGGGTTATAGGCCTTGCCTGGCAGCTTCATTCGGCCTTGGGCAACAAACGAAGCCATCATTTCGTCCATTGGCTCCATGATCTCCGGATCCCCAAAGATCTCGAAGGGGCCGTGCTTCTCGATCTCCCGGATGCCTTCATTCTTCACATTGCCCGCCACCACGCCGGAAAAGACCCGACGCAGGTTGGCGGCCAGCAGATGGGCCGGCTGCCGGCGATGGAGCTTGAGCTTGCGCATGCGCTCATGGGTCGGATGGAAGGGCTGCTGGAATTCGTGCTCGATCTTGAGCAGCCAGTTGAAATAGTAGGCGTCGCGCATTTCCTTGCGGAAATCCCGCACCTGGCCCAGGCCGATATTCATCTCGCGGGCCACCGCTTCCGGATCATCAATGATGATCCGGTAACGCTGCCGGGCTGGCTCACCCAGGGTCTGACCGATGAAGCGATCGATCCGGGCAAAGTAGTCTTCCGCACTCCTGGGCCCGGTGAACACCAGCGGAAAGGGCAGATGAGCATTGTCCGGGTGCAGCAGGATGCCCAGGATGTAGAGGATCTCCTCTGCCGTACCCACCCCTCCCGGAAACACCACAATGCCGTGGCCAGTCCGGACGAAGGCTTCCAGACGCTTTTCCACATCCGGCAGGATCACCAGTTCATTGACCACCGGATTGGGCGCTTCGGCAGCAATGATGCCTGGCTCGGTGAAGCCCAGATAACGCCCGTCATGGATGCGCTGGGTGGCGTGGGCCATGGCCGCCCCTTTCATCGGCCCCTTCATTGCACCAGGACCACAGCCGGTACAGATGTTCAGGCCCCGCAAGCCCAGCTGGTAGCCCACCCGCTTGGTGTACTCGTACTCCTCCTGGCGGATCGAGTGTCCCCCCCAGCACACCACGATGTTGGGCTGGCGGATGGGCTGGAGCACGCTGGCGTTACGCAGGATGTGAAAGACCGCATCCGTAATCCCCTCGGAAGACTGGAAGTCAAAACGGGGATTGCCACGGATTTCGCGATTCACATAGACGATGTCCCGCACGACGGTCACCAGATGCTCCTGGATGCCGCGGATCATTTCTCCATCAACAAACGCACTTGCCGGTGCTCCTGTAATACCCAGCTTGATGCCCCGGGCACGTTGCTGGATCTGGATATCGAACGCAAGGTAACGCTCCAGCAGTTCCTTGCCGTCGTCCATCTCGTTACCGCAGTTGAGCACCGCCAGGGCGCAGTTGCGAAAGAGGGCGTGGAGGCCGTCGCTGTCCTGGGCAGACAGCTTGGCTGCCTCGGCGCGGGACAGGATCTCCATGCGCCCGGTGGGGGATATCTGTGCATCTACGGTTTCATGATCCATCACTGCAATCTCTCATTCTGGTTTTGGCCGCCGGAAGCATACAGTCGAGCAAGGCACCTCCGTTCATCCGGAGGGGGCCAGATGTTTTCCACAACTGCCCCCGGCCATCCTGCAGGTGATAGGATTTTTGATTTGCTCCCCCTTTCCATGTCCTCGACGGTCGCCTCCACACCAGAAATCCTTGCTGCAGTGATCTTTGCGCTGGCGGTCCTGCATACTTTTTCCACCAAATTCTTTGCCCACCTGGCACATATCCAGCCGCGCCATGCGGGGCTGTGGCATCTGCTGGCAGAAGTGGAGGTGGTGTTCGGCTTCTGGGCCTTCGTGCTGATGCTTACCCTGTTCTTGCTGTCGGGTCAGGGTGCCGCCGTGGACTATCTGGAAGGACGCAACTTCACCGAGCCGATGTTCGTTTTCGTGGTGATGGTGATTGCCGCCAGCAAACCCATCGTGTGTACCGTGGAGGCGGCGGTGCGCCTGATCGCGTCCATGATCCCCACGGATCGGGCGGTTGCCGTCTTTTTCCTGTGCCTGGCCGCGGTTCCCCTCCTCGGCTCCTTCATCACCGAGCCTGCTGCCATGACCCTGGCTGCACTGATGCTGCGGGACGGTTACTTCCGGCATGGCCTGTCCACCCGACTGAAGTACGCTGCCATAGGAATGCTGTTCGTCAACATTTCCATTGGCGGCACCCTGACCCACTTTGCAGCGCCCCCGGTACTGATGGTGGCAAGCAAGTGGCAGTGGGATACCTTGTTCATGTTCTCCCATTTCGGCTGGAAAGCCGGTTCGGCGGTCGTATTCAACGCTGTTGTGCTGACCTGGTTCTTCCGCAGGGAAATCGCGGAGAAGGGCAAACCCCAGTCTGCCGACGAGGCCCCCGCAATGCCCCGGACCGTGGCAGGCATTCACGTCGCCTTTCTGGCTGCCGCCGTGGTCTTTGCCCATCACCCGGTGGTGTTCATGGGACTTTTCCTGTTCTTCCTGGGCTACACCGAAGCGTACAAGCAGTACCAGGGTCGCCTGATCCTGCGCGAGGGGCTGCTGGTCGCCTTCTTCCTGGCGGGCCTGGTGGTCCTGGGCGGTCTCCAGCAATGGTGGCTCCAGCAGACCCTCACGGGCGTTGAACCGACCCTCCTGTACTTCCTGGCCACCGCCCTGACGGCCGTCACCGACAACGCAGCGCTGACCTATCTGGCCTCACTCGTCGAGGGGGTTTCACCGGAATTCAAGTACGCGATCGTGGCCGGTGCCGTCACGGGTGGCGGACTCACGGTCATCGCCAATGCCCCCAATCCTGCGGGCTTTGCCATCCTCAAATCCACCTTCGACGACGAATCCATCAGCCCGGTAGGTCTGCTGCTGGCAGCCCTGCCCCCCACCTGCGTAGCGATTTTCGCTTTCCAGGCCCTCTGAGGCAAGGCAGCGTGCTTACGCTGTCGGCAAGGCGTGCGGACGGGCGTAACGGGACGGAAGGGCAAAACACCCGGCCGCCGCCCGGGTCAGGTCATGGAGGTTTCCTTCCGCGGCAGCCCGGGCCCGCAACCACGCAGCATCTCCCCTCCCTACCCTGACCATGTCCTGCAAGGCAAGCAGCTGGGCTGTGCAGCCCAGAGCTGCAGCATCACCGGAGACGCACTCCAGGAGGCGCTCCAGGCTGTCACGCACGGACACCGTGCAGCGGGCCTGGGGATCCGCCAGCATCGCATCAAAACCATAGCGGCAGGCCTGGAACTTGTTGTAGCGGGCAACCAGGGCCTGCATGGGAGGGTCGATGG
>NZ_JAQUVG010000178.1 GCF_028693495.1 Zoogloea sp. | reverse complement strand
GCCCATGCTGGGCGCACGTAAAAAAGAAAAACCCCTTGAAAATCAAGGGGTTTTTCAGGAATCTTGGCGGAGAGGGCGGGATTCGAACCCGCGTCAGGGTATTACCCTGAACACGCTTTCCAGGCGTGCGACTTAAACCGCTCATCCACCTCTCCAAGAGAGAAAACGATTATAGACAAAATTAAGAAAAAGTCAAAGCGTTTTTAACAAGAGATCCCGGGCTACACTTCATGGCGCCCGCCAGCCTGAACGGGCCCATGAAACGAAACAGGCGGGAGGAGGAAAAGGAATGAGCAAGGACATGCTGGTGGAGGCAGTGCTCGCCAGTGGCGTCGTGCTTCCGGCACCCGGACCCGGCTTTATGCAGTTGCAAAAGGCGGCCGCTGACGAAAACGCAGGCCCCCGGGAACTGGCTGCGGCCGTCGTGGACGACCCGGCCATCACCGGTGCCCTGATGCGGGTCGCCAATTCTCCGGTCTTCCGGCCGCGGAGTGCCCCCCGGTCCGCATTCGAAGCAATTGCCATGCTGGGTCAGACGCGCAGCCTGGCAATCGCCGCCAGCACGACCCTGAAGGGGCAATGTGCGGGGCTGGACATGAAAGCGGTTGAGAATATCTGGGCCGCGAGCGCACTGGCAGCGGAATGGTCGTTCACCGCTTGTCGGCGCCTGCCCTGCCGGAGCCTGGCAGACCTGGTGTACCTGACAGCCCTGATGCAGGATGCCGGCATTCCCGTACTGCTCAAGCGGACCTCGGAGCATGCCCACCTGTTCCACGGCAACAGCGTCGCGCTGGAAGCCGGCGCCCGGACCCTGGATGCCTTGAGCGGTTCGGACCATGCGGCAACCAGCTGTCTGGTGGCCCGCAACTGGAAGCTGCCGCCTGAAGTATGCGACGCAATCCGGCATCACCATGCGCCGGAAATGGCAATGAAGCTGGAGGACACTGCCCGACGGCTGGCCCTGTTGCTGGCCATTGGGCGCCGCCTGCGGGATGGCCCCTCACCGGACTGGACCGACTGGGCCGATCTGGTCAAGCTTGAGTTCGGACTCGGCGAAGACCACATCGCCAGCCTGGGAGAAGCCTGATCCCTGCTCAGGTGCGGGTGGCACTGGCCAGCAGAGCCCCCGCGCTGACGAAGAGTCCTCCGAACAGGCGATTCTGGATCAGGGCGGCACGCCGGCTGCGCACCATTCCCCGGAAACGGCTGGCCAGCAGCGCATAACAGGACATCACGGCCGTATCGATCACGCACATGGTCAGGGCCATGATCACGAACTGGGGCAAGCGCGGCAGCGCCGGATCGATGAACTGGGGCACCAGTGCGGCAATAAAGACGATGGCCTTGGGATTACCCATGTTCACAAGGATGCCCTGACGATAAAAATTGTGCCCGGACACCCTCCCCTCCTCAAGCCCACCCTCCTCCACGGGCGCACGCCAGCGCTGGATGCCCAACCAGACCAGGTAGGCGGCGCCCGCGAACTTGACCACAGCGAATGCGGTTTCGGACGTGGCTAGCAGCGCCCCCAGTCCAGCGGCGACCAGTCCCAGTTGAAGCAGCAGGGCCGTCTGCAACCCCAGGATTCCCCGCAGGGCCGGCCAGTAGCCGTGGCGGAGGCCGACGCTCATGCTGAGCACGGCGCCTGGACCGGGAGAAATCGCAACCACGAGGGTGGTGGCCAGGAAACCCAGCCAGAGGTGAAAGGACATGAAGAGCGCTCCAGAAACAGGAGTGAAGCATCACCGATTCAGCCGGCACTGTCACCTTCAAGGTTGAAGCGGACCGGGACAATCACCGCCCCCTCCACAGCCTCCCCCCCCCGTTTTGCGGGGGTGAAACGCCAGTGCCAGACCGCAATCGTCGCGGCTTCATCCAGGGATTCATGGCCGGAGCTTTCCCGGACCTTCACCGAGATGGGGATCCCCTCCGCTGACACCTTCACATCCAGACGCACGGTTCCCTGCAAACCACGCCGACGCGCCATCAACGGATAAGCTGGCTTGGGATTGTGGAGGTAGCTGGCACCAAAACTCGGAGGGGAATAGCTGGGCGAGGCGGCCCCCGTCGGCGTGCCGCTCACTGCACCGCTGGCAGCGGGACCTGCCGTCGCGGCACTGCCGGCGGGTACAGCGGCGGAGGCGGGACTGGCTGCGGTCGTCACCGCAACCACGGGCGTCGGCGCGACCTCGCTGGGCGGAGCCGGCTTCACCACCGGCTGAGGAAGATGGGCAGGCTGCGGAGAGGCCGCCAGCCTGGGGGACTTGCGGGGCTGGGGGTCCGGCTGGGGCGGCGGACGGGAGGCCTTGTCCCGGAGCGGCTCCGGCAGGTGGGCAAGCGGCGCTTCGGAAACCAGACGGGCTTCCATCAAGCGAGGAGGCGCCTCCGGCACCCTCGGGGTGGGCGCCCCCCCCAGGCCCAGCACAAGACCGTGGGCAATGAGGGAGGCCATCACGCCATAAAGGACACCCTTGTCCACCATCACAGGCTGACACGCAGGGTAAAACGCAGGCTGCGCGGTTCAGCCGGGTGGGTATGGATGTCGGCAACGGGGAAGCGTTCGGACTTCAACTGGGACTCGTAGTAGTAGTCAATGTCGCTGGCGCGGCGATTGAACAGGTTCAGCACGTCCGCGGACAGGCTAATGTGCCGGTCCACGCGGTAACCGACCTTAAGATTGGTCAAGGTCGAGGGGATGGATCGTACCGAATTGTCCTCGATCAGTGGACGTGAGGCGAAATGTCGCAGGCGCAGGCCCCCGAACCAGCGGCCGCCGGGATCACAGGTGACACCGAGGGAAGCCATCTTTTCCATGGCGCCGGGGATGCGACTGCCCGCCGCATCCCCATCCCGGAAACGGGCACTGGACGCCGCAAGATCGGCATCGACGGTCACCCCCGGCAGCACCATCCAGAAGTGGGCCCACTCAACC
>NZ_JAQUVG010000177.1 GCF_028693495.1 Zoogloea sp. | reverse complement strand
CAAGCACTCTCGCAAGGCTACCGCCGCACACGCCCAGGAGGCTTCCGGAGAGGATGTGACCCCCATATCCCCCCAGGCAGAAAGGATGGCAGCGGATGCCGAGCCAGGGTGGGCGACCATTCTGGAGCACATCGGCAAGCTGGTCGAGGACGCTCCGGACCTTCCGACGCTTCGGGAATCTCTGCTCGCAAGCTACGCCGATCTGCCCGATGGAGACCTGGCCGAAGTGATGGCCATGGGATTCGCCGCCGCCGAGCTGGCGGGGCGCTACGACGTGGAGAGGGAATCTGATGTCTGATCCGGCCGCAGCTGACCCGAAGGTAGCGGGCGTACTCAAGCGCCCGTTTCCGGAGCAGGTCGCCTTTTTCCGGGCCAAGCTCGGCAAGATGATGCCGTCCTCCAAGTGGGACGACGTCTGGAAGGGGCGGCACGATCAGGGCTTCATGGTGGCCGGGGCCGCAAAGGCGGACCTGCTGTCCGACCTGGCCGCAGCGGTCGACAGGGTTACTGCCGAGGGCGGAAGCATTCAGTCGTTCCGCAAGGACTTTGCCCGAATCGTCGAGCGCAACGGCTGGGACTACCGGGGCGAGTTCAACTGGCGCACCAGGGTTATCTACACGACCAATCTTTCCACGAGCTACGCCGCCGGTCGCCTTGCGCAGCTGCGCGAGGGCGGCTTTGAGTGGTGGGTGTACAAGCACTCCGACAGCTCTCTCCATCCTCATCCGCTGCATGTGTTCTGGAACGGTCTTACGCTGCGGGCTGACGATTCTTGGTGGAAGGTGCACTACCCTCCGAACGGGTGGGGCTGCCTATGCCGGGTTGTCGGCGTCAGGCGTCCCGAGGATGCCGATAGATATGGCGGCGAGGTGCGCACGGCTCCGGATAATGGAATCGACCCCAAGACGGGTGAGCCGAGCGGCATCGACCGTGGATGGGGCTACATGCCCGGCGACACGGTTTCAGACGCCGTCCGGACGATGGCGGCCAAGACGCAGCAGTGGGATTATTCCCTGGCCAAGTCGTACATGCAGGGAGTTCCGGAGTCAGTCCGCGACAGGCTGGCCACGTCATATCGCAGCCTTCCTTCCGTGGCGGACGACGTTCGGCGCTATGCTCAGGCCGCATTGGACGGCAGGGACGTCCCCCCGTATCTGACCATGGGCCTGCTCACAAGTGCAGACGCCAAGGCGGTGGGAGGACTGACCGGCGCAAAGGTCGATCTGTTCGACTATGCGATCGACCAGTATGCACCCAGGCACATACTCACCGGGCATGGCGACGCCAAGTCAGAACTCGCCAGGGGCCAGCGGGAAGTAAGGGTCGAAGACTATGCCTTGCTGCCTGAAATGCTGAACAGTCCGGACCTGGTCGAGGACGGGGGCATGACCAAGGCTGGCCGCCCGGTCGTGCGGATATCGAAAGAGATTGGCGGCGAGATGCGCACGGCAGCTTTTGAGATTCGGGAAAAGAGAAGGTCGCTGGTTCTGCAGAGCATGTGGATAAAAGCAGGTGCGCCCCCGCGCTAACGTCCAGGACGTTTCCGGGTATGAGCCGGACGCCGCGATGCACGCACCTTTCAATAGAGTATAGCCATGATCAACATCGAAATCAACGACAGAGAGGTTCTGGACGCCCTGGAGGGGCTTGTCCGTCGCCTCGGCAATATGTCTCCCGCCATGCAGGATATCGGGGAACTGCTCGCCGAGAGCGCGATCCAGCGGTTCTCCGACGGCGTCGGCCCTGACGGCGAGGCGTGGAAGGAGAACTCTCCGGCGACCATCCTTGCCTATGTCGACAAGTACAAGGGCTCCCGCAGCAAGCGCGGCGGGCTGACCAAGAAAGGCCAGGCCCGCGCTGGATCAAAGAAGCCTCTCATCGGTGAAACCAAATCCCTGTCCACGATGATACATTACAGCGCAGGTCGCGACAGGGTTGAAATTGGCAGCCCACAGGTTTATGCTGCCGTGCAGCAGTTCGGCGCGAAGCGCGGGCAGTTCGGCGCGGCCCCCTGGGGCGATATCCCGGCCCGTCCTTTCCTTGGAGTTTCGGACAGCGACAGGGGCTCCATCCTGGCCATTGTATCGGGGTATATGCTGCCATGATGACGAGAGGGGTTGCGCAAAATCCGAAAACTCGCCAGAATGCCCCCAGAACGATTTTTAACCATCGTCCCTAGCGTGGACACCTGTCCACCCCCTTCACCCCCCTAGTAAACGCCGGTAAACGGGTTAAACGGGGCGACCAGACAAAGACACCAATCAGGCGCGGAAGAGAGCGGCTATATGCTGACCCTCTTCCGCGCCTTCTTATCATCTGATGTGGCCATGATGGCTACATGAAGACCCTCACCGATCGTTTCAGCATCCGCCTTCCTTCCTCGGACACCCCGCCGGAATGGGTTCATCTCGTTCCGGCGGGGAACTTCTCGGGGCGCGACGGGCGCGGGCCGTATGAGCTTGACGCCGACGCCGTGCTGTCCGCCTTTGCCGGGTGGGGAATCGACCTGGTGGTCGACTACGATCACCAGACCTTTTCCGCCGAGAAGAAGGCCGGACCAGTCCCCGCAGCCGGATGGATCAAGAAGCTGGAGCTTCGAGAGGACGGCGTGTGGGGTCAGGCAACGTGGACCGAGACGGCAGCCAAAGCGCTCGCCGCCAAGGAGTACAGGTACCTGTCGCCGGTATTCACATACGACCCGGACACCGGAAGGGTCGTGTCGCTCACCGGGGCTGGCCTGACGAACACCCCCAACCTTTACCTGCATGCCGCAGCCTCCCAGGGAGATGTCATGAACAAAGAGTTACAGGAGCGAGTTGCCCACAAGCTGGGACTCGCCCTCACCGCCTCGGCCGAGGAAATCCTGGCCGAGCTTGACAAGAAGAAAGACCTGCTGACCGCAGCCCAGGCCGCACAGAACGCGGCCCCCGATCCGA
>NZ_JAQUVG010000095.1 GCF_028693495.1 Zoogloea sp. | reverse complement strand
GGCCACGCTCACCCGCCGCACCGGCTCTTCGCGGATGGGCAGGTTGACCAGCGCCGCCAGGAGGGCCAGAACGATGTCGGCGTACCACATCCAGTCGTAGTTGCCGAACTCCACCAGGGCCAGCCCGCCCAGCCAGGCACCAAAGAAACCGCCAATCTGGTGGGACAGCAGGGTCAGGCCGAACAGCGTGGCCAGATAGCGCAGGCCGAACAGCTTGCCCACCAGCCCGGCGGTGGGCGGCACCGTCGCCAGCCAGGTCAGCCCGAGGCCGATGGAGAAGGCGTAGAAGGTGATGTCGGTCTTGGGAGCAATCAGGTAGAGCCCCACCAGCACCGCCCGGGAGCCGTACATGATCGCCAGCAGCCATTTCATCCGGTAGTGCTGCCCGAGGGCGCCGGCACCCAGGCTGCCGACGATGTTGGCCAGCCCGATGAGGGCCAGGGACAGGGCCGAGACATCGGCCGGCAGGCCGCACAGGTCCACCGCCCCGGGCAGGTGGGTGACCAGGAAGGCAATGTGAAAACCGCAGGTGAAGAACCCCGCATGGAGGCACCAGTAGCTGCGATCCCGGAGGGCCACCCGCAGTTGCTGGGCCAGGCCCATGTCCGGGGTGGAGGTGACCGGGTGCGCCACCTTGTGGCGCAGGGGCCAGCACAGGGGAAGCGTGGCCAGGGCACAGGCCGCCATCCCCCAGAGGGCCACCATCCAGCCGTAGCCGGCGATCAGGAACTGGGACAGGGGCGCAAAGATGAACTGGCCGAAGGAGCCGCCGGCGTTGATGAAACCCGATGCGAAGGCCCGTTTCTGGACGGGCAGGCGCTGGGCCACGGCGCCCAGCAGGATCGAGAAGCTGCCGGCCCCGGCCCCGGCCGCCACCAGGATGCCGAGGGTGACCACCAGCCCGAACTCGCTGCTCACGAAGGGGGTGAGGACCAGCCCGAGGATCAGCATGCCCGCCCCGACGAACAGGGCGCTGCCGGGGCCGTAGCGGTCGGCCACCGCACCGAAGATGGGCTGGGAGGCGCCCCACATGAACTGCCCCACCGCCAAGGCAAAGCTGATGCTCGCAATCCCCAGGCCGGTGGCCGTGTTGATGGGCGACACATACAGGCCGAGGGACAGCCGGATGCCCATGGTGATCATCAGCACCAGGGACGCCGTGATGATCAGGGGCCAGTAGGCGGAGGGCGGCGGGAGGGCGCCGGCCGGGCTGGAAGTGGGGCTGCTCATGGGGCTCCGGGGTCGGGGGAAGGCACGGGGGCGGGAGCATCCCCCGGAAACGGCGCCCGGGTCAATCAGGTTTTACGGGTACGCAAGGTGGCCAGGGCGGCAGAAAAGTCATAGGCGGCGAGCTCCCGCTCGAAGCGCGGCCATGCGGGGCCCAGGACCGCATGGGCCAGGTTGCCCATTTCCCGGACCGTGCGCACCACCGACACATTGTCTTCCGCCAGCAGTTGTTCGATCTGCGCGAGGGCCCCCCGGAGGGTCTGGGCATCGGGCTCCCCTGCGCCTGCCGCCAGCGGAGCGGCAGACTCCCCATCGGGCAGGGCCAGGATCGCGGCAACCACCCCGGCCTGGGCCTCATTCAACTGATCCACCAGAGGGAACAGGTGGGCAAGCTCCTGCCCCTCCCTCAGGGCGGCTTCCAGTTCGGCAGCCCGGGCCTGGACCGTCGTGACGCCCATCATCCCGGCAACGCCCTTCAGGGAGTGGGCCAGGCTGATGACGGCTGCCCGGTCCCCCGCAGCCATTTCTGCGCGCAGCTTGTCGCCGTCGCCGGCATGGCCCTCCGCGTACTTGCGGAGCAGGCGCAGGTAGTTGGGGATCTTGCCGCGCAGGTTCTTGAGGCCGTAGGCCACGTCGAGGCCAGGCACCGCAGCCAGGGCCGCCCGGAGGTCTCCCGCGCCGTCCTGGGGCGACGCTGCCGGCGGGGGGGATGCCTCTGCCCCTGCGGCCCCCGCCGGGGCATCCGGGGGCGGCAGCCACTGGAGCAGCTTGGAGTAGAGCATGGCCGGATCCACCGGCTTGGGAAGATGATCATTCATACCTGCATCCAGACATCGTTGTCGGTCTTCACCAAAGGCATTGGCGGTCATCGCCAGTACGGGAATGTCCCGGTGGCCCGCGCTGCGCAGGGCCCGGGTTGCTTCGATGCCATCCATTACCGGCATCTGCATGTCCATCAGGACCAGATCGTAGGGGCTGGCGGCCAGCTTCTCCACGGCCACCTGACCGTTGCCTGCCACGTCCACCTGCAAGCCTACGCCTTCCAGCAGGGAAATGGCCACCTCCTGATTGATCGGGCTGTCTTCCACCAGAAGGATCCGGGAGCCCCGGTAATCCTGGGCAAGGCGTGCCTCATCCTGCGAGGATCCGCCCTGCCCCCTCGGGGCCATGGGTTCCGGCGGGCGCGGGGCGGCATCGGCCGCGCCGGGGAACGCCAGCTTGCCCAGGCGGGCCGTCATCCAGAACAGGCTCCCCTCGCCCACCCGGCTGCTCACCCCCGTGGAGCCGCCCATCATTCGGGCCAGATGGCGGGTGATGGCCAGGCCCAGGCCGGTTCCCCCGAAGCGGCGGGTGGTGGAACCGTCCGCCTGCTCGAAGGGGGCAAACAGCCTGCGGGCCACCTCTTCCTCGATACCGATGCCGGTGTCCTCCACCTCGAGGCGGAGCAGGCAGCTGTGCTCATCCTCTTCCTCCAGACGTGCACGCAGGACGATCCGCCCCTTTTCAGTGAACTTGACCGCGTTGCCCAGATAATTGAGCAGCATCTGCCCGAGCCGGATCGGATCGCCCTTCATGACATGGGGCACCGTGCCCAGGTCCACCTCCAGGACCAGCCGTTTCTCCTGCACCCGGTCGGCCACCAGCTCGCAGGCCTTGCGGATCACGGCCTCCAGATCGAAGTCGTATTCTTCGAGATTCAGCTTGCCCGCCTCGATCTTCGAGATGTCCAGGATGTCGTTGATGATGGTCAGCAGGTGCTCGGCCGCCTCCCCCACCTTGATGACCCGTCCCAGGGCCTCGCCTTCGGGCAGGCTGCGCTTGAGCAGGTGGGTCAGGCCGATGATGGCGTTCATCGGCGTGCGGATCTCGTGGCTCATGTTGGCCAGGAAGGCGCTCTTGGCCCGGCTGGCCGCCTCGGACGCTTCGCGGGCAGCCTCCAGCTCCACCGAGCGCTCCGACAGCACCCGGTTGGCCTCCTCCAGCTGGGCGGTCCGCTCGGCCACCAGCCGCTCCAGTTGGGCCCGGTGATCCGCCAGCTCGGCGTCCAGGCGCTTGCGCCCGGTGATGTCTTCCTGAATGCCCAGGTAATGGGAGACCTGGCCGTCGGGCTGCACGATGGGGGCAATCCTGGCGTGTTCGATCCGGACCTTGCCGTCCGGGCCGATATTGCTGAATTCCCCCTCCCAGCTGCGCTCCCCGGCCAGGGCATCCCACAGGGAATGATAGGTGTCGAGAGACGTCAGCCCGGAACGCAGGAAACCCACCCGCTGCCCCAGGATCTCCTCCCGGGGCATGCCCGCGGCCTGCACGAAGGCCTCATTCACATACTCGATGACCCCTTCCCGGTCGGCGATGATCACACTGGCCGGGCTTTGCTCCACCGCCATGGAGAGTTTCTGCAGCTCCTCTTCAGCATGGCGCTTGTCGGTCACGTCCCGCCAGACCCCGGCCAGGTACCGGCGCCCCCGCAGCTCCACCAGGGTGTTGCTGGTCTCCACATGGCGAACGCTGCCATCCTTGCGCCGGAAACGGCCGTCGAAGGCCACCGGCCGGTGGGCCTCGACAATCCGGTCCACCAGCACCCGGACCTCTTCCGGCGTCATGCCTACGGGGAGGTCCGAGGCCTTCAGGTGGCGCATCTCCTCGCGGGAGCGTCCCAGGATGGCGCAGGCCGCCGCATTGAACTCCACGTAATCGAGGGTTTCGGTGTCCAGCAGCACGATGCCGTCGGAAGCCTGATTGACGATCGCGGCATACACTTCTTCCCGTTCCTGGAGGGCCTTCTGGTCCCGGCGCAGTTCGGTGATGTCGCGTGCGATGCCGAACACCCCGACAATCCGGCCCTGCCCGTCCCGCAGGGGCCAGCGGGTGGTCAGGAAACTGCGCGGGCCCCGCACCGTGCTCAGCTGCTCCAGCCGGGAGTCCGCCACGGCGCTGGCGATGACCTCCTGCTCGATCCGCTCGATCTCGGTGCGCTCCTCGGGAGCGTGCACCTGCTCTCCCCCCTTGCCGAGCACATCGCTGCCGGAGACCCCGGTCACCCGGGTCGCCTCGGCATTGAACAGCAGGTAGCGTCCCTCCAGATCCTTGGCGTAGATCATGTCGGTGGAGCCCTGGGCGATCGCATCGAGCAGTTGGAGCGCCTGCAGCTGCCGGCTCTGCGCCTCCTCCCGCTGCCGGCTCAGGCGCAGGCTCTGGCGCTGCAGGGTCAGCAGCGCAGCCCCCAGCAGCGCGCACAGGGCGAGGCCCAGAGCCAGCCCGATCCACGACAGCATGGGGCGGGAAGCCTCCAGGATTTCATCCCGGTCGATCTTGGCGATGAGCATCCAGTCGGTACCGGGCACCATGCGCCCCACCCCGAGCACAGGCTGGCCCCGGTAATCGACGCCTTCCAGGACCTGCCCCTGGAGTTCCGGCCGTTTCCAGGCCTGGACCCCCACGACCTCTTCCTGGTACAGGGAGATCCGCAGCCCGGGCACCGGCCCTGGCGCACCCCTGAGGGGCGACAGGGTCTGGAGGTCGTCACCGATCCGGCGCACCAGCATGGTTTCGGCGCTGCGGCTGGCCGCCGGCCAGTCCTGCAGGTATTCGAACAGGAACAGCCGCGGATCGCTCCTGAGGACCAGCACCAGACCCGGCACGCCGGACAGGGGCATCACGAAATCGATGGCCGTGTCGCCTGGCCCGGCCTCGTAAATGCCGGTATCGACTCCCTGCTTCCGGATCCAGGCCTGGCGGACGGCCTCCAGCAACGCCGGCTGAGGCGCAAGGTCTCCGCCTTCCGACAGGAGAACCCGCCCCTGCTGGTCCAGCAGCGCCACCCGGCCATAGGCATAGGCGGTGCGAAAGGCCGCCAGGTGCTGGACTACCTGGGTGCGCAGGCGCAGATCCTCCGGGTGGGCCACCCACTGGGCCAGACCGGGATCACCGGCCAGGGCCCGGGCATCCGAGCGCCGCTCGCTCAGCCACGACGCCACCTGGCGCAGCTTGAGGTCGGCCACCGCCTCCAGGCGCAGACGACCCTGCCCCTGGCGCTCCTGCAGGGCATTGAAGGCCGCCAGATAGCCCACGGCGATGACGCCCAGACCAAGCAGCAGGAAAGGCAGCAGGCGTACCAGGCGGCTCCCGGGGAGGGGCGCCGGCAGGGGTGCCTGCCGGCACTGCATGGCCCACAGCAGCAGCACGCTCAGCACCACGAAGACCCAGCCCTTGAGGGCCCCGGCCGCAGCCAGCTGCTGGGGATCGCTCAGGAACACCGCCAGCAGCCGGTCGGAGAAGGCTGCCCAGGCAGAGGCAAACAGCCCATAGACCAGCAGGAGCATGCCGGCCCCCGGCTTCATCGCCACGTCTGCGTGCTCCTCTGGCCGGGCTCAGGCATCACTCCCCCGCCTCATCCCGGTAGCGCTGGGCGACCTCCTGGAACTGCTCGAAGTCGGTCAGGAAGGCCTCCACCACCAGGGGGTCGAAATGACTGCCGCTGCCCTCGACGATCAGCTCCCGGGCCTTGTCGAGAGACATGGGCGCCTTGTACACCCGATGGGAGATCAGGGCATCGAACACATCCGCCAGGGCCATCAGGCGGGCGGCCAGCGGGATCATCTCCCCCGCCAGGCCGTCCGGATAGCCGGTGCCGTCCCAGCGTTCGTGGTGGGAACGGGCGATTTCCTTGGCACAGGCCAGAAAGGGCACCGGCCTCTCCGCATCCTCCTCCGCATGGAGGATGGCCTCGTAGCCGAGCGAGGCATGGGTTTTCATGATCGTCAGCTCCTCGGGCGTGAGCTTGCCGGGCTTGAGCAATATGTGGTCGGGGATGCCGACCTTGCCGATGTCGTGCAGCGGCGCGGACTTGGTGATCAGGCGCACCCGGGCGGGGGTGAGGGCCTCCGCATCCCGCGGGCCCAGGGCCATCCGGCGGGCCAGCAGGGACACATAGGCCTGGGTGCGGCGCAGGTGGTTGCCGGTTTCCGGATCGCGGATCTCGGCCAGCCGGGCCAGCGCGCGGATGCTGACATCCTGGATGAACAGGTTCTCGCTCATCCGCCGGGCAATCTCCGCCTCGAGAAAGCTGTTCTCGTCCTGCAGCCGGTCCCGCACCTTCTTCAGTTCGAGCTGGTTATGCACCCGCGCCAGCACGATGCCCGGACGCAGGGGCTTGCTGATGTAATCCACCGCCCCCAGCTCGAGGCCCTTTTCCTCTTCCCGCAGCCCGTCCAGGGCCGTCACGAAGATGATCGGGATTTCCCGGGTCAGCGGGTCAGCCCGCAGGGCATCGAACACCTGATAGCCGTCCATGCCCGGCATCATGACATCCAGCAGGATCAGGTCGGGCATGGGGTAGGAACGGGCGACACGGAGGGCACGCTCCCCATTGTGGGCCGCCCGCACCCGGTAGAGGGGCTGCAGGAGCTCGCCGAGGACCTCCAGGTTCTCGGGCACATCATCGACGATCAGGATGGTGGAGCGCGGATCCACTCCTGCGGGGGAAAAGACGGAGTTCACCAGGGACATCTTTCAGTATTCGCTTCGCTCGGAGGGCTCGTGAATGGCGACCTGACCGAGGCCGCCATTGTGCTCCTGACCAGCTTAGCAGCCCCCACCCCGGGCGCCCGCAGCTGGACAGTTCCGCCAGTGTGACGTATTTCCGCGAATACTACCCATTATTGGTCAAACGCACAGTGCCGGATGTCCGCGCTAAACTGCGCCAGTCCCCCGCTCTGCTGCGCGCTCATGTCACTGCGATTGCTGCGTCTGTTCCCCTTTCTCGCCTGGCCTCAGCCCTTTGAGCGCAACGGGGTGCAGGCCGACCTGCTGGCCGGCATCGGGGTTGCCCTGGTGGCGATTCCCCAGGCCCTCGCCTACGCCCAGCTGGCCGGTCTCCCGCCCCATGTGGGCCTCTATGCGGCCCTGCTGCCAGCCATCGTGGGCAGTCTCTTCGGCGCCTCCCCCCAGCTCAATACCGGCCCGGTGGCCCTCACCAGCCTGCTCACCGCCACCTCCCTGGCGCCCCTCGCCAGCATCGGCTCGGATACCTATCTGATGCTGGCGATCCAGCTGGCCCTGCTGTCGGGCATCCTGCAGATGGGTTTCGGCCTGCTGCGGCTGGCCCACTTCGCCGACCTGCTGTCCCACCCGGTCCTCAACGGCTTCATCACGGCCTGCGCCCTCCTGATCTGCGTCGGCCAGCTCCCGCCCCTGCTGGGCCTGCCCATCCAGGGTCAGCGCCCGTTCCTGGAAGCCCTCCGGGATCTGCTGATCAGCCTGCCCGAGGCGCATCTGCCCTCCATGGCGCTGGGTCTGGCCGGGGTCCTGGCCCTGCTCGCCTTGCGGCGCCTGCTGCCGCGCTGGCCCGGTGTGCTGATGGCCGTCACCGGACTGAGCCTGGCGGCCTGGCTCGGCGGCTACGAAGCCAGCGGCGGACGGGTGGTCGGCAGCCTCCCCGGCCAGGCCTTTGCCTTTGGCATGCCTTCCCTGGACTGGGGGCACACCACCGATCTGCTGCCAGCCGCCTTCGTGATCGCGCTGGTGAGCTTTCTCGAAGCCATGTCCAGCTGCAAGCTCGCTTCGGCCCGGACGGGGCGGCGCTGGGACGGCAACCAGGAGCTGATCGGCCAGGGCCTGGCCAAGGTGACCGCAGCCCTCTGCCAGACCTATCCGGTGAGCGGCTCCTTTGGCCGCTCGGCCTTCCTGCTGGCCCACGGTGCCCGCAGCGGCCTGGCCTCGATCTTCGGTGCCGGGCTGGTGCTGGCAGCCCTCCTCGCGGTCCCAGACCTGATCGCCCGGATCCCCCGCCCCCTGCTGGCGGCAGTCATCCTGGTCACCCTGGCCAGCCTGATCCACCCGGGCAGCCTGCCGGACGCCTGGCGCACCCACCGGGACGACGGCCTGGCGGGCACCATCAGCCTGGTGGCCACCCTGGCCTTCGCCCCCCACGTGGAGATCGGCATCCTGGCTGGCCTGCTGCTGTCCCTGGCCCTGCTCATCTACCGGAGCATGACCCCCCGGGTGGCCATCCTGGGACGCCATCCGGACGGCACCTGGCGGGATGCGGTGCGCTTCAACCTTCCCCCGGCCCACCCGGAGCTGACCCTCCTGCGCTTCGACGGCCCCCTGCATTTCGTCAACGCGGCGACCTTCGAAGATGCGGTCCTGGCCGCCGAGCGGGACTACCCGGCGACCCGGATCCTCCTGCTGTCCTGCGGCGGCATCAACGCCATCGACGCCAGCGGCATCGAGGTGCTCCGGCGCATCCTGCGCCAGTATTCGGGGCCCCGCCAGCTGGCCCTGTGCGGCCTCAAGAAACAGGTGATCGACGTGATGGAGCGCACCGGCCTGTGGCAGGCACTGGGCCCCCACGGAGCCTACCGGACCGAAGACCATGCCCTCGAAAACCTGCTCCCGATGCTGTCACCGCAGCACCCGCCGGTACTGCCGCGGCGGGGCCTGGAATGGTGAAGAAGCCCGTGCGGCTTTGTTGACCTGAGTCCTTGCCGCCCCCCCTGGCAAGGCAGATACTCCCCTTCATCCGTGCAGCATCCGGTCCTTCCAGAACACCCACGACAAGGGAGCAAGCATGACACCCACCTCCGTCCACGACATCCGCAACCTCAGCCTGCTCGGCCATGCGGGCTGCGGCAAGACCACCCTCCTCGAAAAACTCCTGGCCACGGCAGGGGCCATCGGTGTCCCCGGCTCGGTGGACAAGGGGGACACCGTCAGCGACCACGACCCGCAGGAAAAAGCCCTCGGCCACTCCCTCAATGCCTCCCTCGCCCACCTGGAATGGGCCGGACACTGGGTCAACATCCTCGACACCCCGGGCCTCCCCGACTTCCTCGGCCGCGCCCTGGCGACCCTGCCGGCCGTGGAGACTGCGGTGGTGGTCATCAATGCCGCCACCGGCATCGAGGCGGTCACCCATCAGGTGATGGAACTCGCCGCCGGCCAATGCCGGATGATCGTGGTCAATCGCATCGATGCGCCGGGCGTGGACTTCAGCGCGCTGATGGAGCGCATCACCGCCCGCTTCGGCAAGGAGTGCCTGCCCATCAACCTGCCCACCGCCGGGGGTGAGCAGGTCATCGACTGCTTCTTCCAGCCCGACTATGGGGCCACACCCGCCTTTTCCACCGTGCGCGAGGCCCACGACCGCATCGTGGACCAGGTGGTGGAAGTGGACGAGAAGCTGATGGCCCTCTATCTGGAACAAGGGGAGTCCGTGCAGCCGGAGCAGCTCCACGACCCCTTCGAGGTGGCCCTGCGGGAGGGACATCTGATTCCGGTGTGCTTCACCTCCGCCCGCAGCGGCGCGGGGATCCGGGAGCTCCTCGAGATCATGGGCCGCCTGCTGCCCGACCCCACCGAAGGCAATCCGCCCCGCTTCCTCAAGGGAGAAGGGCCGGCCGCCCGGCCGGTGGCCGTCAGCACCGCCGCCGACCAGCACGTGATCGCCCATGTCTTCCAGGTCAGCAACGACCCCTTCCGGGGCAAGCTGGGCCTGTTCCGCATCCATCAGGGCACGCTGTCCCCCAACAGCCAGCTGTACATCGGCGATGCCCGCAAGCCTTTCAAGGTGGCCCACCTGCTGCGCATCCAGGGCAAGAACCAGGTGGAAATCGACCGGGGCATCCCGGGCGACATCTGCGCGGTGGCCCGGGTGGACGAGATCCATCGGGACGCGGTGCTCCATGACTCCCACGACGAGGATCATTTCCACCTGACCCCGCCCCGCTACCCGCAGCCGGTGTTCGGTCTGGCCCTCAGCGCCGAGAAGCACGGGGACGAGCAGAAGCTTTCCGAGGCCCTCCACCGCCTGCTCGACGAAGACCCCTGCCTGGGGGTGGAACATGACCTGCAGGCCAAGGAAACCGTGATCCGCGGCCTCGGGGAGGTCCACCTCAAGGCAGTGCTGGAAACCCTCAAGGCGCGCTGGAACCTCACCCTGACCACCCGCCCGCCCGCCATTCCCTACCGGGAAACCGTCGCCGGTACCGCCGAGGCCCGCTACCGCCACAAGAAGCAGAGCGGCGGCGCGGGCCAGTTCGGCGAGGTGGCCCTGCGGGTGGAAGCCCTCGAACGGGGCGCAGGCGTCGAGTTTGCCGACGAGGTCAAGGGCGGGACGATCCCGGGCAACTTCATGCCCGCGGTCGAAAAAGGCATCCGCCAGGCGGTGGCCGATGGGGTGCTGGCAGGCTTTCCCCTGCAGGACCTGCGGGTGGTGGTGTTTGACGGCAAGCATCACACCGTGGATTCCAACGAAATTTCCTTCGTCACCGCGGCCCGGCATGCGGTGCAGGAAGCCGTCAGCAACGCCCGTCCGCTGGTGCTGGAGCCCCTGATCACCCTGACCGTCCGGGTGCCTGACGCCCACTTTGGCGGGATCAGCGCCGAACTGTCCGGACGCCGGGGCCGCCTGACCGGCACCGACAGCCCCCAGCCCGGGTGGACCGAGATCACCGGACAGGTACCGATGGCGGAAATGGAAGGTTTCGAATCCCGCCTCAAGTCCATCAGCGGGGGCAACGGCAGCTGCAGCATCGCCTTCAGCCACTACGAACCCGCCCCGCAGGAAGTGCATCAGCGCCTCGCCCGGGAGCATGCAGGCAAGCGGGGCGGCGAACAGTAGGCTCGCCGTCCGGGGGGAGGCACACGGCCCACAGCCGCCCGGCCTCCCTCACCGCCCGCCGGCACCGGCTCAGCGGGGCCGGCTCTCCCAGATTTTCTGCAGCCGCTTCACCGACACCGGCATGGGCGTCCTGAGCTCCTGGGCGAACAGGCCGACCCGCAGCTCCTCGAGCAGCCAGCGGAACTCCTCCAGCTGGGGATCGCTGACGCCCGCCCGGGCCTTGGCCAGCCACTCCCGCTCGAAGGGCTGGGCCAGCTTCTTCCAGTCGGCCATCAGCTGGGCATCCCGCGGCGGGTTGCTGCGCAGCTTGTCGATGCGCACCGTGGCCCCCTTGAGGTAACGGGGAATCTGGGCCATCCGGTCATAGGGCAAGGCCACCAGGAAGTTCTTCGGCATGAGCCTGGCCACCTGGGCGTTGATGTCGGCCACCACCTCGGGAAAGGTCTTGAGACCGGCGATGCGCTTGGCCAGCGTGGCATGCTCGGCGATCAGCTGGCCGGTGAGGCGCATCAGCTCCTGGGCCACCAGGGTGATGCGCGGCTTGGCTTCCTGGCAGCGGGTGGCAAACTGTGCCGCGTCCGTGGGCAGGGGCTCCAGCAGGCAGCAGCGCTCCAGGGTGGCGCTGACCAGCTGGGCCTTGAGCTCGGCCTCGGTGCCGTAGCTGATGAACTGCAGGGCCAGCTCGCGGATGCCCGGCAGCTTCTCGATGGCCTTGACCTGAGCCGACAGCTCCAGGGCAAACATCCGCGCCAGGCCACCCCGATGCACCTTTGCGGCCTCCTCCGGCGTGTCGTAAGGACGCAGGGACACGCTGGTGCCGTCGTCATGGAGCGCCGGAAAGCCCACGACCTCCCGCCCGGCCACCTGCACCTCCAGCAATTCGGGCAGCGCGCCGAAGGTCCAGCCGGTAAAGCCCGCCAGGGTCTTGCCGGCGCTCACCCCCGGGGCCACCCCGGGGGCGGCCTGGGGGGCCGGCGCCGCCTTGCCCGGCGCGACCGGCCTGGCCGGTGGGGACGCCTCGGGTGCGGGCACGATGCGCGCCGCCTGGAAGCGCGCCGCCACCTGGTCCCGGTACCTGGCCCGCAGCTCGGCCAGGTTGCGGGACTGGCCGATGATCCGGCCATGCTCGTCCTGCACCCGGAAGTTCATGAAACAGTGGGGGTTGAGGTTCTCCGGGCGGAAGCTCTCCATGGGCAGCTTCAGGGACACCCGCTCTTCCACGAAGCGCTGCAGCATCTTGATGAGCGGCTCATCCAGGTCGAAGTCGCCCGCGTCGAAACGGTCCATGAAGGCGCCGGCGCTCTCGGCCATGGGCTGCAGGCGGTGACGGTGTTTCTGGGGCACGGTCTTCAGCAGGGCCATCACCTTCTCCTCCAGCAGGCCCGGCACCAGCCATTCGCAGCGGTTGGCCGGCACCTGGTTGAGCATGGCGAGGGGCACGGTCAAGGTCACGCCGTCGTCGGACTCGCCCGGCGCGTGCAGGTAGGTGAGCTTGAGCTTCTGCCCGAGCACCGCCAGACTGGCCGGGAAACGGTCGGTGGTGATGCCTTCGGCATCATGGCGCATCAGCTGGTCGCGGGTCAGCTGGAGGGCCTTGGGCGCCTTCTTCTCGATGGACTTCCGCCAGGCCTCGAAGCTGGCCAGGTCGAGCACCTCCGGCGGCAGCTTGGCGTCGTAGAAGGCGTAGATGAGCTCCTCGTCCACCAGCACGTCGGGGCGCCGGGATTTGTGCTCCAGGCGCTCGATCTCGGCCATCAGGCGCCGGTTGTGGGCCAGGAAGACCATCCCCCGGGCCGCCCCTTCGGCGATCTCGCCCTGCACCAGGCCCTCGCGGATGAACAGCTCGCGGCACAGGGCCGGGTCGATCTCCCGGTAGCTCACCCCACGCCGCGGATACACGGTGAGGCCGTACAGGGTGCCCCGCTCCCAGGCCCGCACGGCACCGCTGGCCTTGGACCAGTGGGGCTCGGAGACCTGGCGCCGGAGCAGGTGGCCACCCACCTCCTCCAGCCACTCGGGCTCGATGCGCGCCAGGCAGCGGGCAAACAGGCGCGAGGTATCCACCAGCTCGGCGCCCATGATCCACTTGCCGGCCTTCCTGGCAAGGGCGGAGCCCGGATGCGGCCAGAACTTGATGCCGCGGGCGCCCAGATAGCTGCCGGCGGCAGGCCCCGAGGCGTCCTCGATCTTGCAGCCCACGTGGCCCAGCAGGCCAGTGAGCAGAGCCTTGTGAATGGCCTCAAAGCTGGCGGGCTGGTCGTTCTCCTTCCAGCCGTGCTCCAGGCACAGGGTGTGCAGCTGGTTGTACACATCGCGCCACTCGCGCAGACGCAGCCAGGACAGGAAGTGGGTCTTGCACCAGGCCTTCTGCTTGCTGGAGGTCTCGTGGCGCTGTACCTCTTCCCAGGTCTTCCAGAGGTTCCAGAACCACAGGAACTCGGATTTCTGCTCGTGTTCGGTGCCACGGAAGCGGGCGTGGGCCTGGTCGGCAGCGGCCTGGCGCTCGGGCGGGCGCTCGCGCACATCCTGGGTGGACAGGGCCGCGGCGATCACCAGCACCTCGGCCAGCGCGCCCCGGTCGCGGGCGGCCAGGATCATGCGGCCGATCTTCGGGTCGAGGGGCAGCCTGGCCAGCTCGCGGCCGATGGGGGTGAGGTTCATCAGCGCCGCACCTTCCACCTCCTCCACGGCGCCCAGCTCGGCGAGC
>NZ_JAQUVG010000094.1:8076-13575 GCF_028693495.1 Zoogloea sp. | reverse complement strand
AGACACCGGCCGGCAAGCTGCCGGAAATCCGGGTGATCGGCACGCTCAAGGAAGGCATCACGGTGTTCGGCGGCAGCGAGGGCGGGGTCCCCCTCACCCGCTGAACAGCCTGCAGCCTCCCATCAGGCCACCTGGACGGAGTTTTCTTTCCTGCAGGAGATGGGGGCGGACCGGAGCAATACCGGCCTTCCCGGCTCCCCTTGGGCATCAACCGGATTCTGGACGGTGGCCTGTGCTATTTTGGAAATGACAGTGCAACGCCGGCATGCCAATCCCATTCGAGGACAGCGCCATGAGCCAGCAGGTCTACCTTTCCTCCACCCTTGCCGATCTGGCCGCCTACCGGGACGCTGCCCTCAAGGCTCTGGTCAAGCTGGGCTACCGGGTCAAGGACAGCTATCGGGCCTCTGCCGAACCGCCGGTAGACCAGTGCCTGGCGGACGTGCGTGGCGCCGACATCTACCTGGGCCTGTTTGCCGGACGTTACGGTGCCTGCCCCGACGGCTACGGGGGCAAGTCCATCACCGAGCTGGAGTACCGCCAGGCCCTGACCACCGGAAAACCCTGCTACATCTTCATCCGCCCCCTTGAAGAGATCACCGGCAAGGATCTGGATTCCGTACAGGGCAAGCTGGAGTCCCATCAGAAGCTCCTCGCCCTGCGGGACGAACTGACCACCGGCCACGCCGCCGCCACCTGTGCCTTCTTCTCCGACCCCACCGACCTGGCCCTCAAGATCACCCAGGCCCTGCCCCGGGTCGAGGATGACCCTCTCTCCCCCCGCCGGGGCGGGATCTTCAACGAAACCGCCCCCCATCCCGGGCAGCTCAGCAGCGGACTGCTGATCGTCGGCATCCGGGGCTGTGCCGACCAGACCGTGGAAACCCTGCGTCAGGCGCTGCCCCCCGACTGGCAGGCCACTACCGCCCTGGTGTCGCCCGAATCCTTCAGCGACGGCCAGGAACGCCTGGCCCTCGACCGGAGCCTGTCCCGGGCACGCTGCGTGGCCCTGCATCTCACCCCCGCCGGCCTGGCCCGCCTGACCGAGAATCCGGGCAGCGGGGCCGGCCTGAGCCGCATGCTGGCCGCCCGCCTGGGCAGCTACAGCGTGCTGTTGGAGGCCCTGCCGGCCGCGGGCATCCCCCAGGACTGGCCCGCACCGGCCGCTACGTTCCCGGTGGGCGACTGGCTGGCGGACGGCAGCGGAGCCATCGGAGGGGAGCTGGCCAGACTGGTTCAGGCCTTCCCCCTGGCGACCCCCGGTCACCGGGACGTGACCAATCCCCGGCTGGTGGGGCTGGCCTATTCGGTCCTGGCCATGACCCGCGCAGAAGCCGAACAGATTGCCGCCAATCCGGAGCTCATCCGTGACGAGCTGGGCCGCAAACCCTTCGAGTTCTTCCAGTCCGTGGTGGGCAGCCTGACCCGCTGGGTAGACCGCTACGGCCCCTGCCGCCACGACTGGCAGCCCTTCGGCAACGGCAGCGTGCGCCAACTCCTCGACGACGTGGTGCGGACCATCAACGAACAGCGGGTCGTCGCGAAACGGGATCAGAGCGCCCTGCTGGGCAACCACATCCGGCTCCGCTATTACCCCTTCGAGCCTGAAGCCTTTGCCACCGATACCCCCGACTGGCCCCTGCTGGAGGCCATGCGCGGCCGCGGCTGTCTGGTCCTGGTGGATGAGCTGTCCACCCTGCACCCGACCCTGGCCGGCAAGGGCAACCTCTTCCTGTCCGACCCGGCAGTCACGGTGGCCACCCTGTCGGGCGTAGACCCGGCCGTCTTCAGCCTGGACGCCCTGATCGACAGTCCCCAGAAGATCGACGTGCTGGTAGACCGCTTCGCCAACAAGCTTGACCCCCGCTGCGAACTGGCCATCAACAACCGGGCCCGGGTGCGTCGCTGGCTGCGTCTGTCCCTGCCGGAAACCCTGGCCGGGGCAGAAGCCCAGGGGGCCGATCCGAACCGGCGGGAGGAATTCCGTCGCACCCTGGCCGGGGGCATCTAAACCGTGACCAGCTTCTTCACCTTCTACTCCTTCAAGGGTGGCGTAGGTCGCTCCATGGCCCTGGCCAACGTGGCTGACATCCTGGCCCGCCGGGGGCTGCGGGTACTGGCCATCGACTTCGACCTGGAAGCCCCGGGCCTCGAACGCTACTTTCAGGTGGAACGTAGCGCTGCCCTTGCCAGCCGTGGGCTGATCGACCTGCTCCAGAGCTTCAAGAAAAGCCTGGCAGGAACTGCCCCCCTGGATGAATCCGCCGAATTCCGCCAGCTCGAACAGTTCATCTTCCCGATCTACCAGCGCCCCCTGCCCAACGGCGGCGAACTGCACCTGCTGACCGCCGGCCAGCGGGAGCCCGTCGCCCAATACCGCCAGTACGCGCTCGCCGTGCGTACCTTCGACTGGCAGGATTTCTACGACAACTGGGAAGGGCGGGCCTTTTTCGAATGGCTGCGCAGCCAGCTGGCCCAGCCCCAGCCTCCCCGTCAGCCCTACGACGTGGTGCTGGTAGACTCACGTACCGGGGTCACCGAAATGGGCGGGGTGTGCACCTACCTGCTCGCCGATGGCATCGTGATGCTCTGCGCCGCCAACCATCAGAACGTGGAAGGCACCCGTGAGGTCGCCCGGGATTTCCGCTCCGACACGGTCACCCGCCTGCGCGACGGACGGCCACTCGACCTGGTGGTGGTGCCGGCCAGGATCGAGCAACGGGACGACGCCCTGCTGGACAAGTTCTTCAAGCGTTTCGACAGTTTCTTCCTGGACGAGGAGCCCGCCGCCTTCAATGAAGCGGGGCTGTCCTTCCGCGACCTGACCCTGCCCTACCAGCCCGAGTTTGCGTTCGAGGAAATCGTGGTCAGCGACCCGGAGCGCCGGGAGGGCCGGCGACGCATCGGCGGCGCCTTCGAACTGCTGGCGGATGCCCTGACCCTGCTGGCCCGCCCCGACACCTCCCTCGCCCGGGGTCAGCAGGAGGCCCTCCAGGCAATCCGCAACGCCTTGGCGGAGTCACCGGACAACGCTCCCCGGGCCGTTGCGGAGACCCGCTTCGACCCGACCCTCCGGTTCGCCGGCTACGATGTCTTCCTGTCGGCCGGAGAGGCTGACCAGCCGGTGGCCCGGGCCCTGTCTGCCGAGCTGGAACAGGCGGGTTTCAGCGTTTTCCTGGATCCTTCTCCCCTTACGCCAGGCATCCAGATTGCGGAAGCCACCACCCTTGCCCTGCACCACAGCCGGAACCTGCTGGTGTGTGCCGGGGGACGTGGCGTCTCCATCTGGCAGAAGCGGGAGATCGAGCTGGCCCGCAGCTCCAATCAACCGATCCGCATCCTGCCGATCCTGCTGCCGGGCGCCGAGGAGGACATTTTCTCCCTGTCCCTGCGCGGAGTGGCCGACATGCAGGTGGAAGACCTGCGCCACTGGCCCGACGATACCGCCGCCCTGGCCCACCTGGTGAACAGCCTGCACAGTAAAGCCGTCTGGGCCACGGAGGCGGATACCAGCGCAACGCCTGCCGCCAACCCCTATGTGGCCCTCGACGCCTATGACGAAGGGCGGGTCAACCTGATCGAACTCCCCCCGGATCTGGCGGCCACCCTCGCCGGGCATCTGCGCCAGAGCGGACTGTGCCTGTTTAACGGCGCCACCGGGGTCGGCAAGGGCTCCCTCGTGGCCGCGCTGGTGGCCCTGCTGCGCGAGGAAGGGCTGCAGCCCGGCCTGTCCCTGAGCGTCCGCCGCCTGCGCGGGGACGACCTTGCCGGCCTCGCGGCCCTGCCGGCCGCCGTCCCGGGCGAACTGCTGATCATTGAGGACTGGGACCACATCCCGGGCGCCCTGCAGCTACCCGTGGAGGCCGGCCAGCCCCTGTGGCCGGACACCCTCCTGTCCAGGCTGGCCGAAGCCCGCCCCGAAAGCCCGGTGCTGCTCACCGGGCACGACCTGCCCCTGCTCGCCTGGCGCCAGGGCGGCTCCCCCCATGCCGCCCTGTGGGCACGTCTGGCCCCGGTAAGCTGCGTACTCGCCCCCCCCGATGGCACAACCGTACGGCGAGCCATCGAAACCCCCGCCGTGCGCAGTGGCTTCGCCTTCGAACCCGGCCTCCTCGACCGGATCACCCAGGATGCAGGTACCGGCCCAGGTGCCCTGCCCGCCGCCCAGATGGTCCTGGCCCGCCTGTGGCCTCAGGCGGTACGTGGCTTTCTGACCAACGCTGCCTACGACGCCTGCGGCGGAGTGGCCCGGGTCTTCGGACAACACCTGGAGATCCGCCTCGCCCTGCTCGACCCTCACCTGCGCCTCCCAGTGGAAGCCATCCTGCTGCGCCTGGCCATTGCCCGGGACGACCACCAGACCGGCTGGCAGAGCGTCGCCTGGGAAACCCTGCGGACCCAGCCCGCCCTCGCCGAACGGGGTCCCGCAGCGCTGCTCTGGCTGATCCGGGAGCGTCTGGTCAATGCCTGCCGGTTGAATCCCGGGCACCTGGACATCAGCCTGCTGCTGCCGATTCTCCCCAATGCCGGCAGCCCGCTTCAGGACCTGGTGGACGCCCACCGGGATGTTCTCCGCGAGCGGCGCCGGCTAGACGCAGGCATCACCGCCTGGGAGGTCCGGGGGCGCACACCGGACGCCCTTCCCGCCGGCTACCGGCTCGACGAAGCCCTGCGCCTGCAGGCGGAGTGGGCGCCCCACCTGAACGAGACCGAACGGGAATTCATCACCCTTGGCAGCAAGCGTGCCAGCAGCCGGCGCCAGAGGGTGCTCTACGTGGTGGGCGGCCTGCTGACCCTGGCCGTCACAGGCTGGCTGACCAGCCTGATGAAGGTCCAGGAAAAGGAAATCAGTGACGAGAACCTCCGGAGCACACGCAAGGAACTGCAGGAACTGGAAGCTGCGGCCACCCTGGTCCAGCAGAAACTTGCACCCACCGCGCCCTCCGGCATGAACCTCGCCCAATTTGCAGGCACCCGGATCTATCCTCACTACCGGGCCGCCACCGACCGGGAAGCGATGGCAGCCATCTCCCTGCTGCTGCGGGGCATGGGGGTGCGACTGGAGCCCGCGGAGCTCAAGACCGGCATCCCGACCTGCGGTGAGGTCCGCTTCTTCCACCCGGATGACGCCACCCGGGCCGAGGCCTTGAGCGAACTGGTGGCCCGCCAGTTGCGCACCCTGGACTACGACTTCAGGCCCTCACTGATCGACCTGTCCCAGAGCCGCATGGCCCGTAATGCCCCCGGCCAACTGGAACTGTGGCTTCCACCCTTGACCAGCCTGGCTCCGCTCGAATCCCTGCCCAGCCTCAACCCCAGCGACGACGCTGAGTTGCGTCCGGTCCCCGGCAGTTGCTCGATCCAGGGCTCCACCCCCGAAGAGCGCCAGGCCCAGGCCCGTCAGCTGGGTGTTCCCTACATCAAGCTCTATGAATCCGAAGAGGCCCGGCAGCTGCGCTGGGTGGACGGCTTCCTGAGGTATCGCTTCGAGGTGACCCA
>NZ_JAQUVG010000094.1:0-8066 GCF_028693495.1 Zoogloea sp. | reverse complement strand
CTTTGCCGCGGAGTGCCGCCCCCAGGGCGGACTGGGCTGCCCGGGCACCTGGCCCCCTCCTGGCAAGCCGGACAGCCCACCCCGGCAACCTGCCCGCTTCCTCTCCTGGGCCCAGGCAGAGGCCTACTGCCGCTGGGCAGGCGCCCGGCTGCCCAGCGAAGTCGAATGGGAAAAGGCTGCCCGGGGCGAGGATGGCCGCCCCTGGCCGTGGGGCAACCAGCCCGACCCCAGCCGTTTTCAGGGCAGATCCGGTACGACCGGGACCATCGCCGAAGTCGGCAGCCACCCGGCAGGGGAAAGCCCCTATGGGATTGCCGACCTGGCCGGCAACCTTTGGGAATTCACGGCCACACCCTGGGGCCCTGGCCAGCATGTAATGAAGGGCGGCTCCTACCTCAACCCCCTGATGGAGGTGCGCAGCAGCTTCCGATGGACCAGCTCCCTGGAAGACACGGGCGCCGACTACCTGGGCTTCCGCTGCGTTCTCGACATGCCCCGGCGCACCGCGCCTACCCCCTGAGCCATCCCGTTGACCATGGCTGCCAGGCCAAAACGCTAGAATCACGCCTTTACCCTGTCGGACCTGCCCGTGCCTGCTGCTTCTTCCGCTTCCCGCGTCGCCATCGTCGGCGGCGGCCCTGCTGGCCTGATGGCCGCCGAGACCCTGGCTGAGGCCGGCATCCAGGTGGATCTCTACGACGCCATGCCCTCCGTGGGGCGCAAATTCCTGCTGGCCGGCAAGGGCGGTCTGAACATTACCCACGCGGAACCGTTTGAGCGCTTCGCGGACCGCTACGGCAGCCGGAGCGTGCAGCTCCGGCCCTGGCTGGAGGCCTTGGATCCCGACACCCTGCGTCAATGGGTGGAGACCCTGGGGATCCCCACCTTCGTGGGCACTTCCGGACGGGTGTTTCCCGAAGGCATGAAAGCGGCCCCCCTGCTGCGGGCGTGGCTCAGCCGGCTGCGGGAGGCGGGGGTCCGCATCCACGTGCGCCATCGCTGGACCGGATGGGGAGACCGGCACACCCTCCGCTTCACCACCCCGGACGGCCCGCGAGATGTCCGGGCCGACGCCTGCATCCTCGCCCTGGGTGGAGCCAGCTGGGCCCGGCTCGGTTCAGATGGCGCCTGGGTTCCCCTGCTGGAGGAGGCCGGTGCGACCGTAGCGCCCCTGGAGCCGGCCAATTGCGGCTTCATCGTCGCCTCCCCGCGGGTTGCCCCCGGGCGGGGCTGGAGCGTCCATCTGGCAGAGCGCTTCGCAGGAGCACCGCTCAAGTCCGTGGCCATGACCGTGGATGGAGATGCGACGCCCTGGCGCAACGGGGAAGCCATGCTCAGCGCCGATGGCATCGAGGGCAGCCTGGTATACGCCTTGTCGGCGGCCCTCCGGGAGCGCATCAAGGCGGACGGGCAGGCCATCCTGCGCATCGACCTGAGCCCTGGGCGCTCCCTCGAACGGGTCCGGAGCGAGGCAGCCCATCCCCGGGGGGCCCGCTCCCTGGCCAGCCATCTGCAGAGCCGGGTCGGTATCGAAGGGCTCAAGATGGCCCTGCTGCGGGAATGCCTGAGCACCGAGGAGCTCCACGATCCGACCCGCCTGGCCAGCGCCATCAAGGGGCTGCCGCTGGTGCTGGTGGCTCCCCGGCCCCTGGACGAAGCCATCAGTACGGCGGGCGGCGTCCGGCTGGAAAGCCTGGACGAGCACCTGATGCTCAAGACCCGCCCCGGCGTTTTCTGCACCGGTGAAATGCTCGACTGGGAGGCCCCTACCGGGGGCTACCTGCTCACCGCATGCCTGGCCGCCGGACGCTGGGCCGGCCAGGGTGCGCTGGCCTGGCTGAACCGCCAGGGGAACCCGGACTGAGCGCAGCCTGTCCATCGGCCTCATTGACCATGAGGCCCCTCCATGCTCCCCCAGACGGCAGCACCGCATCCCCTGCCCACCTCCGCTGAAGCCGCCCTGGCCACCCGCCTGGCAGCAGTCGCCCCGGAGGCCTATGCCCGCAGCCGCAACCACCTGGACGGCGCGGTCACCCGCCTATCGCCCTGGATCACCCACGGCCGCCTGGAGCTGCCGGAACTGATCGCCCGCTACCGGCTGAGCGGCGCCGACACCCTGGCCTTCGAGTTCGGCTGGCGGGAATTCTTCCACCACGTCTGGCAGCACCTGGGCGACGGCATCCTGGCCGACGTGCGTCCCGGCCTGCCGGGAGTGCCCTACCAGCCCACCCTGCCGGACGACATCCGCCAGGGCCGCACCGGCCTGCCCGCCATCGACCGGGCGGTGGCCGAGCTCTATGCCACCGGCTACCTCCACAACCACGCCCGCATGTGGCTGGCCAGCTACGCGGTGCATCTGCGCAAGGTGCACTGGCGCTGCGCCGCCGACTGGCTCTACGGCCACCTGCTGGACGGCGACCTGGCCTCCAACCACCTCTCCTGGCAGTGGGTCGCGGCCACCTTCAGCAGCAAGCCCTACCTCTTCAACGCCGCCAACGTAGCCCGCTTTGCGCCCCCCGACTGGCACTGCCCGGGCAGTGCCATCGATACCGACTACCCACCGCTGGAGGCGCTGGCCCGCAGCCCCCGGGCGCTGGGGCCCAGCCCCGGTGCCCCGGGGCTGGCCGAACCCGCATTGCTGGCAGCGCCGCCGGACAACCTGCTCGACCCCCGCGACCATCTCCCGCCGGATAGCGGCACGCCGCTCACCCTGGTCCATCCCTGGGCCCTGCGTGCCGGCCCCGGTCCCCGCCTCGGCGTCATCCACCTGCCCTTCCACCGGCGCTTCCCCTGGTCCGCCGCCCGCTGGGCCTTCGTGCTGACGCAGATGCGCGCGGTCACCGACCGGATCTGGATCGGCGACCTGCGGCAGCTCCAGGGCCGCTTCCACGCCGAGGCCACCCTCAACCCCGGGTACCGGGAGGCCCTGGCCGGTCTCGATGCCGTGCTCGCGCCACCCCCCCGCTGGCTGCCCGAGCCGCCCCGGCTGTGCTCCTCCTTCAGCCGCTTCTGGGCGGCCTGCGGCCAGCCCTCGCCCAAGCGCCGCTGGCACGGATGATCAGCGTCGTCTGGTTCAAGCGCGACCTGCGGGTCACCGACCACGCGCCCCTGCGGGAAGCCGCCCGGCACGGCCCGGTGCTGCCGGTCTACCTGTTCGAACCGGACCTCCTCGCCCAGCCGGACGCCTCGCCGCGTCACCTGGGCTTCGTCCTCGAATGCCTGGACGAGCTGGAAACCCGGCTGGCCGCGCTGGGCAGCCCCCTGCAGCGCTGGCAGGGCGAGGCAACCCGGGTCCTGGCCGAACTGCACACCCGCCTCGGCCCCTTCCGGCTGTTCAGCCACGAGGAAACCGGCAATCTGGCCAGCTACCGGCGCGACCGGGACGTGGCGCGCTGGTGCCGGGCCCACGCCATCGAATGGCAGCAATGGCCGAGCGCCGGCGTGGTGCGGCAGCTGCACGACCGGGACGCCTGGTCAACCCTGTGGGTGGCGCGCATGACGCCACCGCCCCTGGCCGCACCGGACGCACTCCAGGCGCCACCTGCCCTGAGCCCATCGCCCCTGCGCCTCTTCCCCGGCGAAGCACCGCGGGGGCTGGCCTGGCATCCGGACGCCCTGCCCGACCAACCCGGCCGCCAGACCGGAGGACGCCAGCAGGCCCGCCGGCTCGCCCGCCATTTCTTCGACCAGCACCTCCCGGACTACCGCAAGGGCATGTCCAGCCCCCTGTCCGCCGGGGACACCTGCTCCCGCCTGTCCCCCTACCTGGCCTTCGGCTGCGTGTCGGTGCAGGAGGTGATCCATGCGGTGTGGCGGCGCCGGGCAGAACTGCAGGCCCTGCCGCCGGAGCTGCGCCCGCGAGGGCATCTGGCGGGCCTCAAGTCCTTCGAGAGCCGCCTCCACTGGCACTGCCACTTCATCCAGAAGCTGGAATCCGAACCCACCCTGGAAACGCAGGAAATGCACGGCGCCTTCGCCGGCCTGCGCGACGCCCACTTCAGCCCCGAGCGGCTGACCCGCTGGTGCCGCGGCGAAACCGGCTTCCCCCTGATCGACGCGTGCATGGCCATGCTGCGTCACACCGGCTGGATCAACTTCCGCATGCGCGCTCTGCTGGTAGCCTTCTCCAGCTACCAGCTGTGGCAGCCCTGGCAACGGCCCGCGCTGCACCTGGCGCGGGAATTCCTCGACTACGAACCGGGCATCCACTACCCCCAGGTTCAGATGCAGTCCGGCACCACTGGTATCAACACCCTGCGCATCTACAACCCGGTCAAGCAGGCCCGCGACCAGGACCCGGACGGCCGCTTCGTGCGCCAGTGGCTGCCCGCCCTCGCCCGGCTGCCCGACGAATGGCTGTTCGAGCCATGGAACATGCCGCGGACCACCCAGCAGCGGGTGGGCCTGGTCATCGGCCGCGACTACCCCGAACCCCTCGTGGACCACGAGGCCGCCGCCCGCCACGCCCGCGACACCCTATGGGCCCTGCGCAAGGACGAAGTCGTGCGCCGGGAGGCACGAACCGTGTACGAGAAACACGGGAGCCGCAATCCCGCACGGGAAGGCGCCCCCCGCAAGCGCCGCAGCCGGCAGACGACGGCCACCGACAGCGCACTCCAGCTCGGGCTGGATTTCGGATAGGCATGCTGTCTGCCGTGGCGGAAGCTGCCCGCCCCAGCGGCCTCCCGGAACCCGTCCGACGCGCTGTGGTCCATGGCCTGCTTCAATGACTCCGACACGCAAAACCCTGACATGCCTTCTTCCTTTCGTGGCAACAAACAATCCCTGCCGAGCAAGCCCTGTGCAGTGTGCGGCCGGCCGATGAGCTGGCGGCGCAAGTGGGCGCGGAGCTGGAGCGAAGTGAAATACTGCTCCGACGCCTGCCGGGGCCGCGCTGCCAACCTCAGACAACCATGACAATCCGCCATCTGATCCTGGTCCTCGGTGACCAGTTGAGCCACGACAATCCCGCCCTGGCCGGCTTCGACCCGAGCCAGGACCGCATCCTGATGGTGGAGGCGCCGTCGGAAGCCCGCCAGGTGTGGAGCCACAAGGCCCGCATTGCCCTGTTCCTGTCGACGATGCGCCACTTTGCCGCGGAGTTGGTGGCCCAAGGCTGGCCCGTAGATTATCTGCAGCTGGGGCTGCACCCCCACGCCAGCCTGATGGAGGCATGGGTGGCCACCATCAGCCGCCTGGTACCGGAACAGGTGATCGTCTGCGAACCGGGAGAATGGCGACTGGAACAGGCGCTGCAGGCCCTGACCCGGGACACGGGCGTGCCCGTGGTGCAGCGCCCGGACAGCCATTTCATTGCCAGCCGGGAGGCCTTCCTGCGCTGGGCCGGTGACAGGCCGACCCTGCTGATGGAACATTTTTACCGCTCCATGCGCAAACAGCACCGGGTGTTGATGGAAGGCGATGGGCCCGCCGGCGGAGTCTGGAACTTCGACAAGGACAACCGCCAGGGCTTCGGCAGGGCGGGTCCCACCCGGGTTCCGACGCCACCGGCCTTCGCCCCGGACGACATCACCCGCCAGGTGCTGGCCGAGGTGGAAGCCCATTTCAGCGATCACCCGGGCAGCCTGGCCCATTTTGCCTGGCCGGTAACCCGGGACGACGCACTGGCGGCCCTGGGAGCCTTCGTCCGCGACCGCCTGCCCGGCTTCGGCAGCCACCAGGACGCCATGTGGACCGGCGAGCCCTTCCTGTGGCACAGCCTGCTGGCCCCGGCCCTCAACCTCAAGCTGCTGGACCCGCGGGAGGTGATCCGTGCGGCCGAGGCGGCCTGGCAGCAGGGCCATGCGCCACTGCCAGCGGTGGAGGGTTTCATCCGCCAGATCCTCGGCTGGCGGGAGTTCATCCGCGGGGTGTACTGGCGCGACCAGCCGGGCATAGGGGAAGCCAACCATTTCGGCCACACCCGCCCCCTGCCCGCCTGGTTCTGGACGGGCGAAACGCGCATGAACTGCCAGCGCCAGGTAATCCGCCAGACGCTGGACCACGGCTACGCCCACCACATCCAGCGCCTGATGGTCACCGGCAACTTCGCACTGCTGGCCGGTCTGTCGCCCCAGGCCGTGGCGGCCTGGTTCCTGGCGGTCTACGTGGATGCAGTGGAGTGGGTCGAGCTGCCCAACGTGGCCGGCATGGCCCTGTATGCCAATGGCGGGCGCTTCACCAGCAAGCCCTATGTGGCCAGCGGCGCCTACATCAAGCGCATGAGCAATTACTGCGCGGGCTGCAGCTACAGCGCGGAGGTGAGGACCGGCCCGCGGGCCTGCCCGGTCACCACTTTCTACTGGAATTTCATCGACCGCCATGAGGCAAGCCTGGCCACCAACCCCAGGGCACTGCTGATGGTGAAGAACCTGCACCGGCTGAGCGAGGACGAACGGACGGCCATCCGTCAGGAAGCCAGCCGCCTCGCAACCCATCTGGAGCACCTGTAACGGAAGCGGCGGCCCTCAGGCCGGCGGACGGACGCCCGAGTGCTAGACTGAAACGATCCAACTGCCGGGGGCAAGGCCATGAGCACACCTTCGCTGGAGTTCTGGTTCGAGTTCGCCAGCTCCTACTCCTACCTGAGCGTGATGCGCATCGGGCCCCTGGCCCGGGATGCGGGCGTGAACGTGGTCTGGCGGCCCTTCCTGCTCGGGCCGGTGTTCCTGGCTCTGGGCTGGAACGATTCCCCCTTCAACATCTATCCCCCCAAGGGCCGCTACATGTGGCGGGACCTGGCCAGGCTGGCGGCCCGCTACAACCTGCCCTTCCGGATGCCATCGCGCTTTCCGCGCAACGGGCTGCTCGCTGCCCGAGTGGCCCTGCTGGGCGATAGACAGGCCTGGACGGGGGATTTCAACCGGGCCGTGATGGGGGCCAACTTTGCCGAAGACCGGGACATCGGTGATCCCGCAGTGATCCGCGACATCCTGAGCCACCTGGACCTCCCGGCCGACAGTCTGCTCGCCAGCGCCGCAGCCCCGGACAACAAGCTCGCCCTACGCCGTCAGACCGAGAAGGCCACGGAGCTGGGCCTGTTCGGCGCACCCAGCTTCATCACCCCGGACGGAGAGCTTTTCTGGGGCAACGACCGGCTGGAGGATGCGCTGGCCTGGGCCCGGCGGCCTCAAACCACCTGAACGCTCCTGCCCGCCCTTACTGAGCCTTCCTTTTTTCCTCTGCCCTCTTCAACCGTTCCTCGTAATCAAGACGGTCCTGGCGTGCCTGCTCAGCCCGGCTCGCCGCAGCATCCGCCTCCCGAGCCCGACGGAGGGCCTGCTCGGCCTCCTTGCGGTGGCGGGCTTCGGCCTCTTCCATGCCCCGGGTCTTGGCAGCCTGCTCCCGCGTGATCCGCTCCGCATCCTTTTCGGCAAAAGCCTTCAGGCGGGCTTCACCTTCAGCCCGCAGGCGAGCCTCCTCGGCTGCCCGCCCGGCGCTCTTTTCGGGCGCCTGGGCAGCCAGCTCGGCCTGACGTTCGGCGTAGGCCCGGTTCCGGTCGGCCAGTTCAAGACGCCCGGCCTCCAGTTCCATTTCGCGGGCCCGACGGATGTCGGTCACCCGGCGGCTCCTGGCCTGATCGATGCAGCGGTTGACCAGGAAGCGCTCGTAGCAGGCCACCTCCTCTGCACGGAAACGGGACTCCGCTGCCCCGCGGAGTGCGGCGGACTCGCTGCGCAGGGTTTGCGCCCGTGCCATCTCGGCAACGGGATCGCTGGAGACCTGCTGGGCCAGCGCAGCCACAGGCGGCAAACCCAGGAAGACGAGGCAGATAACGGGGGAGAAGCGGGACAAACGCATGGGGCAACGGGGCAGTAGGCGACGGGACCGCTTACAATACCGGATTTCCTGCTCGCTTTCCTGCGCTCCGCTGCCGTGATCCAGTTTCGCAACCTCCGCCTCGCCCGGGGCGTCAAGACTCTCATCGAAGGCGCCAGCCTGCAGATCCATCCCGGCTGGAAGGTCGGCCTCACCGGAGCCAACGGCTGCGGCAAGTCCAGCCTGTTCGGCCTGCTGCGGGGCGAGCTCCACCAGGACTCCGGTGACCTGGAGATGCCTGCCGTGTG
>NZ_JAQUVG010000176.1 GCF_028693495.1 Zoogloea sp. | reverse complement strand
AACCCGTGAGATCTCCTTCAGGGCGGACTCGGGCAGGAAATGGCCTTCCGTCGAAAGCGACTTGATGCGGCGCACTTCACAGCCTGCTGCGGCCGTCTTGCTGTATTCTTTTTCGTGGTTCATACTTACCTCATAAGTCAGTTGAACTAAGCCCGCGGAGGGGTTGCCGCCCCGTTGAAGCGGGCTTTTTCTTTGTGCCAGCCGCATCCCTCGTACATCGGATTCGGCCCGGCGGGGTGCGCGCAGCGGTCGCGCGGCACGATGTGGCCGTCGAACGTCACGGCCTGGATCACGACGTGGGCGCAGTCGGCGCAGCGTGCGGGTGCGATGCTGGAGGCTGGCAGGCTCATCACCGCACCCCCAGCCACTGCAGCCCAGCGCCCAGCAGGGCTCCAGTCGCCCAGCCCGCCAGCGCCAGGGCCGTAGACACTCCGGCCACGAACCCCAGGAAGGCGACCAGGTTGCACGGCTCCGTGTCGCGCGGCACGCGGGCGGACCTCTTCGTCGCCGGCCTCACCCCGCACACCTCGCGCTCCAGCTCGAGACTCACGGCACGCTCGCTCTGGGCGGCATGGGCGGCGGCGTGTTCTGTTTCGTGGTTCATACGAGGTCCGAAACCGGACCGCCTGCGGTCTCGTTCCGCTGCTTGCTCATGTTGAGCGCATGCGCCACGCTGTAATCAGCAGCAGCCCGGAGGCGACCAAAAATGAACTTGGCCATCACGAAATCCTGGAACTGCTCCAGCGTCTGCCCGGAGACGGCTGCAAAGGTGCGCTTCGCCGTCTCGAGGTCCATGCTCGACGCGGCCGGAAACGTGCGGGCCAGGGAGCCGATGCAGCCGTGCAGATCCTCCTCGAGGATCATCCGCACGACCTCGGCACGGGTGGCCGTGGGCGACTGCTCGCGGAACAGCTCCTGGGCATCGGCGAGGTCGCACAGAAGCGACTCCGACACGTCAGTGCTGATCCGCTCGGTGTGCTTTCCGCCGGGGCCTGAGCGGCCGCTGCGGCTGAAGGACGGGGTTGTGGGGATGGTCATTGAGCGCTCCGCTCTGGTTGTGGGGTCAAAAAAATCCCGCCGGCCGGCGAGGGAGCCGGGCCGACAGGGCAAAGGGCGCAGGTGCGCCACTGGAGGAGATCGGGGGCATCAGACGGCCTTTTCGGGGGCGGCAAGATTGGCGCGGACGGTGGCCCAATCCACATCGGGGCGGAGGTCTTCACAGCGGACTGCTCCGCCGGTCGCTCGCTCAATGTCGGGACAACGTTCGGCTGGGATGGGGCGGCGGCCGGTCTGCCACTGGTGGACAGTCGGAGGCTTAACCCCGATAGACCGAGCCAGCGCGGAAAGGCTGCCGATGGTCTTGATCGCCACGGAAATAGAGGGATGTGTGTCCATGCAGACAATGATAAGGCGTCGCCTAATGTTTATCAACAGGAATTGCCTAACCTCGCCTACCCGTGATTTATTAGGCAATGCTTAAAGGTAAAGAATTTGGCGCAGCGATAGCTGAAGCCATCAAACGCAAAATCGACACAGGCGCAGCCAAGTCGAAGGCCGAGATCGCGCGCCACTTCAGCATGCAGCCCCCCTCCCTGTCCGACTGGGTCAAAAAGGGCTCCGTCGCCAAACACAGGCTGCCTGAACTGTGGCGATACTTCGCGGACGTTGCCGGACCGGATCACTGGGGGCTGTTGAAATCTGAGTGGCCTGCGGGCCTCTCCAGCCCTTCCCTTGCATCTTCTGGCCCGGCGACCGCGAGCGTTGAGCGGGAGAGCAACGTCTCACCAGGGCCTGACATTCAAAGATGCGTACCTTTGATCTCATGGGTGCAGGCCGGGGACTGGAATGAGGCGGTGAACATCTACGAACCCGGCTACGCCGAGCAATGGCTGCCCATTCTTCGCAACGGAAGCCCGAGCGCCTACGCTTTGCGCGTTCAAGGGGAATCGATGACTTCAGCCTCGGGGCGCTCGTACCCAGACGGCACCATCATCATCGTTGATCCAGACAGGCGAAGCCCTGTTTCTGGGCAGCGCATCATCGCCAAGTTGGCCGGTCAAAATCTGGTGACCTTCAAGGTGTATGTCGAAGAGGATGGCCGGCGCTGGCTGAAGCCTCTCAACTCCCACTATCAGCCAATATTCGACGAGTTTCGCGTTCTCGGGACCGTCACGGCAAAGTACGATCCGGAATGATGATTTCGCTACAACGTCACCCGCCTTGGGTGAGATGAAGAAGCCGCCCGCATCGTGAGCGCGGGCGGCCTCCCCCTGAGTCCGCATGCAGGCGCAAGCCAGCGATAAGGCAGCCGGGGAAACCCGGTTCTGCATGCGGTTCAGCCGTCGGGTGCGCACCCGACGGATGGCCTGGGGGTTCATCAGGTAAGCGCGCGGTCCTGCGACATGGACCACTGATGAACACCACAGGCCCGACCCACAGCCGATTTCAACCTCGACTGCGGAGCGCTCTGCCAGTCTGACATCTGGAGAAATCTCCAATGCTCGAACTGACACTGAAGTTCAAGTTGAGCTACAAGCAGGCGGAGCGCTTTATCACCATTCTGCTCATGCTCTTCTCGAACTAGCCACACAGCCGACCCCGAAAGGGGTCGGTTTTTTTTCGCCTGGCACTCACAACCCACAGCCTTGAAAGTCGTTTGCGTTCAGCGCAGGCGAAGTTTATCAAAAAAATTAGGCGACGCCTATTGACTGAAACGTAAGGCGTCGCCTAACATGCACTCCATCGAACAACGCAACACGAACCAAATAACTCCCTACCCGGCCACGCCCCGCCGGGCCCCTCCGGGGGGACTTCCCCGCCGAGCTGACGGCGGACCAAGCGGCGATCAGCAAACGCAACTCCAGGCCAGAACACCGGCTGACGCGATGGGGCGGGCCACCCGGCGACACCGGGCTTTGTAGGCCGCCGGAGAGCGTGACCGGCAAACCACACAACCAACCAGGAGTTAAAC
>NZ_JAQUVG010000093.1 GCF_028693495.1 Zoogloea sp. | reverse complement strand
CATGTCACTTCGTTTCGCTGAACTGACCACTCCCGCAGCTCATAAGCTCAACGGCAACAAAAAAATTTCGTCGGTGGCCGCCGATTCGAGTCGACGCTGGTGGGGGCCAGTTTGGCGCGCAGTCTGGCCTGCGCCCGCTCGGCCGGCTATGAGCTGACGGTTGTGCTGGTGTTTCTGGACTCTCCGGAGTTATGTTTGCGCCGGATTGCCGAGCGGGTGGCGCAAGGCGGGCATGATGTGCCCGAACAAGATGTGCGTCGCCGTTTCCTCCGGGTCTTCCCCGTGTTCTGGCGGGAGTACCGCCAACAGGCGGAGCGATGCCTGATAGTATTCAATGGTGGGGAGTCGTTTTCAGTGGTTGTCCAAGCCGAGCAGGATAACTGGCCGGTCTACGACGACCAACTGTGGACGACCTTTCAATCTTTTCTGCAGCAGGGTGATGCTGAAGACAGCGCCGCATGAACACTGGTCGGCCGAGTTGATCCGGATTGGGAACCTGGCGGTGCGTGAAACCCAGCAATGTAACCGCCAACTGGGCATCCCGAACTGGTACTCGCTCAATGGCAGGCTGGTGAGTGACGCCCCGCGCGAGGAGTCGTCCGCGGCCAGTCCGTCCCATAGCCCCCCAAGCAAGCCCGGCGACCCGTCGGTAAGCTGAGCTCTGCTTGGCAGGCGCAACGGTCAGTTGTTGCTCATTGGACGCGGGGCGGAACGCGGCCCTTCATTCAAGCGGCGATCCAGGCTGTTCCGCAAAGGATTGAATGGGATGTCCGCCGATGCGGTGCCCGGGCAAGATTCCGAGCCTGCCGCTGCACTGTCCGGATAGAACTCTTCCAGTCCGCTCGCCTCAACGGGCATGAGCCCTTCGCGTATCTGGAGGATGTGCTCACGCGCTTCGGTCACTTTGACAGGCAAGGGCTCATTCGTCAGCTACCGAACGAAGAGGGACGCTCCAAGGCTTTCGAGTGGACTTTTTTTGTTGACGCGAACCCCTGGCAGGATCGCACGGGCGTGGAAGATGGAGCCTAGTTGCGCAGAAAAACCCCGGCGATGACAAGCATCAGGGTCAGGCCGGCGGCAACCAGCAAGCCGAGCATGAGCCACGGCGCCTTGAGGCCCGAGCCAAAGATTAGGGCGGCCGTCAGGGCCAGGTGGAGCGCGGTGGAGATGGGTTTGATGCGCATGACTGCAGCTAGGTGAGGGAGGCGCTAAAAGTATGGCAAATATGAAGGCTATCTTAAAACCAGGGGGTGTCGGTGCCGGATAAGCTCAAGGCGCAGCACCGATGATGCAGCTGACTCTGCTGCTGAAACTGCAGCAGTGACGCAGGGCAACCTTAACGGCGCTCTGGGCGGTCTGTCAGGTGCCCGGGCGAAAGGCCTGCAGACCCCGTTATTCCCCCGTTACGTTCTTCGATTGGCCTACGGGACAAGAGTGCGTGGCTTCGTGGGCAACAAAACGCTTGGCGGGCCGTATTTTCGGGAGGGCGGCATTTTAGGCCCGCAGGTCACCCAGATAGGCCAGCGATGCGGCAGCAACTTCACCGTCTGTTCACGAAATTCAGGCGAACAGGCTCTGCGGGGTATCCGTTCCGTTTTTTCAGTCTACCCCATGTCAGGCAAGTCGTTTCAACACGTCGATCATCGTCGGGGTGATCTGCTTGAACAATTCGCGTAGATCGTGCCGGCGCTGGCCGGCATCAAGCGGAAACAGAATCAGGCAAGGCGCGACGAAGGCCCATTCTTCGTCGCTGACATCAGTCGGGTAGGGTTTGCGGTCTGCCATAGACCGCGAATCTTAAGGCTATGGCATGGTTCAGGACAGGCGCTGGAAGGTTTTGGTGATCAGTGCAAGCCGAGCATTTGCTTGAGTTGGGACATATCCTTTGCATGATCCACGCCCTCTATCTTGCCGTTGGCCATGCGGATGACGGTGACGGCACTCTTTTGGCGGGGCAGCTCTGCCAGCACGCTGGCTTCTTTAGCCAGGCCAATCGGGAACGGCAAGCCGCGCATGGCAGGCAGGGCGAACATCTTCGTCACCAGTGCAGGCATGCTGCTGATATCTGCAAGATAGACTGCGTTGAGACGGTTCAGGACCCCGTCCTTCTCGTTGCCCAAGACCTCGTTGGCCAGATCACTCGCTGCCTTGTCTGCAGCAAAGATCAGAATCTGGGTGCTCTGGAGCACGCTGACGGATCTTCCATTCTGGTCTTCCAGTGTCAGGGAAGGAGCAGGACTGCCTATGCCCAAGGGCGCGGCCAGGGCACTGAGGGACAGGCTCAAGCCAAGGGTAAGGCTGGACAAGTAGTGTCGGAGGGACGGCATGATGAAATCCTTGGTTGAGTGATTGAGGCGAGTGGCCAAAGTGGTGACCATGCGGGGGATCCGCCGCGGTAGCTGATCCCGTTGATCTCGGTCGGCCTGAGCGTGAAGAGGGGGACGGTGGCTCCCGAAGTGGTGTGTGGGTGCGGGATCAAGGCTGCATGTCGGCCAGCAGGTCATGGCCGGGCAGGGCGCCAGGCAAGGATGCCAGTGCCGCTAGAAGATTCCATCCGGGCGCCTGTCAGCGGGACAGCTCCGAACCCGGTCGGAGCGCGATGGCTCAGGCGCTGCTGAAGCCCAGGTGCAAAGTGATGGGGTTTTGGGTGGTGCTTTTCGCGGTAAGGCAGGGTCCGAGAGGAAGGCCTTGCGCTGTTTTTGAGCGAGGGCTTTCCATGGGTACTGGGCAGGGGCTCAGGCAAGCTTGGTGGAGATCCAGGATTGGGTCATCCCACGCATGGTGTCCTACCTGCCCAAGCGCTTACTCCTCGAGGAGACTACGCAGCATCCATGCGGTTTTTTCATGGATGTCGATACGCTGGGTCAGGACGTCTGCGGTGGGCTGGTCGTTGGCCTCGTCCACAACGGGGAAGAGTTTCCGGGCGGTCCGGGCAGTCGCTTCCTGAGCCGCAACGAGATGACGGATCATGTCCGTTGCCTTGGGAACGCCTTCCACTTCCTGGATGGATGCGAGCTTGACGAACTCCTTGTAAGTGCCAGGTGCCGGAAAGCCCAAAGCACGGATACGCTCCGCGATGATATCCAGGGCGTTCCACTGTTCGGTGTACTGCGTCATGAACATGGTGTGCAGGCTGTTGAACTGGGGGCCAGTCACGTTCCAGTGAAAATTGTGCGTCATCAGGTACAGCGTGTAGCTGTCGGCCAGGAGCTCCGACAGTCCTTTGGCGATTTTCCGGCGGTCTGCTTCCGAAATACCGATATCCATGGTCATCACCTTGCCTTTCTTGTCTTTCATGACAGATCCTTGTTTTGAATATTCACTTACTACGATCAAAGATGATCTTGCGAGAGTGCCAACAGAATATGTTGGAGCTGTCTCCCCGGGGAGCTTGACCGCTCAGCTTCGAGAGCCATAACGTGCCCCAGCGCTGCGCTGGCAGGGTTCCGAGCGGTGTGCTCGAGGCTATGGCGTGGTTCAGAAAAGGCTTCAGATCTCCAGATTGTCAATCAGGCGTGTCTGTCCAAGTCGCGCGGCCCCCAGGACCACCAGGGAGTCCCCGGCTGCGGGCGTCTGCAGGTCGGAGCGACGCCGGACGGTAATGTAGTCGGGTTGCCATCCGTGAGCAGCCAGATCCGCCATGGCTTCGGTCTCCAGGTGCAGATGATCCTGCTCTCCTGCCAGGATATGTTCACGGATGCGCAGCAGCTGGCGGTGGAGACGGGGCGCTTCGGCCCGCTCTTCCAGGCTCAGGTAGCCGTTGCGGGAAGACAGGGCCAGGCCGTCATCGGCGCGGGTGGTTTCGCCAGGAACGATCTCGATGGGCAGCGCCAGTTCGCGCACCATGTTGCTCAGGATCATCAGCTGCTGATAGTCCTTCTTGCCAAATACCGCCACATCCGGCTGAACAATATTGAACAGCTTGAGCACCACGGTGGCCATGCCGGCAAAGTGGCCGGGGCGAACGGCGCCTTCCAGGATGCGGGTATGGGCGCTGTCCGGTTCGAGCACGTAGCGTTGGGGTGCTGGATACATTTCCTGCTCGTCCGGTGCGAACAGGAAGTCGACAGCCGCTTCACGCAGGCGCGCGCAGTCGTTGTCAAAGGTGCGGGGATATTTGTCGAAGTCTTCCTTCGGACCAAACTGCAGGCGATTGACGAAGATGCTGGCAACGACCACGTCGGCATGCTGGCGTGCCTGGTGCATCAGGGCAAGGTGGCCGTCGTGAAGATTGCCCATGGTCGGAACAAAGGCGATCCGGCCAACGTTGGCCAGGGCCTTGCGCAGGGTGGTGATGGTAGGGTGGATCTGCATGGCTTGGATCTCAATAACTGTGTTCGGGGCCGGGGAAACGGCCTTCCTTGACATCGGTGACGTAGCGGGCAACGGCTTCGTCGAGGCTGCTGGCACCTTCCATGAAGTTCTTGGCAAAGCGAGGGCGCTTTCCGGGAAAGACCCCGATCAGGTCGTGGAGGACCAGCACCTGACCGTGGCATCCGGTGCCGGCTCCGATACCGATGGTGGCCATGGACGTGGTGGCAGCGGTGACATCTTCGGCAAGGCGGGAGGGCACCATTTCCATCACGATCAGGGCTGCACCCGCTTGTTCAAGGGCTCTGGCATCAGCTTTGAGGGTGGCAGCCCCTTCGTCGCTGCGACCCTGGACCCTATAGCCGCCGAGCTGATGCACGGCCTGGGGGGTCAGCCCGATGTGGGCGCACACGGGGACACCCCGTTCCACCAAGAAGCGCACCGTCTCGGCCATGAAGGCGCCACCCTCCAGCTTGACCATATGCGCGCCGGCCGCCATCAGCCTGGCGGCGTTACGCATGGCCTGGGACGGGCTCTCGGCATAACTGCCGAAGGGCATGTCGGTGACGATCAGCGGCCTGCTGCAGCCCCGGGCTACACATTCGGTGTGGTAGGTCATGTGCTCCAGGGTGACTGGCAGGGTGGTCTTCTGGCCTTGCAGTACGTTACCCAGGGAGTCTCCAACCAGCACCACATCCACGCCATTACGCTCCAGCAGGGACGCAAAGCTGGCATCGTAGCCGGTCAGCATGACGATCTTGCGGCCCTCGGCACGCATCTTGCCGAGCTCAAAAAGGGTGACGGGCTTGTTGTTGTCTTGTAAGTAGCTCATGGCTGTTCCTCCTTGCGGCGGCAGTTAAACCCATTGCAGTGCAGGGCACAAGAGGGCGTTGATGGCGGCAGGGTGGGTGGCGGGATGTGCTGCCCTGCTGGCTGGAGCACGTGCAGAAGGGGTGAAGGACCTCAGCCCGCGTAACCGAAGAACTCCCGATAGCTGCGCATGGAGAGCAACCGGGAAAAAAGCAGCTCGAAGTCATCGTCCTTTTCAACGGGGTTGAGGGACTCGGCATTGACGATGAACAGGGGGGCCGCATCGTAGTGATGGAAAAAGCTGGCATAGCGCTGGGCAACCCGTTGCAGGTAGAGCTCGCTCATCTTGCGCTCCGCTTCCACTCCGCGGCGACGGACCCGCTCAATCAGGATCTCGGGCTGAGCCTGCAGGTAGATCACCAGGTCTGGCTGCAGGACCTGATGGGGCTTGAGGTGCTCGTAAATCTGGCGGTACAACCGGAGCTCGTCGTCGGCAAGAGTCAGCTCGGCAAACAGGTGATCCTTGTCCATCAGGAAATCCGAGACAACCTTTCGATGGGGGTCGTGGTGAGCAGCAAAGGCGGCCAGCTTTTCGCTCCGCTGGAACAGGAATGCCAGCTGCGCGGGGAGTCCCCAGCGTTCCATGTTCTGGTAGAAGCGTCCCAGGAAGGGGTTGTCTGCAGGGCTTTCCAGCATCGCTTCGGCATGCAGGCGTTCGGCAAGACGCCGGGCGAGGGTGGTCTTGCCGGCGCCGATGGGGCCTTCCACGACGATGTAGCGCGCTTTTTCGAGCATGGTCTTTCTGGGCCTTTCAGGCTCGGAAGATGAAGTAGACAGCGCCAAGGATACACAGGGCCGCCCATAGATAGTCAAGCTTGAGGGGTTGTTGCATATAGAGGATTGCAAAGGGAACGAACACCGCCAGGGTGATCGCTTCCTGCATGATCTTGAGCTGCGCCAGATTGAGCTCCTGAGCGCCGATCCGGTTGGCGGGTACCTGGAGCAGGTACTCGAACAGGGCAATCCCCCAGCTGATCAGGGCTGCAATGTACCAAGGCGAGGTGGCCAGGTTCTTCAGGTGTCCATACCAGGCAAAGGTCATGAACACGTTGGAGGCGGCCAGCAGTAGTGCGGTCTGGAGCCAGATGGGCATTACAGGAGTTCGCTGCGCTGGATAGCCTGGTCGGTCACGCCGGAAAGGTAGGCGCCTGCCTGGCCGAGGCCGGGCAGGACGATGTCAGGTGCGATTTCAAGTAGGGGGTACAGCACAAAGGCCCGTTCATGCATCCGTGGATGGGGAAGGGTCAGTTCGTGGGAGGTCAGGACAAGATCTCCGTGCAGGAGCAGGTCCAGGTCCAGGGTCCGGGGGGCATTCTGGGTACTGCGGATCCGTCCGTGCTCCGCTTCGATTGTCAGCAGCGCGCGCAGCAGGGCAAGGGGGGCGAGAGCGGTGTCCACGGCCACCACTGCATTGACATAGTCGGGCTGACCGGGGGGGCAGCCGACCGGTGCGCTGCGGTAGAGGGACGAGCGCATCACGACACGGGCCGTAGGCAAGCGATCAATGGCGTCCACCGCAGCCCGAAGATGCTCCACCGGCTCACCCAGGTTGGCCCCCAGGGCCACATAGGCCCGGGTCTGCTGCTCGAAACTCATTCGCTGCCCGGTGCTGCGGGGGCGCCGGCAGGTTTGCGACGCCGCCGTCGCTTGCGGGGCGCATCCGTCTTTTCGGGGACCAGCATGCCCTGCCGGATATCCGGATTGGCGTCCGCGAAGTTTTCCCACCAGTCGGGCAGTTCCATCGGAAGTTCGCCGGACTGGGCCCGCAGGCGCAGGAAATCCCAGCCGGCCCGATAGCGGGCTTGCTCCAGCAACCGGTAGGGGGCCTTGCCGGCACGTTTTTCGAAGCGGGGCTGGAGGGCCCAGATTTCCTTGATGTCCCCGGCGATGCGGCGGGTGATTGCCAGCTTGCCGGATTGCCGCGCCAGAACCGCGTCCATGGCGTCAAAGAGGGCTGGCTGGGAATGCTCCCCGTTGGCCTTGCGGGCTTCCCAATCGGCCAGAACCTCATGCCACAGCAAGGTGGCAAACAGGAATCCCGGGGAAATGGGCTTGCCCTGGCGCACCCGTTGATCGGTGTTCTCGAGGGACAACCAGACGAAGCGTTCGCCCAGGGGTTGTTCGAGAATGACGTCAAGAAGCGGGAGCAGGCCATGATGCAGGCCCTCTTCGCGCAATTGCTTGAGGCACTTGACCGCATGGCCGGACATCAGCAGCTTCAGCATCTCGTCGAAGAGGCGGGCCGGGGGCACGTTTTCGAGCAGGTCCGCCATTTCGCGGATCGGTGCCCGGGCAGCCGGGTCGATGGAGAGGCCCAGCTTGGCCCCCAGACGTGCGGCGCGCAGCATGCGTACCGGGTCTTCCCTGTAGCGCACGCGGGGATCACCGATCATCCGCAGGGTGCGCTGCTGGAGGTCTGCCACGCCGTGGTGGTAGTCGATGACGGTTTCGTCAGTGGGGTTGTAATACAGCGCATTGACGGTGAAGTCGCGTCGGGTGGCATCCTCGGCCATGGAGCCGAACACATTGTCGCGCAGCACGCGGCCGTGCTCGTCCGTCTCGGTGGCTTCGGCCTCCTGCATGGCCCGGAAGGTGGACACCTCGATGGTTTCGGGGCCGCTCATCACATGGACGATCTTGAAGCGTCGTCCGATGATCCGGGAGCGCCGGAACAGGGCCCGGACTTCCTCGGGTGTGGCGCTGGTGGCCACATCAAAATCCTTGGGGACCTGGCCGACGATGATGTCGCGGACGGCTCCGCCCACCACATAGGCCTTGTGACCGGCTTCCTGCAGTACGGTACAGACCTTGTTTGCGGCGGGAGAAACCTGCTCCCGGCGTACTCCGTGGCGGTCGACCGGGATGAGGGCGGGTTCGGGTAGAACACTGACGGGCGCAGCGCGGCGAAAGACGCGGCGCAGCAGTTTGCGGATCATTGCTGGGGCAGTTTGTCTTTTAGTCAAGGGATGCATGATACCCCATCGGAGCCCCCGCTTTGGGAGCCTGATCTGCCCTTTAGCGGTATCCGGCGTTAAGATCCACTTCAATATTCATGGGTGATGAGGCCTGTCATGCCGCGCTTTTCTGCCAATCTGTCTTTCCTTTTCCTGGAGCACCCCTTTCTGGAGCGTTTTGCTGCAGCGGCTGCCTGCGGTTTCCGGGGGGTGGAGTTTCATTTTCCCTACGACTTCCCGGCGGATGAGATTGCGGACGCGGCGCGTCGTGCCGGTGTGGCGGTGGTGCTGTTCAATTTTCCGGCGGGCAACTGGGCGGAGGGGGAGCGGGGCATTGCCTGCCTGCCGGAGCGGGTCGCTGAGTTTCAGGCTGGAGTGGAGAAGGCTGCGGCCTACGCCGAGGCTCTGGAGTGCCCGCGGATCAACTGCCTGGCAGGGCTGCGGCCTGAGGGCATGGAGGAGCATCTGCTCCATCGGACGCTGGTCGGGAATCTGCGCCTTGCTGCCGATCGTCTGGCCATGTCCGGCCGGGATGTGCTGCTGGAGCCTCTCAACAGCCGTGATACCCCCCGCTTTTTTGTGGACCGGACACTACCTGCCCTGGCTCTTCTCGACGAGGCCAATCGACCCAACCTGTTCCTCCAGTACGATATCTTCCATGCGCAGGTGATGGAGGGTGATCTGGCCCTGAGCCTTGCAAAGCATCTGCCCCGGATCGGCCATGTTCAGCTGGCGGATAACCCAGGCCGCCACGAGCCGGGTACCGGCGAGATCAATTTTCCCTTCCTGCTGAGTCATCTGGACGCGATCAACTATCAAGGCTGGGTGGGGTGCGAGTATGCCCCGTCCGGGCGCAGCGAGGATTCCCTGGCCTGGATGCTCCCGGTTGCGTCGGGCTAGCGCTGATGAGCGGGGGCTGTTGCCTGGCTGGCTCTCCAGAGAAGCGGATTTTCTGCGTACCCGTACAGCATTTTTTAGGGTGCGTTGATGAAAAAGTCACGAATCTTTTCCGATAGTCCAGGGCGCAATCATCCTTGATCCTGGGAAAGGTTTAAACTGGAACAGCATGAGTTGGCTACTGGTAACAAAGCAAGGGATGGCATTCATCCACTGTCGTGCATTTTGCCCGGCTGTATTTTTGATCCGGAGTCCTGGTAACTGATGGGCTCTTGCCGTTTTTAACGCCAGGGTTTTCCGGGTGCTTTCCATCATCGATTGGGTCTGTCCCGGATTTCTGGTTTGTAGCCTCCTTACTTTATGAACCCTTCGCTGTCGTCCCTTACCGCTCCCGATACCACCACGGCAAAAAAGCGCTATCAGGCTGAAGCCTGTGTGGCCAAGCATGTGGGAGACAGGTCCGAGCAGCAGGACCGTGCGGCAGTGTTTGCGCATCCGAGCCGGAGGGGTACCCTGATGGCGGTGCTGGCGGATGGCATGGGAGGGCATTCGGGAGGGGCGATGGCCGCCGAGCAGGTCATTCATAAGGCCCGCCAGAATTTCGAGGCTTTTGCTCCTGCTTCCGAAAGCCCCCAGGATCTGCTGCGCAGCATCGTCGATGAAGCCCATATCGTCATCAAGCTGACCCGCTTCACCAGTGAGCAGGATCCCCACAGCACCGCCGTGGTCTTCATGCTGCAGCCCGACCGGGCGGACTGGGTGCATTGCGGAGATTCCCGCTTTTATCATTTCCGTAACGGGAAGCTTGTGACCCGCAGCGTGGACCACTCCCTGGTGGAAGAGCTCGTGCGCAAGGGACGCCTGGATGCGGAGGGCGCCCTGCGTCATCCCAACCGTAACGTGCTGCTGTCCTGTCTCGGTGCAGAGAAGGAGCCCCGGGTGGATATCGGCCATGCCTCGCCCCTGGTGGGGGGCGATGCCTTCCTCCTGTGTTCGGATGGTTTGTGGGGTTACATCGGTGAGGCCGAAATGGGTGATACCCTGGCCCGGCTTTCTCCCCGGGAGGCCTCTGCGCAGCTCATCGAACTGGCCAGGGAGAGAGCCAAAGGGAGCGGTGACAACATTTCCCTGGCAGTGGTCAAGCTGGTGGAGCTTGTGCCCAAGCTGCCGGCCAGTCCCAAGCCCTGAAAGGTGTTCAGCGGGTCTTCAGCCAGTTCCGGCGCCAGAAGGAAGCGGCCATCACGGTCGCTGCGCCGCCCATCAGGCCCAGCGCAAGAACAAACCCGTCCTCCCGGTGCAGCCAGGGCATTTCGTTGAAGTTCATCCCGAAGATCCCGGCGATCAGGGTCGCAGGCATGAACAGGGTGGTCAGTACCGTGAGGATGCGGACCTCGGCGTTCAGGCGGTTGCTGACACTGGACAGATAGATGTCCAGCAGGTCTGCCAGCAGGTCTCTTACCGATTCCAGGGATTCCAGCACATGCACGGTGTGGTCGTATATGTCCCGTAAATAAAGTCGGGTATGGGCGCTGAAAAAGGTGCCGTCGGCGCGGGTGAGGGTGTTCAGCACTTCCCGCAGGGGCCAGACGGCCCGTCGCAGCAGCACAGCCTCGTGCTTGACCCGGTTGATTTCCCCGAGCAACTGGGTGCTGGGCTGGTTGAGGGCGCGCTCTTCCAGCTCTTCCGCCATCTCTCCCAGCCGGTCCAGGGCCACGAAATAACGGTCCACCAGGGTGTCCAGCAGGGTGTATGCCAGATAATCCAGCCCGTGAGTGCGCAGCGGGCTGCTGTCCGCCCGCAGGCGCTCACGGATGGTTTCGAAAGTTCCTGTGGCACGTTCCTGGAAGGTGAGCAGGAAATTGCGGCCGAGCACGATGCTGACCTGATCAGAAACCAGCCGGCCGTTTTCCTGAACGGCTTCATAGCATCGGGCTGCAATGTAGATGTAGTCCGCAAACTCATCGCTTTTTGGCCGTTGCTGGGTATTCAGGATGTCTTCCTGGATTAACGGATGCAGTCCGAAACGACGCCCGATTTCGGCCATCACCGCCGGGTCGTGCAGTCCATGAACGTTGAGCCAGAGCTTCTCGTGGATCGTCTGGTGCTGGCGCGAGGCCTCAATCGATTCAAAACGGGTTTCCCGAAGGCCTTGGGTATCGAATTCGATCAGGGAGATCCGGGGTGGGTCTGTCTTGATTTCTCCCACGTGTACGAGGGCGCCTGCCGGAAGTCCGAGTTTTCTGCTGGCCTTGGTCTGTTTCTTGCTGTTTTTTCCCATGATTTTTGCAATACCCGGACGAGAGGTCCGGTTTTCGTGCAGCATTCGGGTGCATTCCAGCGCCGTAGGCGCATGAGCCCCCGCTTCTGTGTCGTTGTCGAAATTCTCTCGGGACGATAACAGAATTCCCAAACCCAGCTATAAGGAGGTTCCATGCCACTGGTCATCGGTGTGACCAAAGAAAGCCTGCCCGGAGAGCGCCGTGTCGCGCTCGTACCGGACGTGGCCAGGAAATATCAAGGGCTTGGCGCAGCGTTGCTGCTCCAGGCAGGTGCCGGCGAGTCGGCCTACTACCGTGATGGAGATTACGGAGCGGAGCAGCTTGTGGCGGATCCGGATACTGTCCTTGCGGGAGCGGACCTGTTCCTGCAGGTCCAGCCGCTTGGGCTGGAGGCTCTGGCCCGCCTTGAGCCGGACTCCGTTCTGGTGGGGTTTCAGCAGCCCTGGTCGAGCCGGGAACGGGTTGAACTGTTGCTCCAAAAACGGATCACCTGTTTCGCTTTGGAGCTGCTGCCACGTATCAGTCGTGCCCAGAGCATGGACGTGCTGTCCAGTCAGGCCGCAGTGGCAGGTTATGAATGTGCCTTGATTGCCGCCGATCACAGTCCCAAATTCTTCCCGATGCTCACCTATGCCGCCGGTACCATCCGCCCGGCCAAGGTGCTGGTGATCGGCGCCGGTGTGGCCGGACTGCAGGCCATTGCCACCGCCAAGCGCCTCGGCGCCATGGTGTCGGGCTATGACGTGCGTCCGGAGACCAAGGAGCAGATCGAATCCCTCGGCGCCAAGTTTGTGGATACCGGCGTATCGGCGGCCGGCAGCGGCGGCTATGCGCGCGAGCTGACCGACGACGAGAAGCGCCAGCAGGCTGACAAGCTGGGCAAGGCCATCGCCGAATGCGATGCCCTCATCACCACGGCGGCGATCCCTGGGCGCAAGGCGCCGGTCATTGTCAGTGCCGACATGGTGGCGCGCATGAAACCCGGTTCGGTGGTGGTGGACATGGCCGCCGAGACGGGTGGCAACGTGGCCGGCACGGTGGCAGGCGAGAAGACCTGGGTCGGCGAAGTGTTGATCATCGGTCCCATCCACATCTCCAGCCGCATGCCCGTCCATGCATCCGAGATGTACGCCAAGAACCTGTTCAATTTCATCTCTCCCTTCATCAAGGATGGGGCTCTCGCCCTGGATTGGGAAGATGAGGTGTTGTCCGGCGCATGCCTGACCCACGCGGGCGAAATCCGCCATGCGGGCGTCAAGGCCGCGCTTGGCCTTTAAGGAGGGCTTTCCATGGATGGAATGCTTGCGCTGTATATCTTCATGCTCGCTGCCTTTACCGGGTACGAGGTGATTTCCCGTGTGCCGGTGATCCTGCACACGCCGCTCATGTCCGGATCGAACTTCGTGCATGGGGTGGTGCTGGTGGGTGGCATGATCGCCCTGGGTCAGGCGGAGACTCCGCTGGAACAGGTCCTTGGCTTTGTTGCCGTGCTGCTTGGGGCTGCCAATGCGGCCGGGGGCTACGTGGTCACGGAACGGATGCTTGCCATGTTCAAGTCTAAGGAGAAGCACTGATGGCGCTCAAGTGGCTGATTGAAGCGAGCTACTTTGTGGCTGCGATCCTGTTCATTCTCGGTTTGAAAGGCATGAGCTCGCCGGTGACGGCCCGCAAGGGTATTGTCTGGGCCGGTGTCGGCATGGTGCTGGCCACGGTGGTGACCTTCCTGACCCCGGGCATGGGTAATTTCCTCCTCATCATCATTGCCATCGGTTTGGGTGGTGCCCTGGCCTGGATTTCCGGCAAGAAGGTGGCGATGACCGACATGCCCCAGATGGTGGCCATTTATAACGGTATGGGGGGTGGTGCAGCGGCGGCCATTGCGGCGGTGGAGTTTGCCCGGGGCGAGATGCACGGCACCCTGGTGACCCTGCTGGCCACCCTGGGTGCGCTGATTGGTGCGGTGTCCTTTGCCGGTTCGGTGGTGGCCTGGGCCAAGCTCCAGGGGGTGATGAAGAAGGCTTTCCGCTTGCCGGCCCAGAACGGTGTCAACATCGTGCTGGCACTGCTGACCGTGGGCCTTGGCGTGGCCATCGTGATGGCCCCGGAGGTGAGTCCGCTCCTGGTGGTGGCCTTTTTTGCAATGTCCCTGATTCTCGGTACCGTCATCACGCTGCCCATCGGCGGCGCAGACATGCCGGTAGTGATCTCCCTGTTCAACGCCTTCACCGGCCTGGCCGTGGGCTTCGAAGGCTTTGTGATGGGCATTCCGGCCCTGATCATCGCCGGCATCGTGGTTGGTGCTGCCGGAACGCTGCTTACGCAACTGATGGCCAAGGCCATGAACCGGCCGATCAGCAACATCCTGTTCGTGCCGATGGCGGCGGCCGGTGGTGGCGAGGCCGTGGAGGGGGAGCAGAAGGAAGTGGGGGCGATGGATGCTGCCGCCCTGATGCGCTACGCCAGCAAGGTCATCGTCGTGCCGGGTTACGGGATGGCGGTGGCGGGCGCCCAGCACA
>NZ_JAQUVG010000007.1 GCF_028693495.1 Zoogloea sp. | reverse complement strand
GCACCGGCTTGCCGAGCATCTGGCCCAGGCGCACGGCCACGGGGGCGAGGGTGTCGTCGGCGTTCAGCTCGCCTTCGGTGGGGCGACCCAGGTGGGAGGTGACCATGACCGCCGCGCCGCCTTCGAGGGCGAACTTGATGGACGGGATGGAGGCGCGGATGCGGGTGTCTTCGGTGATGTTGCCGGCGTCGTCCTGGGGAACGTTGAGGTCGGCGCGGATGAAGACCTTCTTGCCCTTGACGTCGAGATCGGTGAGTTTCTTGACTTGCATGATGATGTACTTTGAGGCGTCGGAATGAAAAACGCCCCGCACGGGGCGGGGCGTCGAAACAGCGGTATTACTTGGCGTTGACGAAGGCGCGGGCCGCGTCGAGCATGCGGCAGGAGTAGCCCCACTCGTTGTCGTACCAGGCCAGCACCTTGACCAGCACGGAGCCGTCTTCGCCCTTGATGACGCGGGTCTGGGTGGCGTCGAAGGTGGAGGAGACGGTGGTGTGGTTGAAGTCGGAGGACACCAGCGGTTCGGTGTTGACCGCCAGGATGCCCTTGAGCGGGCCGTTGGCCGCGGCGGTCATCAGTTCGTTGATTTCTTCCTTGGTGGTGGCGCGGTCGGCGGTGAAGGTCAGGTCCACCAGGGAGACGTTGATGGTCGGCACGCGCAGGGCGAAACCATCCACCTTGCCGACCAGCTGCGGCAGCACCAGGCCGACGGCCTTGGCGGCGCCGGTCTTGGTGGGGATGATGTTGGCGGCGGCGGCGCGGGCGCGGCGCAGGTCCTTGTGGCGCACGTCCACGGTCACCTGGTCGTTGGTGTAGGCGTGGATGGTGGTCATCAGGCCCTGCTTGATGCCCACGTTGTCGGCCAGGATCTTGGCCACCGGGGCCAGGCAGTTGGTGGTGCAGGAGGCGTTGGAGACGACGGTCATGCCGGCTTTCAGCGCTTCTTCGTTCACACCCATGACGATGGTGGTGTCCACGTCGTCGCCGCCCGGGGCGGAGATCAGCACGCGCCTGGCGCCTTGCTCGAGCAGGGCCTGGGCCTTGGCCTTGGTGGTGTAGGCACCGGTGCATTCCAGCAGCACATCCACGCCGTGGCTGCCCCAGTTGACGCCCTTGGGATCCTTGGTGGAGTAGAAGGGGATCTTCTTGCCGTCGATGATGATGATGTTCTCACCTTCGGTTTCCACCGGGGTGGCGAAGCGGCCATGGGTGGTGTCGTACTTGAGCAGGTGGGCGTTGGTGGCCAGATCGCCGGAGGCGTTGATGGCGACCACTTCAAACTCGTTCTGCAGACCCTGCTCGTAAATGGCACGCAGCGTGCAGCGGCCGATACGACCGAAACCATTGATGGCGACCTTGATGCTCATCGATTCTTCTCCCTAGTCTTAAATACACGAAACCACGATCACGTTGCATTCGGCACCCTGCAGGGTGCCGACCCTGTTGTTGCGTCCGGCGTACCGCCCGCTCAGGCGAGAACCTTCTTCACGGCGGCCACGACGGCGTCGGCGGTGATGCCGAAATACTTGAACAGCTCTCCCGCCGGGGCCGACTCGCCGAAGCGGTCGAGGCCGATCACGGCGCCCTCGAGGCCCACGTACTTGTACCAGCCGTCGGTGACGCCGGCTTCCACTGCCACCCGGGGCAGGCCTGCGGGCAGCACGGCGGCGCGGTAGGCCGCATCCTGGCGATCGAAGACGTTGGTGCTGGGCATCGACACCACGCGCACGGCGATGCCCTCGTCGGCCAGCTGCTGCTGGGCGGCTACGGCCAGGGCGACTTCCGATCCGGTCGCGATGATAACGGCTTGTGCGGCGGCTGGCTGTGCTGCAGTACCGGCTTCGGAAAGGATGTAGCCGCCACGACGGATATCGGCCACCTGCTGGGCGCTGCGAGCCTGGAAGGGCAGGTTCTGGCGGGAGAACGCGAGGGACGACGGCCCTTCGCGACGCTCGATGGAGGCGGCCCAGGCCACGGCGGATTCGGTGGTGTCGCAGGGGCGCCACACGTCCATGTTGGGAATCAGGCGCAGGGAAGCGGTCTGCTCGACGGGCTGGTGGGTCGGGCCATCTTCGCCGAGGCCGATGGAGTCGTGGGTGAACACGAAGATCTGGCGCACCTTCATCAGCGCCGCCATGCGCAGGGCATTGCGGGCGTACTCGCTGAACATCAGGAAGGTGGCGGTGTAGGGGATCAGGCCGCCGTGCAGGGCGATGCCGTTGGCGATGGCCGCCATGCCGAACTCGCGCACGCCGTAGTACACGTAGTTGCCGCCGTTGTTTTTGCTGACGCCCCTGGCGCCGGACCACAGGGTCAGGTTGGAGCCGGCCAGGTCAGCGGAGCCGCCGAGAAGCTCGGGCAGCTTGGGCGCGAAGGCTTCGATGCTGTTCTGGCTGGCCTTGCGGGTGGCGATGGTTTCGCCCTTTGCGGTGACCGTGGCGAGTACGGCGTCCACGTGGGCGGCCCAGTCGGCGGGCAGGTCGCCGGCCATGCGGCGGGTGAACTCGGTGGCGAGTTCAGGGAACTCGGCGGCGTAGGCGGCGAAGCGGGTGTTCCACTCGGCCTCAAAGGCAGCGCCCTTGGTCCGGGCGTCCCAGGCGGCGTAGACGTCGGCGGGGATCTCGAAGGGGGCGTGGGCCCAGCCGATGTAGGCGCGGGCGGCTTCGATCTCGGCATTGCCCAGGGGGGCACCGTGGACGTCGTGGCTGTCCTGCTTGTTGGGGGCGCCGGCGCCGATGATGGTCTTGCAGCAGATCAGCGAGGGCTTGCCGGTTTCGGCCTGGGCCGCCTTGAGAGCGGCCTCGATCGCGACCGGGTCGTGGCCCTGGACGTCGCGGATCACATGCCAGCCATAGGCTTCAAAGCGCTTCGGGGTGTCGTCGGTGAACCAGCCGTCCACGTGGCCGTCAATGGAGATGTTGTTGTCGTCGTAGAAGGCGATCAGCTTGCCCAGACCCCAGGTGCCGGCCAGCGAACAGGCTTCATGGGAGATGCCTTCCATCAGGCAGCCGTCCCCCAGGAACACGTAGGTGTGGTGGTTGACGATCTCGTGACCAGGGCGATTGAAATCGGCGGCCAGCAGCTTTTCGGCCAGGGCCATGCCCACGGCGTTGGTGATGCCCTGACCCAGGGGGCCGGTGGTGGTCTCGACGCCGGGGGTGTAGCCGACTTCCGGGTGGCCAGGGGTCTTGCTGTGGAGCTGGCGGAAGTTCTGGAGGTCGTCGATGGACAGATCGTAGCCGGTGAGGTGCAGCAGGGCGTAGATCAGCATCGAGCCGTGGCCGTTGGACTGCACGAAGCGGTCCCGGTCGGCCCAGTGGGGATTGGCGGGGTTGTGACGCAGATGACGGCGCCACAGCACTTCGGCGATTTCGGCCATGCCCATCGGAGCGCCAGGGTGGCCGGAACTGGCCTTCTGGACGGCGTCCATGGCCAGCGCGCGAATCGCGCCAGTCAGGGGGTTGAAGACGGGCAGCTTGACATTACGCGAAGAAGACATCGAAGGACCTTCGGCCGGGCAAACGGCGCGCAAAGACTGCAATTATCTTTGATTTCCCGGTACTTGGGTAGGCTTTCGGGGTGTTCCCGGCGGCGTGATGGATCCCCCGATGCCGGCGGCAAAACTGCGGCATAATCGGCCCCGTTGCCGGTTCTTACATTTACTTACGGCTTGGTCGATGTCCTCTTTCCCCCGCTTCCTGCCGTGCCTGCTGATCCTGACCACCCTGCTGAGCGCCTGCAGTACGGTCAAATACACGGTGGATGATGGGCGCAAGGTCAATGAGGGGCTGCTCGCCAGCCTGCGCATGCTCGGGCATGGGGAGCGTGCCTTGCGCCCGGCCATTGCCCGTTCGGCGGCCCTGAAGGATCCGGAGTGCAGCCGTCAGTGGGAGCTTCCCTTCAGTGTGGCCACCAGCTACGACTGGCCCGAGGATGACCGGGTGGCCTGGGTGCGGGCGCTGCAGGTGGATGAGCGCTTGACGGTGGTGGCCGCAACCGCCGATTCAGGTCTCACCCCGGGCGACAAGATCGTCGACATCGATGGCTATGCCAAACGTAATTCCACCAAGATGCTGGAGGAGCTGGCCGAGCTGCGGGATGACGGAGACCCTTTCCCCATCAAGACCGCAGCAGGCAAGACGATCGTCATCAAGCCCTTTCAGGTGTGCCGGGGCTATACCCGCCTGGCGCCGCCCCTCACGCCCGGTTACCAGGATTTTCACTGGCTCATGAGCATCCACCCCCTGGAGGTGTTCGTGCCCCAGGTCAGCGCCGACGAAGCCCTGTGGATGGTGCTATGGACCCAGGGCCTCTCCGAGGAGGGCGGGGCGCGGATGAAGACCTTCCATTACAGCAAGGAGATCGTCTCCACCCTGTTCGAGGTGGCCTCCCTGGCGGTGGGGCTCAACGCGGCGGCGGAGGCGGCCAAGGTTGCGGCCAGTCAGGCGGCCCAGGCGGCGGCTGCGGCCGCTGCGAAGCAGGCTGGCGAGGCGGCTGCCAAGCAGGCCTTGCAGGAGGCGGCCCGCAGCCTGGCCGAACAGGCCAGCAGGGATTACCTGCAGAAGGTGGGAGAAGAACTGGGCAAGACCGTGGCGCGCCAGGCGGGCAACGTACTGCGGGATTCCTTCATGGCCCGGGTGGGCCTGTCGGTGTCGAGCCTGTCCTGGGTGGCGACCACGGTCTTCGACAACGCGGATCGCTGGGCTTACGACCGGATGATGCGCCTGGGGGGGGATCCCCTGGCGGGCGCTTCCCTGCACCAGAAGCTGCTGGATCGCGGGCTGGTGCGCAATGCCTTCGTGTTTGACGAGGAGCGCCTGCGGGATTATGCGGAACTGGCCCGCCAGAGCCAGCGGGCCGAGATGCTGACGGCCTTGCTCAGGGGCGCCTCCCTGGAGGTCTTCGCCCTGCAGCTGGGGGAGATGCCCAGCGTCGGTGATGAACTGGCAGCCCTGGAGCTGCGGGCTGAAAGTGATGAAGTGGTGCCGGCCGCTCCCGGGGCGGGCGGATTGATCGATGCAATGTTGAGGATGCCCCTCGAATCGGGATCGGATTGACGTGATGAACAGAATGATTGCCAGAGGGGGGCTGACCCTCGGTCTGATGCTCCTCTCTCCCCTCGCCATCGCCCAGCAGGCGGACGGCGCGCTGATGCCCGAAACGGCGGATGCCGCCACGGCAGCGGGCTGCCCGGTGCTGTTTCAGGAGGCGGAGGGTGTGCTGGAGCGGGGGCTGCAGGCTTCGGCGACGCGGCGCTGGAAGGAGGCGGTGCCCCTCTTGCGGGAGGCCGGCAACAGCCTCCTGAAGATCGCTGCCGGTTGTCCTGAAGTGGCCATCCAGGCCAACCGGCGGGGTGACCGGGCCACGGCAGAGCTCCGTCTGGCCGAGGTGGCCCTGGCCCATCAGACCGAGTGCCTGCCCCGCCTGGACAAGGCTCTGGACCTGGATCTGAAGGTCGCCATGGCCCGCGGTGACAAGGGTGACCCGGTGGAGGTGGAGCGCCTGCTCGGTGAAGCGGAGAGCACCTGGCGCGATGCGGTCAGCCTGTGCCAGCCGCCCCACCGGGAAAAGGCCGAGCGCAGCCTGGCGGCCACCATCAAGGTGCGGGCCGCCAATGCCGAGCTCCTGAGTGCCGGTCCGGCCTGTGATGCGGCCTGGAAGAGCGCCACGGCGCTGGTGGATTTTGCTCGGGGGGCCTGGAAGGACAAGCGCTGGGATGACGCAGCCATGCTGTACGGCAAGGCCGTCATGGCCTGGGAGGGGGCGGCCGACAAGTGCCTGGGTAACCGGCAGCAGCAGGCCCACCGCAAGGCAGAGCAGACCCAGATCGACGCCCATAATGCCGAGTATTGCGGCCCCTTGTGGGATGCGGCCACCGAACAGGCCCAGCGGATCAAGACCCATGGCGCCGGTGTGGCAGCGGCAGAAAAGGATCAGATGTCCATCCGGGCCGAAGTCGCATGGCGGGACGCCGTGAGCGCCTGCCGGGGAACGCCCCAGAATCTGGCCCGCAGCAACGCGGATGCGTTGGCGCGGGAGCGGGGGACCCCCCTGCCGGCACAGGCGATGGCTCAGTTCGGTAGCGGCAAGGCCGTGCCGCCGGCCCCGCAGGGGGGAACTCTGCCGCCCGCCGGCGCCGCCGTACCGGCTGCAGCGCTTGCCGCGGCGGCGGTGTCCGTTCCGGCTTCTTCGGGAGCCTCCCCAGGGGCGGCTGCGGGGGCCGCCAGGTCTGTCGAACAGCGTCCCGCGTCCCGGCCTGCGGTGGCGCCGGCGGTGCAGGCCGAGCCTGCCGTCACGCCCCTGGATACCGTGACGGTGGCCGGGGATGCCACCTATCGGGGAAATTTCTCGGTGGTGTCCGCCAGCGGTGAAGTGAGCGGTACGGGCACCGTCGAGTGGGCCAACGGCGAGCGTTTCGCCGGGACCCTGGTCAAGGGGCTGCGCCAGGGCAAGGGCCGTTTCACCTGGACCAACGGCCAGTGGTATGAAGGCGACTGGGTTGAGGACAAGGCCACGGGCCACGGCACCATCCAGTTTCCCGGCGGCAACCGCTACGATGGCGCCGTGCTGGAGGGGCAGCCCCAGGGCCGCGGCACCCTGGTCTTTGCCACGGGGGAGCGCTATACCGGGGATTTCGTCCGGGGGGTGTTCCACGGCCGGGGAAGCTACTTCTGGAAGAACGGCAACCGTTATGAAGGCGCCTGGGTGCTCGGCAGGAAGCACGGCCAGGGGCGCCTGATCTCGCCCGAGGGTGACGCCTGGGAAGGGGAGTTCAAGGACGACCAGAAGACCGATCAGGGTCGCGAGGTCGAGGTGGTGGCGGGCAAGTAACCGGGCCTGCCGTCGTCACACCCACTGGCGGCGGCGCTCCATCAGTTTCCAGATCAGCGGGGTGAGGATCAGCTGCATGGCCAGGTCGAGCTTGCCGCCGGGCACCACGATGGTGTTGGCGCGGCTCATGAAGCTGTCGTGGATCATCCGCAGCAGATAGGGGAAGTCCACGCCCCGGGGGTCGCGGAAGCGGATGATCACCATCGACTCATCGGCGCTGGGGATGTCCCGGGCGATGAAGGGGTTGGAGGTGTCCACCATGGGCACCCGCTGGAAGTTGATGTGGGTGTGGGAGAACTGGGGAACGATGTAGTGCACGTAGTCGTGCATGCGCCGGAGGATGGTCTCCTGGACGGCCTCCAGGGAATAGCCCCGGGTCCTGGTGTCCCGGTGGATTTTCTGGATCCACTCCAGGTTGGTGATCGGGACGACGCCGATCAGCAGGTCGGCGTGGCGGTAAGTATTGACCTTGTCGGTGATGACGCCCCCATGAAGGCCCTCGTAAAACAGGCAGTCGGTGTCGGCCGGCAGTTCTTCCCAGGGGGTGAAGTCGCCTACCTTGAGCCCCCGGCGGGCGGCCTCCTCGGGCTGGTGCAGATAGTAGCGGCGGGTGCCCTTGCCGGATTCCCCGTAGGTGCGGAAGAGCTGCTCCAGCTCTTCGAGCAGGTTGGCCTCGGGGCCGAAATGGCTGATGCCCCGCTTGCCCTGGCTTTCGGCCTCCAGGATGAGCCTGCGGATCTCCTCACGGGTGTAGCGGTGGAAGCTGTCGCCTTCGATGACGGCGGCGTTCACCTTTTCCCGCCAGAAAATCCCCTCGAAGGTATGTTTCACCGTGGTGGTCCCGGCCCCCGAGGAGCCCGTCACCACGATGATGGGGTGTTTCATGGACATGCGATTTTCCCGAAAGTGAGTAGTTTTGGAACAGGCCACGGGGCCATGGCCTGTTCCAAAAACACTCGACCGGGTCGCAAGCGTTCATCTATCGCACGTTCCGTGCCGGCCTGGGGCCTGCCCGGGTCTTTCAGGAGTGGGCGTGGAGCCAGGTCTTCCACTGTTCAAACAAGGCCGGGGTGGCGGCGGAGATCACCGAGCGCTTGATCGCCGGGCCGGCGGTGAGCGGTGAGCCGCCCAGGGTGCTGTAGACGCCGCCGGCTTCGGCGAGGATCAGCCGTCCCGCAGCGTAGTCCCACAGCATCTGCCCGCCGTGGAGGTAAACGTCCAGCCGGCCGGCCGCCACATAGCACCACTCGAGGGCGCTGGAGCCGAAGTTGCGCTGGGAATAGTAGGGGGGGCGCACGGCCAGTTCATCCCCCAGGTGGTGGCTGATGCGCTTGAAGTCCACCCCGGCCACCGCGTCCTTGAGGCGGGTGGTGGGCTGGCGCAGGGGCAGGGCAACGCCGTTCAGCCAGGCGCCGGCGCCTCGTGCGGCATAGAAGGCTTCATCCGTCACCGGGTTGTATACCACCCCGATTTCGGTTTTATGGTTGACCAGATAGGCCACCGCCACGCCAAAAAACGGGATGCCGTTGGCGAAGTTGGTGGTCCCGTCGATGGGGTCGATGACCCACAGTCCGCTTTTGCCCTCGTGCCAGACGCGCCCCTGCTCTTCGGGGGTCATCTCTTCGCCCAGCACCGGCGCCATGATCAGGCGGGGCAGGCGCTCGACCAGGGCCGCCTGGGAGGCCAGATCCGCTTCAGTGAGCACGCTGCCGTCCGCCTTCTGCTCTCGAACGGCGCTCAGGTAGCGGGGCAGGATGGTTTCCCGGGCCATCTGGCGGACGGTGTCCGCCAGCGCGCAGGCGAGTTCAAGGCGTTGTTCGGTGGTCATCGGGCAGGCCTGGCGAAGGCGCTTCGGGGAGGAACGGAGCACGGTCCGGGAAGGCTCGATGGCCCTGCCGATACAGGAAAGACGGGAAAAGCGGGCATCATCCTGGTTTTCTATCCCTTTCGCGCACGCGGTTTTGCGGATAATAGCATGATGAATCCGCGCTTCTTCTGCCCTGACGGGATCCTCCCGGGATCCGACATGCCCCTGCCGGGTCCGGTCGCCCACCATGCCGAGCGCGTGCTGCGCCTGCGGGTGGGGGACGCTGTCGTGCTGTTCGATGGTCAGGGCGGGGAGTGTGCCGCCACCCTGCTGGCCCTCGGCAAGCAGCCCCTGGCCCGCCTGGGGCCGCGCCTGGCGGTGGAGCGGGAGTCGCCGCTGGCGATCACCCTGGTTCAGGCCCTGGCCAGCGGTGACAAGATGGACTGGATCGTCCAGAAGGCGGTGGAACTTGGCGCGGTGGCCGTGCAGCCGGTGGCAGCGGAGCGCTCGGTGCTCAAGCTGGTGGGGGACCGGGCGGACAAGCGGGTGGCCCACTGGCAGCAGGTCGCCATATCCGCCTGCGAACAATCGGGGCGCAACCGGGTTCCGGTGATTCATGGCATTCTGCCCCTGGCCAGGTATCTGGCCCGGACGACCGGGGAGAGGCGCCTGCTCCTGGCGCCCGGGGCTGCCGGCGCTCTGGCCGGCAAGGCGGCGCCGACTGGGGCGCTGTCCATCCTGATCGGTCCGGAGGGGGGCTGGGCGCCGGCGGAGCTCGCCCTGGCGGAGCAGGCCGGTTGTGAACCCCTCTGCCTCGGGCCGCGGATTTTCCGTACCGAAACCGCAGGCCTTGCCGCGCTGGCGGCCCTGCAGGTCCTGTGGGGTGATTACCTGGGAGAGCGCAATGTTTGAATCCGCCGAGCTGGAGCACAAGCTGTCCAAGTCTGAATATGACGCACTGGAGCCCCAGCTGCGCACGGATCTGTTGAGCGCCCAGTTCGAGCTCCTCGAGAGCAAGGGCTTTGCCACTGTGGTCCTGATCAACGGCATCGACGGGGCAGGGCGGGGGGAAACGGTGAATCTGCTCAACGAGTGGATGGACCCCCGCCATATCGAGGTGCATGCCTTTGATGAGCCCACCGACGAGGAGCGTCAGCGTCCTGCCCTGTGGCGGTTCTGGCGTGCCCTGCCTCCCAAGGGCAAGATCGGGATCCTGTTTGGCAACTGGTATTCCGATCCGATCCTGGGACGGGCATTCGGTCGCATCAAGAAAGCCGAGCTGGATCAGAGACTGTCCGAATTCAACCGTTTCGAGGCGATGCTGGCGGCCGAAGGGGTCCTGCTCATCAAGCTGTGGTTCCACCTGTCCCAGTCCGGCCAGAAGAAACGCCTCAAAGCCTTCGAGGCCAATCCGGACACCCGCTGGCGGGTGCAGGAGGCGGACTGGGAGTTCTACGAGCACTACGACCGCTACCGCGAAGTGGCGGAGCACGTGTTGCGTTGCACCAGCACCGGGGTGGCTCCCTGGGTCATCGTCGATGGCTCCGACCCGCAGTACCGGTCGGTCCATGTGGGACGCACCCTGCTCGATGCCCTGCGGCGCAAGCTGGATTTTCTGGCCAAGGGGTACAAGACCCGGCAGACCGCCGCCCCCCTGTTGCCTCCGGTGGACCAGCGCAACCTGCTCAATGCCCTGGTGCTCAACCAGCCCATGGACAAGAAGGAGTACGACAAGCAGCTGGAGAAGCTGCAGGGTCGTCTGGCCCTGGCCGTGCGCAGCGAGGCGTTTGCCCGGCGCAGCCTGATCCTGGTTTTTGAAGGCATGGATGCCGCGGGCAAGGGGGGGGCGATCCGCCGCATCACCCAGGCCCTCGATACCCGTCAGTACCATGTCATTCCGATTGCCGCCCCCAGCGACGAGGAGCTGGCCCAGCCCTACCTGTGGCGTTTCTGGCGCCGTCTGCCCCGGCGCGGCAAGGTGGCGATCTTCGACCGCTCCTGGTACGGCCGGGTGCTGGTCGAGCGGGTGGAAGGCTTTTGCTCCGAGGCCGACTGGATGCGGGCCTACGCCGAGATCAATGACTTCGAGGACCAACTTGTGTCCGCCGGCGCCGTGGTCCTGAAATTCTGGCTGTCGGTGAGTCCGGAGGAGCAGCTCAGGCGCTTCCAGGACCGGGAGCAGGAAGCCTTCAAGCGCTACAAGATCACCCAGGAAGACTGGCGCAACCGGGAGAAGTGGCCTCTCTACGAACCTGCGGTCTGTGACATGATTGACCGCACCAGCACCGAAAACGCGGTCTGGACCCTCGTCGAGGCCGACAATAAATATTATGCGCGGCTCAAGGTCCTGCGGACCCTCGTGACCCGCCTGGAAGACGCCCTCAAGAAGTGACTTCCGATTTCCCTCCGAATGTGAATGTACAAGGCATCCCAAGACAGTGCTCCGGCCACTCCCGACGTGACGACTCCCAATCCATTTCCCGAAGTGGGCTCCGATCAGCTTTCCCAGCGCTTTGTGGGCTGGGTGAGGGCAGCGGCGCCCTACATTCATGCCTTCCGCGGCAAGACCTTCGTCCTCGGCTTCGGCGGCGAGGTGGCCGCGGGCCAGCTCGCCCAGGCCCTGGCCTGTGACTGCAACCTGCTCGCTGCCCTGGGAATACGCCTGGTGCTGGTGCATGGGGCCCGTCCCCAGATCGAGGCCGAGCTGGCCCGCCGGGGCCTGGAGCCCCGTTACCACAAGGGCCTGCGGGTCACCGATGCGGCCGCCCTGGAATGCGTCAAGGCTGCGATGGCCGTCACCCGCATCGAGGTGGAGGCCCTCCTGTCCCAGGGGCTGCCCAACACGCCGATGGCCGGCAGCTTCATGCGGGTGACCGGGGGGAACTTCGTCACCGCCAAGCCGGTGGGGGTCGTGGACGGGATCGACTACGGCTTTACCGGGGCGGTACGCCGGGTGATTGCCGATGAAATTGCGGCGGATCTGGACCAGCAGAACGTGGTGCTGATGTCTCCCCTGGGGGTGTCACCCGCCGGAGAAATCTTCAACATGAGCATGGAGGCGGTGGCCGAGGCGGTGGCTATTGCCCTCAAGGCCGAAAAGCTGATCTACCTGTGCGATGCCCCGGGACTGCTCGACGCCGGCGGCGCGCTGATCGAGGCCATCACCGCCGATGACGCGGAGGTCAAGCTCAAGGCCGGTGAGGGCATGACCGAGGATCTGGATCTGTACCTGCCCTGTGCCATCCGTGCCGTCCGGCAGGGGGTCGGGCGGGCCCACCTGATCGACCGGGACAAGGACGGGGGCCTGCTGCTGGAGTTCTTCACGCCCCAGGGGGTGGGCACGGTGCTGACCCGGGACCCCCTGTTCCGCCTGCGCGAGGCCACCATCGAAGACGTGGGCGCCCTGTCCAGCGTGATTGCGCCGATGGAGGCCGATGGCACCCTGGTGCGGCGCAGCCGGGAGCGTCTGGAAGAAGAGATCGAGCGTTTCACCGTGGTCGAATACGACGGCGTGCTGGTGGGGTGTGCGGCCCTGTACCCCTTCATCGACGAGCGCGCCGCCGAAATGGCCTGTGTTGCGGTGGTCCCCCAGCACCGCCGCGCCGGCCTCGGGGAGATGCTGCTGGGCCGGATGGAGAGCCGCGCCCGGGCCATGGGGGTCGAGCGCCTGTTCGTGCTCACCACCCGTACCGCGGACTGGTTCCGGGAGCGCGGTTTCCGCGAGGCGCCCCCCGAAGCGCTGCCCCGCCAGAAGCGCGAGATGTACGATGTCAGCCGCCGCTCCAAGGTTTTCATGAAAACCCTTTAAGGATCCCCAGGCCATGAGCTCCACCCCCGTCCGCAGTCTGGATGAACAGCAGGCGCGCTGTTTTCAGCGGGCGGCCGAGCAGGGGCACGCCATCGAGTGCTGGATCAACGGCGCGGGTGGCTTGCTCCGGATCACCCCCTCCGTAGAGCGCCTCACCGGCGTGAGTCCTGCAACGCTGCTGGCCAGCGAGGACTTCATCCAGTCGCTGATCCATGACAAGGACCGGCGCTTCCTGCGGGCGCAGATCCGCAGTTGTCTGGCCGGGGGGGCAGGAGGCGATTTCGAGCTGCGTCTCTGCAAGCCGCCTGCCGATGCCCTGTGGGTGGCCTGCCACCTGCAGCCGGTCCATGCAGAGGACGGCGCGCGGCTCGGGCTGCTGGCGATTTTTCAGGACATCCAGGCCCGCAAGGTGGCCGAATTCGAACTCCTCGAAACGGTGGCGGCGCTGCGACGGGCCCAGGCCCTGTCGGAGCACTACCTGCGCCGCAGTGAAGAGGAGCGCTCGCGGCTGTCCTCGCTCCTGGGGGTGCTGCGCCTGGGCATCCTGTTCATGGATCAGGAGCGGCGGGTGGTGTACTGCAACCCGGCGTTCTACCGCCTGTGGGGCATCTCCGAGGCCGATGCCGGCGTTGGGGTGCGGGATGTCGTGCTCAAGCAGTGGGTCCTGCCCCAGCTGGCAGATCCGGCGGCCTACCTGCAGCATCTGGAAGACGTGCTGGCCCACATGGAGCCCAGCACACCCTACGAGATCCTCCTCGCGGATGGGCGGCTGGTCACCGACATGTCCCGGGTGGTCCCCGGCCCCCACGGGGCGCACCCCATCGGCCGGATGTGGGTTTTCGAGGATGTCACCGAACAGCGCCGGGTGGCTGCCCAGCTGACCTACCTGGCCGAGCGGGATCCCCTCACCAACCTCTACAATCGCCGGCGCTTCCACGAAGAGCTGGAGCGCATGCTGGCGGACGCCCGGCGCCACGGCGACCGGGTTGGGCTGCTGGGCATCGATCTGGACGGATTCAAGCCGGTCAACGACCGTTTTGGCCATCAGGCCGGTGATGAAGTGCTGGTGGGGCTGGCGCGAACGGTCGGGGCGGTGATCCGGCGCAACGAAATGTTCTTTCGCCTGGGAGGCGACGAGTTTGCGATCCTGGTGCCGGCGGCCACCGCCGCTGGGCTGGCGGAACTGGCCCGGCGGGTGTGCCAGTCGATTGCCGGGCAGCACTTCCACTTTGACGGACAGGACACCGGCGTGACGGCCAGCATCGGCATCACCCTGGGCAGCGGGGACCTGTGTTCCGGAGAGCAGCTGATTGCCGCGGCCGACCGGGCCATGTACCAGGCCAAGAGCCAGGGGGGGAACGGCTGGAAGCAGGGGCTGCCCGGGACGGATGGCGTGAACCTGGATCAGTCCGCCCCGGAGGGCTAGAATCACGGGGTTTCAGCGGAGTCGGCCAGGCCGACCCGGATTTCCCCACTCGAGAGGTAACAAATGGCACGCATGGTCAATTGTGTGAAGCTCGGTCGCGAGGCCGAAGGTCTGGATCTACCGCCCCTGCCCGGCGAACTGGGCAAGAAGGTGTACGAGAACGTCTCCAAGGAGGCCTGGCAGCAATGGGTCAAGCACCAGACCATGCTCATCAATGAAAACCGTCTCAACCTGATGGATGCCCGGGCCCGCAAGTATCTGGCCGAGCAGCTGGAGCGTTACTTCTTTGGCGGCGGAGCGGATCAGGTCGCCGGCTACGTACCGCCGGCTGCCTGATCAGGCCCCGCTTGCTGCACCGCTGACGGCCCCGGAAACTTCGGGGCCGTCCTGTTATGGACGCCCTCTTCCAGGGCATACAGCCAGGCCAGCAGCTCGGCTACCGCGATATAGAGTTCCGGCGGAATCCGGGCATCCAGGTCCACCTGCATCAGCAGGGCCACCAGCTCGGGGGACTCGTGCACATACACCCCGGCTTCCTTGGCCTTGGCGATGATGCCGGCGGCAATCAGCCCCCGCCCCTTGGCCACCACGGTCGGCGCCGCGTTGCCCGCCTGATAGGCCAGGGCCACGGCTTCGGAGCGCAGTTCCGCGGGCTGTTCGGGGCTGTTCATGGGACGTCAGCCTTGCGCTCGGCCACCAGGCCGGTCAGGGGCACGTTCGCAGCGGCCAGGGCCTCGGCCAGGCGGGCCTGGCCGGCCTGCAGTGCGGTGCGGGTCTCTTCCTGATCGGTGATCAGGCGCAGGGCCACCCCCGCCGGAGTCAGGTGCAGCCGCGCCTCCACCCCTCCCAGCCGGGGCAGGGTGAGGCGCAGGGTGGTGTTCCAGGTGGATTCAGGATCGTCCGGATGGCTGCCGTCCCCTTCCGGGTCCTCGATCTCCCACTCCATGAACTGGCCTGGCCAGACCTGTCCCTGCCAGGCAATCTGGTGGCTCGCCACGGCGTCCAGCTGCTGATGCACCAGGGGTACCAGCCGCTCCGCCACCGGGCCGCTGGTGTCCGGGCGGATGCCCCCGCCGGCTACCTGCGTAGAAAGGGCGGCTTCCCCCGGTCTCAGGGAAGGAGGCAACGCTGGCAGGGTGCCTGGCGTTGTGGCGGCCGCACCTGCCGCTGGGCTTGCCGGCGTGGCCGCCGCCGGGCTGGCGCCGACGCCCGCGCCCGCCACTGGGGGGCGGGGCAGCGCAGCCTCACGGCCCTGGGGTTCCAGACGCAGGGCGGCGGTATCCAGCTGGCCGGCGAGCCAGCGCGCCTGGTGGGCTTCGTAAAAGAGGCCGCTCTGGGCCACTGCGCTGCTCAAGGCCCCGGCCAGCTGGCTGGCGGGGGCTCCACTTTGCGGGGGGGCCGCCTGCAGCGGCTGACCGCCATTCAGGCGCACGCCTTCGGCGGCGGGTTGGCCGGTCAGCAGGAAGCTGATCAGCTTGCCAGTCTGGCTGAGGGCCGCCTGATTGGCGGCCGGAGGGGGAGGATTGGCCAGGGTGGCCACGATGCCCCGGGGGGTGACCTGGGTAACCACCAGTTCCAGCGTGTCACCGGCCTTGACCGGCTGGTTCATGGAGAGGATCACGTCCTTTCCATTGACCCGTCCCTGGAAGGTCTGATCCTGGTTGGCCCGCTGGATCGTGGCGGTGATCCGCTCGCCCGGGGAGAACTCGGGCAGGTTGGCGCTGATCGCCTTGACCCGGGCGAGGGGTGCGAGATTGGGCTCGGTGCTGAAGAAGCTGGCTTCGGTGAGCATCCGCAGGCGGGTCGCGAGATCTCCGGGGATCATGGTCGCACCGCCCGTCCGGGGCTCAGCTTCCTTCGTTGCTGCTGTAGAGCTTGCGCACCTTGCTTTCCTGGGCGGTGCCGCCAAGCATCTTGCGCACGCTGTCCATCCAGGGCTCGGTATGAACGCGAACCTCCTTGTCGTCATCGAGGATGCGGCGGATCAGGGCAACCTTCTGCTGCTTTTCTTCTTCCGACATCCGCAGGCCGCGTCCGGGCGCTCCCAGGGCGTCTTCCACGCCCATGCGGTCACGCAGGGAAGCCACCTGCCGCTCGAGGCGGGTGAGGCGGTCCCAGTCGTTGGCGCGGGCGGCATCCACCATCTCGGTCGAGTAGGTGCTCATCTGTTCCAGGAGGGCGAGGGAACTCATGAAATGTCTCCGGGGGCGCGTGGTGAATGAGTTAAACCGTGGTGCCAATGGATTCCCAGGCACCTTTTATATCGCGGAGCAGGCCCGCCACCTCTTCGAGGGCCGGGCGGCTGGTGTGGAGGTTGGCGTACAGCAGCCGGTTCGTCATGTAGTCGTAGAGGGCACCCAGACGTTCGGCGAGTTCGCCGCCGGCTTCGTAGTCGAGGCTGAGCTTGAGCCCATCGTTGATGATCTCGATGGCCTTGGAGATCGCCATGCCCTTGCCCGGGATGTCCTTGCTGTCGATGGCCGCCGAGGCGGTGGCGATGCTGAGCAGTGCGCCTTCGAACAGCATCAGGATCAGCTTGTGCGGGTCGGCGTCGGAGACGCCGGTTTCCAGCCCCACTTGGGCGTAGGCGTTGGCGGCGCGCGGGGCAAAGCCAAAAGACATGTTTCTCTCCGGCAGACGGTTAGTTGTTGCTGTTGTAGTTGGTAATGTTGGAGATGCCGACCAGCTGCTGGGTGAGGTAAGAGCTGGTGTTCTGCATGCTGGCGATCGCCGTGTCGAGCGCGGTGAATTGGGCGCGATATTGTTTTTCGATGGCGGTCAGGCGCAGGCTCAATGCGTCGCGCTGCTTGTCGATGAGGGCCACCGAACGGTTGATGCCGTCAATCTTTGCGCTGATCGATCCACTGCTCGAGAGCAGGCTGTCGGTGACGCTCTTGATGCGGCTGCCGTAGGCGCCGGCCAGTTCGGCCACCGCACCGAAATTGGTGTCGATGGCCTTTTGCAGCTTGGCGTTGTCCAGGGACATCACCCCGGCTTTGTCGACGCTGATGCCTATGTCGCTTAGGTTTTTATATGCGGCCCCGCTGAGCGAACTCGGCACGTTGTCCAGTACACCGCGGACCTGGCTCCTGGCGGTCCGCAGCGTCGCATCGCCGTTGAGTGCTCCGGCGCTCTTGGTGGTGGCGTCGTAGTTGCCCAGCGCGGCCATGCTGCTGTTGAGGTCGTTGTAATTCTTGACGAAGGCGGTAAGGGCGCTCTTGAGCGTGCCGGTGTCGCGGGTGAGCGTGATCGTGGTCGGGCTGCCGGTGTTGGTTTTCTGCAGATTGATCGTGAGACCGTCCACCGCGGTGGTCAGCGTGTTGCCGGACGCGCTGACTGCAATCCCGTTGATCTTCGCTGCGGCATCGGTGGCCGTCTGAGTGGTGCTGAACGCGCTTGATGCGGCGATGGCTGCACCACCTGACGGATCGACAAAACTTGCGTTGCCCGACAGGGTGACGGCGTTGGCCGTGCCGGTGTCGGTGGCTGTAAGCAGCAGGTTCTGTTTGTTGTCGGCGCCGGTGACGATCACCGCGGAGACGCCTGCCGCGGCCTTGTTGATGGCGTCGCGCAGGTCGCCGAGGGTGTTCTTGGTGCTGTCCAGCGTGATGTCCACGGAGCTTGCCGACGGACCACTACCTTTGGTCAGGGTGAGGGTGCGGGTGGCGTTACCCCCGAAATCGATCACCGGGTCAGTCGCGCCGTAGGTCGTGCCCAGGGCCTGGCGCTGGGCCGAAGCTAGCGCGGTGACTTCAAGGCTGTAGCTGCCGGCGACCGCAGAACTGCTGGTGGCAACGGTGGCAATGGTGCTGTCGGCAACATTTGCCTGGTAAGTGGAGAACTTTGCCGTTGCCGTCTTGGTGCTCTCGGGGCTGAGTGCCGCCGCGGCAGTTTGCAGGGAGGCCAGCCCGCCCTTCAAGGAGCCCAGCGCTGAAATGCTGGCTTGAAATTTGGCTTCGCGCTTGTTGAGCAGCGTAAGCGGCGCCTGCTCTGCCGCCATGAGCTTTGTCAGGAGCCCCTGCAGGTCGAGCCCGGAGCCGGAGCCTAAGGAGGAGATGCTAGCCATGAGGAACCTCGTTTCGCCACAAACAACCTTTTATGGAAAAGCTTACGGAATTCAAGGCGAGAACTTGAGCCCCACAAGCAGAATTTCCCATTTTCGAGCAAGCGGCATGCCAGTCTTTGCGCCGCCGTGTAGCGACATCCGGATGTCGAGCCGCCGTAGCAGGAACGATCGGTGGATGCGTCAGGCCTGTTGCTTCATCAGCAACCCGGTGAACTTGTCGAGGGCCTTGGCCATCTGCAGCATCTCCTCGGAGGGTATCTGGCGGATAACCTTGTTGGTCTCGGTGTCGACAATCTTGACCACGGTATTGTGGGTGTCCTCGTCAATCGAGAACTGCAAGCTCTGGGCAAGGGGGCGGACAATCTGCTGGACCTGATCGACAGCCTGCTTGACCTGATCGAGAGTGGGCTTCGCCGTCTGCGTGGTGGTGACGCCAGGCGTTTCGCCGGTGGCGCCGAGCGGGGTCGCCGCCGGACTGCGGGCGGCGTTGCCTGCTGCGGTGGCCGTTGCCTGAGGCGGCGGTTGCACGCTGCTTGCGACGTTGCGGATTTCCATGATGCACTCCTCTCGTGCGTGCGGCGCCGGACCTTGAAGGACTCCGGCGCCGCATTCTCATGCCTTTACAGGCCGAGGGTGATTACTTCAGCAGGCTGAGCACGCTCTGCGGCAGCTGGTTGGCCTGGGCCAGCATCGCGGTACCGGCCTGCTGCAGGATCTGGTTGCGGGTCATGTTGGCCGTTTCCGCCGCGAAGTCGGTGTCCTGGATGCGGCTGCGGGATGCCGACAGGTTCTCGGACGTGGTGCTCAGGTTCGCGATCGTGGTCGTGAAGCGGTTCTGCATCGCACCCAGGTTGGCGCGGGCGTTGTCGATGTTGGCGAGGGCCGAGTCGATCACCGCGATTGCGTCATTTGCGCCTTGGGGGGTGTTGCCGGACATCTTCGTGAGGTCGATCGACCCAACGGCGTTCAGCGTGCTCGCGTTGGCGGTCGTCGCGGCGAACAGCCCGGAGTTGGCAACGCTGGTGCTGACCGTGAAGTTGGACGGGCCGCTGAAGCTGACGGACGCGCCTACCGTTGCCGCATTGCCGGCGTTGCCGGTGCCCGCGAGTGTTTGGGTCGTACCCGCAGTGCCGTCGGATTTGAGGCCCGTGACCGTCAAGGCCGTGGAGGCCGTGTTGTTCATGACGCCGATGTCGTAGCCCTGGGACTGGGTGAGTTCGATGGTACCAGCCGTCTTGCCTGCGACCGCCGCAATGCCGGTGGAGCCGGTTTGAGTGTTGATCGCGCTGATCAGGCCGGACAGATCGGTAGCGTTGGCGAGCGTCGCGTTGATCGTGACGGGGTTGGCTGCACCTGCCGAGGTGGGCGCGCCTTGAAGCGTCAGACTGACGTTGCCAGCCGCAAAACCACCAAGAGTTGCGCTGGTGCTGGCCGTGGCGGTCACTCCGGTGCTACCCGCTGCGGCGTTTATCGCTGCTGCGACATCATGGCCCGACGACCCGACAGTAAGTGTCGTGTTGGGGATGGTCGAAGAGCTGCCGTTACCTTGGATGGTGATGGCCTGCGCCAGGAAGGTGTTGGCTTCAATCGTATCCGCGGTCGCAGATTTATGTGCTTCGGACAGAAGTGTCGCTGCGGCATCGGTGGTGGCGACCTTGTTGTTGCCGATAGCCGTTGCCGCGGCGCTGCCGATCGAGAAATTGATCGTCTGGTTGGCGTTGGCGCCGACCTGGAACTGGGCGTTGTTGAGCGAGCCGTCCAGGATGTTCTGGCCGTTGAACTGGGTCGTGCTGGCGACGCGGTTGAGCTCCTGTTGCAGCTGGCCCACTTCGGCCTGCAGCGAGGCGCGGTCGGAGGCGGAGTTGGTGCCGTTGGCGGACTGCACGGCCAGGGTGCGCATGCGTTGCAGGATGTCGGTGGCGGTGCCGAGGCCACCTTCGGCGGTCTGGGCCAGGGAGATGCCATCGTTGGCGTTGCGGGCAGCCTGGTTGAGGCCGTTGATCTGGGCGGTCATGCGGTCGCTGATCGCCAGGCCGGCCGCGTCGTCCTTGGCGCTGTTGATGCGCAGGCCGGAGGACAGGCGTTGCAGCGAATTTGCCAGCCCGGTTTGCGACGAAGTGAGGTTGCGTTGCGCGTTGAGCGAAGCGACGTTGGTGTTGATGCCCATTGCCATGATGGTTCTCCTTAATTCCGTTCAAGATAAGCGTTTCAGCTTAACTTTGGTTCGCCTTGCCCGGTGTGAGTAAGGCAACCGCCGTTGAGACCATTAACGGAACCGCCCGAATCAACTTTAGAAAAAATATTGACATTTTGTAAGAATGTCGCCTACCCAAATCGAGGCCGGATTACCGCTTGGCTTTTGATAGCGGCGTAAAAAAACAAAGCTTTAGCTGCAGCAATCACGCTATTGGTCAGGATCTGTTGCGGGCTACCGACAGGCTTGCAGGGCGGGGGCACGAGGGGCTGCAGGGTTGGCGGGCGGTATATCCGCTGCTCATGTGGCTTTGATGCATGCGGCCATCGTGAAGACGGTGCCGAAGGGGCCGCTTGTCTGGGGGAGGTGGCTGCTATGCCACCCCTGTACACCGTGCTGCGCCTGATCGCCCAGTGCTGCGGTTTTCTGGCTTGCCGACACGATAGCGAGTCAGGAGCCAACCCATCCGCCGGGTCTCCAGGAGGTCGCCGTCTTCGCCGAAGACACCCGCTATGCGCGGCGGTTCGGGGAGAGGTGAGATGTGTGGAGCGGGATGGCCGCAAGGGGCTCAGCGCAGGTCAGCCCGAAAGCCCGGAGGCGTGATACCACAGGCGAGGTAGTCCCGGTCCGCCATGACGGGCTTGAACTCGCATGTGGGGCCCGTTGAGGCTGTACTGCCGGTGAGGCGGGCAAAGCTTGGATCGGCCGGGCGTGGGGCGCGATTCGGTGGCGGCGAGGCCGGCTCTGCGGAGGGCTGGCCGGGATGGGGCTGGAGGGCGACGGGGTTTGGGCCGGCTTCATCCAAGGGGGTGCTGGCACCGTTGCGGGCGGCCCGTTCGGCGCGGCGGCGTTCCAGGATTTCGGCTTCCCGGTGGCGTTGTTCATCCAGGTAACGGGCGCGCAGGGCGACGCGTGCGGCGTCGCCCATCAGGTCGCTGCTGCCGTAACGAGGTTCGCTCACGGCCCGGCTGTAAGTGGCCGAGGGGGCGAGGTGACTTTGTGGGGTATTTACCGTTGCATGGGGCGTCGAGACGCTACGCTGCATGCCCACAGTACGGCCACCGCCAAAGCGACGAGCGTCGGCGGGGCTGCTGGTCATGAGGGCGATGGCGGCAAGGAACAGGGCAGGGCGAATGATCCTTGTTGGGTGGGCTGGGCGCATGATGTGTGGCTGCCCGGTGCCAACGCTGCAGCATGCCGGGCGGAAAATATGAGGAATCCGAGTCTAGTGGAAGCGGCCGTTGAATGCCAAGCCGATGCCTTGCGCTCAGTCTGCCAGCAGAACTGCGCCGAGTTCTGCTGGCGAGGCCGCAGCCCGCCAGTGTCCGGCCATGGCCGCCGCTTCGATGCTCCCATACCCCCACGTCGCCGCAATAAAGGGCAGCCCGTTGGCGTCGGCCGATTCGCCGTCCTCGCTGCGGTCGCCGATGTAGATGGAGGCGTCCTGCGGCAGCGCGTGGTCGGCCAGCAGGCGGGCGATCATGGCTGCCTTGTGGGGCAGGCGGGGGGCGAACAGGTCAAGGGCGTAGACATGATCGAAGCAGGGGCTCCAGCCCAGGTGCTCGAGGATCAGGCGGGTGGGGTGGATGCGCTTGTTGGTGGCGATCGAAAGCTGCAGGCCGGCGCTTTTGAGGGCCTCGAGCATTTCAGCGACGCCGGCGTAGGCGGCGGTCTGGGTGTAGCCTTCGCGGTCGTAGCTGGCCTTGAAGCCCTCGGCGAGGCGCCCGATGAGGGCCTGGTCGTGGCTGCCGGTGAGCAGCTGCAGGGTTTCGGTGAGGGGCGGGCCGACGATGCTCTCGTCGATGGGGCGTGCCGGTGCCACGCCGCAGCGGGCGAAGGCTTCGCGGTAGCTGGCCAGGATGGCGGGGGCGGAGTCGATCAGGGTGCCGTCCAGGTCGAAGAGGATGTGGCTGTAGCGGGGCATGGGGGCAGGATCACGAACACGAATGGTCGTGATTATGCCCCGCTCGGTTATATTTGCGCGCCTCTCAAGCGAACGGTGATGCCATGGAAAGCCCTGTCCCGAATTCCCCCGATGATGCCCGCCGCTTTGGCGGCATTGCCCGTCTGTACGGTGCGGCCGGCCGGGCCCGGCTGGCGCAGGCCCATGTCTGCGTGGTGGGCATTGGCGGGGTGGGGGCGTGGGCGGCCGAGGCCCTGGCCCGCAGCGGGGTGGGGCGCCTGACGCTGATCGACCTGGATCATGTGGCCGAGTCCAACATCAACCGCCAGATCCACGCCGCCGACGCGACCCTCGGCCAGGCCAAGGTGGAGGCCATGCGCGAGCGCATCGCCGGCTACAGCCCGGGCTGCGTGGTGACGGTGGTGGACGATTTTGTGACCGTGGATAACGCCGCCCGGCTGCTGGGCGGAGGCTTTGACTACGTGATCGATGCGATCGATGCGGTGCGCGTCAAGGTGGCGATGATCGCCGTGTGCCACGGGCTGGAGGTGCCGGTGGTGACCTGTGGTGCGGCGGGCGGGCAGATCGACCCGACCCGGATCCAGGTGGCGGATCTGGCGCGGACGATCCAGGATCCGCTGCTGGCCAAGGTGCGTGGCCAGCTGCGCAAGAGCCACGCGTTTCCCCGCGATCCGAAGAAGAAGTTCGGCGTGGAGGCAGTCTTCTCCAGCGAGCCCCTGCGCTATCCGGCGCCGGAGGGCGCCTGCGAGGCGGGCGCCGGGGGGCCGGCGGGTCTCAACTGCGCGGGGTTCGGGTCGGTGGTGACGGTGACGGCTTGCGTGGGGCTGTTTGCCGCAGCGCGGGTGCTCAATGGGCTGTCTGCGGGGCCCGCGCCGGACCCTGTGTCAGGGGCGTGAGGCGGGTGGGCGCGGGGGGGCGATGAACAGCGCCGGGTCCACCGCGGCGCCGTTGAGATAGACGCTCCAGTGCAGGTGGGGTCCGGTCGTGCGGCCGGTGTTGCCGACCCGGCCGATCTGCTCGCCCCGGCGCACGTCCTGGCCCACCTCTACGGTGCTGGCGTCCAGGTGGCAGACCATGCTGACCAGCCCCTGGCCGTGATCCACGAAAACGGTTTTGCCGTTGAAGTAGAACTCTTCCACCAGGCTCACGATGCCGTCGGCGGGGGCCCGCACGGGGGCGCCGATGGGCGCGGCCACGTCCAGCCCGGTGTGGGGGGCGCGGGGTTCGCCGTTGAAGATCCGGCGCAGCCCGAAACGGCTGGACAGGCGGCCGCTGGCGGGCAGCTCGAGATCGGTCCGGGGAACGGCCATGTCGCGGAAGCGGCTGCGCACGGCGATCTGGACCTCCCGTTCGGCCTGGATGCGGCTGAGCATGTCCGGGTCGGGGGTGACCATTTTCGGGTTTTTCACGGTCAGGTGCTGTTCCGGATAGGCCTTGGGAAGGACGGCAAAGCTGAGCTGCCGGGCCGCGCTGCCGCTGCCGATCTGCAGGCTCTGTTCGCCCGCCGGGGTGTCGAGGGACAGGCCCACCAGGGCCCGCCAGCCTTCCGGGCCGTGCTCCAGGAGGACCGGTCGGCCGTCGAAACGCACTTCGGGGCGGGGGGCTTCGGCAGGGGCCACGAGGAGGGCGGCGACTCCCCCGGGCACGGGCTGGGGCCGGACCTGGGCCAGGAGCGTGGCGGGCAGCAGGGCGAGGAGGAGGGCGGACAGAATCCGGCGGACTGGGCGAACCATTCCGGGTTTTGGGGGGACTATGGCTTGCATTGGGCGCGAGGTGGGGGGAGGGTGCGCGGTTTTGCCCTTACCCTCCGGTTCAAGAGCCTGCAAGATTACTCCAAACCCGGCCGGGCGCGTCCGCGCCCCGCCCCAGTCAGCAAAGGAAGCCAAGCATGTCCAAGGAAGCCATCGTACTGTTTGCCCATGGGGCGCGGGATCCGGAGTGGGCCAAGCCGGCCCGGCGGGTCACGGAGGAGCTTGCCCGCCTGTGCCCGGAGGCCTGGGTCACCCTGGCCTTCCTGGAGTTCATGTCGCCGAGCCTGGAAGAGGCGGTGGACGCCGCGGCGGCCAGCGGGGTCGAGTCCCTGCGGGTAGTGCCGCTGTTTCTGGCCCAGGGGGGCCATCTCAAGCGGGACCTGCCGGTGTTGCTGGAGGCCGCGCGGAGCCGCCACCCGGCCTGCCGGATCGAGCTGGTGACGGCGGTGGGGGAGGATGAAGGGGTGGTCCGGGCCATGGCCCGGTGTGCGGCCGGCCTCTGACCCCGGCTCCGGCGGCGGCGGAGCATGGCTTGACGATCTGGAATATAAGGGTAAGCTTATATTTATGAATAAACGTCAGCATGTCCATCGCTGGGCCGCCCTCGCGCTGTCCCTGTCCTGCCTGCTGCCCGGGGCCCCTGCGGCTGGGGGCGGGGCGGATATTCCCACGCTTACCGTTCAGGCTCAGGTCCGGGCGCGGACCGTGACGGCGGAGGCCACCATCGAGGCCGTCCGCCAGGCCACCGTGGCGGCCCAGGTCCAGGGACGGGTGCTGGAGGCCCGGGTGGATGCGGGGGCCCGGGTGCGCCAGGGGGATGTGCTGATGCGGATCGACACCCGCGAGGCCGATCAGGCGCTGGCCGCGGCCGGCGCGCAGGTGGCGGCGGCGCAGGCCCGGCTGGTGGATGTGCGGGCGGCGCTGGAGCGGGCGCAGGCCCTCAAGGCCCGCAATTTCGTGAGCGGCAGTGCCCTGGATCAGGCCCAGGCGGTGCATGACGCGGCCCTGGCCCAGGTCCGTGCGGCGGAGGCCGGGCGGGCCCAGGTGGCGGCGTCCCGGGGGTTTGCGACGGTGACCGCGCCGTTCTCCGGCATTGTGGCCCAGCGTCTCACGGAGCCGGGGGAGATGGCCCAGCCGGGCCGGCCCCTGCTGGTGGTGTACGAGCCGGGCGCACTGCGGGCGGTGGCGGATCTGCCCCAGGCCCGGCTGGCCGAGCTGGGGCAGGCCGGGCTCCAGGCCCGGATCGAGTTTCCTGAAAGCGGTCGCCAGCTGGAGGCCGCCGATGTCACCCTGCTGCCGGCCACCGATCCCCGCACCCACACGGCGCGGGCCCGGGTCAGCCTGCCCGCCGATGCGGGGGGCGTGGTCCCCGGCATGGCAGCGCGGGTGCATTTTCGGGTGGGGGAGGCGCCCCGTCTGGCGGTGCCTGCGGCGGCCGTGCTGCGCCGCGGTGAAGTGACCGGCGTGTATGTGGCCGACGGCAAGGGGGGCTTCGTGCTGCGCCAGTTGCGGGTCGGGAGCCTCCTGGCCGATGGGTCCATCGAGGTGCTGGCCGGCCTGAAGGGCGGCGAGCTGCTGGCGCTGGATCCCGTGCGTGCCGGCCTGCAGCGCAGCGCGCCCTGATCCGGGAGCGCCGCCATGGGTATTTCCGGACGCATCGCCGCGCTGTTTCAGCGCAACGCCCTCACTCCCCTGCTGGCCCTGGTGCTGATGCTGCTGGGGGTGTTTGCCACCCTTATCACCCCCAAGGAGGAAGAGCCCCAGATCGACGTGACGATGGCCGACGTGATGGTGGCCTTTCCCGGTGCTTCGGCCAAGGATGTGGAGTCCCTGGTGGCCCGCCCGGCAGAGCAGGTGCTCTCCCGCATCGCCGGCATGGATCATGTGTATTCCGTTTCGCGCCCCGGGATGGCGGTGATCACCGTGCAGTTCCAGGTGGGCGTCAAAAATCAGGATGCCCTCGTGCGCCTGTACGACACCCTCCACAGCCATCAGGACTGGCTGTCGCCCCAGCTGGGGGTGGCCGAGCCGGTGATCAAGCCGAGGGGGATAGACGATGTGCCGGTGGTGGCCCTGACCCTGTGGACCCGGGATCTGCATCGTTCGGCCTTCGAGCTCCAGCAGGTGGCCCGGGCGGTGGAGGGGGAGCTCAAGCGTGTCCGTGGGACCCGCGATGTGAGCACCATCGGCGGCCCCGGGCATGTGCTGCGGGTCTTGATGGATCCGGGCCGGATGAATGCCTACGGGCTGACCCCGCAGGATCTCAAGGGGGCCCTGCAGCTGGCCAACGCCTCCATGCCCAGCGGCACGCTGGTGGATCGCAATCAGGAGGTGCTGGTCCAGACCGGTACCTACATCACCCACGCCGATGACGTGAGGAAGCTGGTGGTGGGGGTGTCGGGGGGCAAGCCGATCCAGATGGCCGATGTGGCCAGCGTGGTGGACGGCCCCGATCAGCCTTCCCGGTATGTCTGGCATGGCCTGGGCCGCGCAAGGTCCGGAGCCGCTGCGGCGGGGGGCGAGCGCTTTCCGGCGGTGACCCTGTCGATCTCCAAGAAGCCCGGGGAGAACGCCGCCGATGTGGCCAGCGGGGTGATCCGCCGCCTGGAGCAGCTCAAGGGCAGCCTCGTCCCCGAGGGCGTCGAGGTGACGATCACCCGCAATTACGGCGCCACCGCGACCGAGAAGGCCGACAAGCTGATCGGCAAGCTGGTCTTTGCGACCCTGGCGGTGGTGCTGCTGGTGCTGCTGGCGCTGGGCCGGCGGGAGGCGGTGATCGTTGGCGTGGCGGTCACCCTGACCCTGGCGGCGACCCTGTTCGCCTCATGGGCCTGGGGTTTCACCCTCAACCGGGTGAGCCTGTTCGCGCTGATCTTCTCCATCGGCATCCTGGTGGATGACGCCATCGTGGTGGTCGAGAATATTCACCGCTGGCAGACCCTGTTCCCCGGCAAGCCGCTGGGGGAGCTCATCCCGCCGGCGGTGGACGAGGTCGGGGGGCCGACCATCCTGGCCACCTTCACGGTGATTGCGGCCCTGCTGCCGATGGCTTTCGTGACCGGCCTGATGGGGCCCTACATGAGCCCGATCCCGATCAACTCTTCCATGGGCATGTTCATTTCCCTGGCAGTGGCCTTCGTCGTCACGCCCTGGCTGGCGGGCCGGCTCATGCAGGAGCATGCCCCGGCGGCGGGTGCGGGCCATTCTCCCCCCGACGCGCTGACGGCCCGGCTGGAGGCCGTCTTCCGGCGGATCATGACCCCGCTGCTCGATCCGGTGACGGGCGGACGGGCCCGGACCCGGCTGTGGCTTGGCGTGGTGCTGGCGATCGCCCTGTCGGTGTCCCTGGCGGTGGTGCAGCTGGTCGTGCTCAAGATGCTGCCCTTCGACAACAAGAGCGAATTCCAGGTGGTGCTCGACATGCCGGTGGGTACTCCGCTGGAGGTGACGGCCGAAGTCCTGCGGGAGATCGGCGATACGCTGGCGGAGGTGGAGGAGGTGACCGACTTCCAGGCCTACGCGGGGACGGCCGCGCCCATCAACTTCAATGGCCTGGTGCGTCAGTACTACCTGCGGGCCCAGCCCGAGATGGGGGACATCCAGGTCAACCTGGCGGACAAGGCCCGGCGCAGTCGCAAGAGTCACGAGATCGCCGTCTCGGTGTGGCCTGCGGTGGCCGCCATTGCCCGCAGGCACGGGGGAAACGCCAAGGTGGTGGAGGTGCCTCCGGGGCCGCCGGTGCTGTCGCCCATCGTGGCCGAGATATACGGCCCCGATTACGCCGGTCAGGTGGCCGTGGCGCGCCAGGTGCGCGAGGCCTTCGAGGGCACGGCCGATATCGTGGGCGTGGATGACACCGTCGACGAGGCTGCACCCAAGCGGGTGCTCAGGGTGAACCAGGCCAAGGCGGCCCAGCTCGGGGTGGCCCAGGCCGACATCGTCGAGGTGGTGCGCCTGGGGCTGGGGGGCGAGAACGTCACCCCGGTGCATGGGGGCGACAACAAGTACGAAATTCCGGTGCGCCTCACGTTGCCGCCCGAGCGCCTGGGCAGCATGGATACCCTGCTCCAGATGAAGGTCCGCGCCCGTGCTGCGGAGGCCGGCGGCGCCCTGGTGCCGGTCTCGGAGCTGGTGGAGGTGCTGCCCGCCACCCGCGAGCAGGTGATCTACCACAAGGATCTGCTGCCGGTGGTGTATGTGACCGGTGATATGGGGGGCCGGCTGGACTCTCCCCTTTACGGCATGTTCGACATCCGCAGCCGGGTCAAGGACCTGCCGCTGGCGGGGGAGCGGCTGGCCGGCACCCTCGACGAGTGGTTCATCCATCAGCCGGACGACCCCTACGCCGCCTACGCGCTGAAGTGGGACGGCGAGTGGCAGATCACCTACGAGACTTTCCGTGACATGGGCGCCGCCTACGCGGTGGGGCTGGTGCTGATCTACGTGCTGGTGGTGGCCCAGTTCCGCAGCTACCGGGTACCGCTGATCATCATGGCGCCGATTCCCCTCACGATCATCGGCGTGATGCCCGGCCACGCCCTGCTGGGCAGCCAGTTTACGGCCACCAGCATGATCGGGATGATCGCCCTGGCCGGGATCATCGTGCGCAACTCCATCCTGCTGGTGGATTTCATCGACCAGCAGGTGGCCGCCGGCACGCCCCTCGCCGAGGCCACCATCCATGCTGCGGCGGTGCGTGCCAAGCCCATCGGCCTGACTGCGCTGGCGGCGATGATCGGCGCGCTGTTCATCCTGGATGACCCGATTTTCAACGGGCTGGCCATCGCGCTGATCTTCGGGGTGCTGGTGTCCACCCTGCTGACCCTGGTCGTCATTCCGGTCCTTTACTACGCGGCCACCCATCGCCGGCAGGCTGTCTGACCATGGGGATGCAGCCTTGCCGGGGCCTGCCGCCGGTGAGCGGGGCGTTCTGCTAGTCGTGTCGCCGGGGCGCCTGGTGTACGATGCGCTTCGCGCGCTGGACGCGCTGTGCCAGGCGCGTCATCCGCACCTGGATCCGGAGAAGGGGGTGGCCAGACGCCGCGGCCCCTCCGGAGCAGAGACTCGACAAACAGGATAGCGAATGAACCAGGCAAGAATACTGGTGGTGGATGACGAGCCTTTCAATCTGGACATCGTCGCCGAGTATCTGGATGGAATGGGCTTTGAGCTGATCATGGTCGGGTCCGGAGAGGCGGCCTGGGAGGCCTTGTCGGCGCCCGCTTCACGCTTCGATCTGGTCCTGCTGGACCGCATGATGCCGGGCCTGGATGGCATTCAGCTGCTGCGTCGTTTGAAGCTGGATGAGCGCCTGCGTTTCATCCCGGTGATCATGCAGACGGCAGCGACTTCACCCGAGCAGGTCAGGGAAGGGCTGGAGGCGGGGGCGTTCTACTATCTGACCAAACCCTTCGAGGGCGAGGCCCTGCTCACGATCATCCGCACGGCCCTGGACGATCTGCGGGTGCGCCGGGAGCTCAAGGCCAATCTTGAGGAGCATGCCCTGGCCCTGGGCTCCCTGGCCGAAGGGGAGTTCACCGTGCGCAGCCTGGAAGAAGCCCGGCGTCTGGCGGCCTTGCTGGCGCTGCTCGGTCCGCAGCCGGAGACGCTGGCCATGGGCCTGTCCGAACTGCTGGTGAATGGGGTCGAGCATGGCAATCTGGGCATCGATTTTGCGGAGAAGAGCCGTCTGCGCGAGGCTGACCAGTGGGAGGCCGAGGTGCAGCGTCGCCTGGCCTTGCCGGAGAACCGTCACAAACGGGTCCGCCTGCACGTCCGGTCGGATCCGGATCGCTGGATTTTCGAGATCCGTGATGATGGCGTGGGCTTCGACTGGCGATCGTTCCTGGACTTTGATCCGGAGCGGGCCTTTGCCCCCAATGGGCGGGGCATTGCCCTGTCCCGTCAGTTGAGTTTTGCCAGCCTGACTTATCTTCCCCCAGGCAACCAGGTGGTTGTGACCGTCCCCCGCAGGGGGGCTGGCGCGTTGTCATGGGGGCAAACGGGAATGTTTGATGTCGAGCCCTAATACCTTGCGTGTGCTCGTTGCCGATGATGTGGCCTCCAATCGGGCCATCGTGGGGGCCTTCCTGGCCAAGCTCGATTGTCAGGCGGTGTTCGCCCGGGATGGGGTGGAGGCCGTGGCGCTGTTCCGGGAAAAGAAGCCGGATGTGGTCCTGATGGACCTGATGATGCCCCGCATGGATGGTTTTGAGGCGATCCGCCAGATTCGCGCCCTGGCCGGAGAGCACTGGGTGCCGATCGTCATCCTGTCGGCCCTGACCGGTGAAGGGGATATTGTCCAGGGGCTCGATGTGGGCGCGGATGATTACCTGACCAAGCCGCTGTCCTTCCCGGTCTTTGCTGCCCGCTTCAAGGCGCTGCGCCGCTTGCTCGACATGCAGGGCCGGCTCTATGGCTCGCTGGAGCAGGTGCGGGCGGTGGCCAACGGGGTCATCGACGGGATCATCTCCACGGACGAGCGCGGGTGGATCCTCTCCATCAACCGGGCGGCGGGCAGGATCTTTGGTTACAGCGCCGGCGAGATGATCGGTCAGCCGATCTCCATGCTGATGCCCGACAGCACGGAGAGCGGCCAGGACAGCCTGGTGCGCAGCTACCTTGAGGGGGGCGGTGAGCGGGTGATCGGCCAGATCCGCGAGGTGATCGGGCAGCGCAAGGACGGCAGCCTGTTTCCGATGGAGGTCGGGGTGTCCGATCTGCAGCTGCCCAGCCGGCGGATGTTCATCGGGGTGGTCCGCGATGTGTCCGAATCGCGCCGGATCCAGCGCCGGCTGGCCGAGGATGCGGCCCGCCTGCAGCGCTACCACGACGAATCGGAGCGGGAGCAGGAGCTGGCGATGAACATCATGGAGCGCCAGATCCGTTCCGACTGGCTGCATGACCCCGCCGTGCAGTACGCGGTGTTGCCGGCCAGGAACTTTTCGGGGGATGTGGTGGCCGTGGCGCGCTCGCCGCAGGGGGCGCTCTACGCGATGCTGGCGGACGCCACCGGTCATGGGCTGGCGGCTGCGATGAGCGTGCTGCCGGCGCTGGGCGCCTTCTATCGCGGAGCGGCCCGCAATGCGCCCCTGGAATCCCTGGTCACCGAGCTGAACGATCTCCTGTGCAGCCTGCTGCCGCCGGGACATTTTGTGGCTTCGGCCCTGGTGTGGCTGGCGGCGGCGGAGCCGGTGGGGCAGGTCTGGGTGGGGGGCGTGCCGGATGTGCTGCAGGTGGACGAAGGCGGCGCGGTCATGGCCCGTTTTCCGTCCTGTCAGCTGCCCCTGGGCATCCGGCCCTCCGATGAGGCCCTGGTGGCCTGTGAAGCCTTCCGCTGGGAGGGGCCCTGCCAGATCGTGCTGTGCTCCGATGGCCTCACCGAGGCCGAGAGCCCTGCCGGTGAGCCCTTTGGCAAGCGGGTATTGGTCCAGACCCTGGCCTCCGTCGCCGGGACGACCCGGGTGAGTGGCCTGCTGCAGGCTCTGGAGCGCCATCTGGCCGGGCAGAGCCCCAGTGACGACGTCTCCGTGCTGGTGCTGGACTGCCTGCACGCCGGGTGTCCGCAGGGCGCGTGACAGGGGTCCGGCGGACTGGTCTTCAGCGCAGCTTGAAGCCCCGCTTGCCCAGGGCTTCCACCAGCCGGTCGCGGCCGGTGAGGGCGGCGGCGTCGCGGATGCGCCTGGCGGTGTGGCGGGACCAGGTGCCGCGCACCTTCATCTGCTGGCTTTCATAGAACGCAGCCATGGCCTGATCGTAGCGTGCCAGGCCGGCCTGCTGAGGGGGCAGGGCATAGTGCTCGTGGTGGAGCACGACGCTCTGGGCCGGGCGCGGCTTGACGGCGGTGGGTACCTGAGGGTCGGGTGTGCCGACGCACAGGCCGAACACGGCCACGACCCGGCTGGGCAGCTGCAGTTCGGCAGCCACGTCCTCGGGCCGGTTACGGATGCCCCCGATGTAAACAGTGCCCAGGCCCAGGGACTCGGCGGCGGCCACCGCATTCTGGGCGGCCAGGGCGGCGTCGATGACGGCCACTTCAAACATTTCCAGGTAATCCAGAGCCTCGTCCGGCTCGCCGGCCTGAGCTGCCACGCTTTCCAGGCGGGCCAGGTCGGCCAGCCAGACCAGGAACAGGGGCGCCTGGCGGACATGGGCCTGATCACCGGCAAGATGGGCGAGACGGTCCTTGCGGGCCGGGTCGCGTACGGCCACCACGCTCCAGGCGTGCAGGTTGGAGGAACTGGCGGCGGACTGGGCGGCCGCGATCAGGGCGCACAGGGTGTCGTCAGTCACCGGGTCGGGCAGGTAGGCGCGGACCGAGCGGTGGGTGAGGAGCTGGTCGATCAGCGCCGAGCCTGCGTCCGGGACGGGGGTGTCGGGGTGGCCATAGCGGGCCTGGTAAAGGGCGGCGCGGGTATGCATGGGCTTCCTTGCGGCAGTTGGCGGTTGGCGGCGGACCGCGGTCCGCCCGGGAAGCTGCCATTTTAACGGGCCCAGGCCGGCCCGCGTCAGTGTGTGTCGGTGCGGGCCCTCAGGGGCGTCGTGAGATAGGAGGGGCGCCTGCTGCGTAACCGGCCTGGATCTGTTCGTCCACCACCCGCCAGATCGGTTTCACGAAAAAGCGCAGCCCCTTGATGATGCTGTCCACGTTCATCATCGATGGCACCCGGGTGCCCCGGTGTTGCACCGGGCCGCCGATCTGGGTGATCTTGACCCCCAGTTTGGCAAAGTGATCGGCCAGCCGTGGTTCGGTCAGCACGAAGAGGGTTTCGATGCCTTCCTGTTTGGCCAGGGCGATCACCCCGAGGTACAGGCCGATCGGAATGTAGGGAAAGCGCGGCTGGTCCCTCGAGCCGTAGTCCTCGTCGCTGATGGTGACCGGGCTCCTGGTTTCCCCCTTGCGTCGCCGGTAGTAGGCGCGCACGGCCAGCCGCGAGACTTCCGCCATGCTGTGGCGGTCTTCCTTGGCCGGATCGATGATGGAGCGGTCCAGGGTGGCGGCACAGGTGCGCTCGAAGGGCAGGGGATAGTCGGGGTCTTCAGGCCGGGCCAGGACCAGCCGGTTGCACCCCACCAGCGCATTCGGCGGCGTGGAGGTGCGCATCAGGCAATGGAGGCTGTGGGCATCGTATTCGTCGGTTTCCCGACGGTCGGGCCGCACGGGTTCGAATCCCAGTTCCTCGCAATACACCTCGTGGCGGATGCCATAGACTTCGTCCCGCCGGCCGCTGTCGAAGGCGGCCGAGATTTCGAAATACCTTTTGAATCCTTCGCCCAGGCTGAAACGGTCGAATAGGGACATGGTGGGAGGAACCCCGTGCTCGCAGTAGGATGAAATTGGGTGTGCAGTCCAGGCGGCAATGCACCGTGACGACATTTTAGCTGCGATTGCAAGAGTACCACCGAAGGATTGTCATCGCCGGGCTCCCGCCGGGCCGGGCAGGGCCATGGAACTGTCGTATCATCAGGCCTGCGATCGTGACGGACATCGACCATGGCAACTATTCCCTTTGACTATGACGCGGCCTTTGCCCGCAATATCGGCTGGGTGACCGAGGCCGAGCAGGCCGCGTTGCGGGGCAAGCGCGTGGCGATTGCCGGGGTGGGTGGGGTGGGTGGGGTGCATCTGCTGACCCTGGCCCGCCTGGGCGTCGGGAAGTTCCACATCGCCGACATGGACACCTTCGATCTGGTGAACTTCAACCGGCAGGCTGGCGCGATGATGTCCACGCTGGGTCGACCGAAGGCGGAAGTGCTCAGGGAGATGGCCCTCGATATCAATCCCGAGCTGGACATCCAGGTCTTCGGCGCGGGGGTGGATGCAGGCAATCTGGCGGATTTCCTGAACGGGGTGGACCTCTATGTGGATGGCCTCGACTTCTTTGCCTTCCAGGCCCGCAAGGACACCTTCCGGGCCTGCCACGCGCGGGGCATTCCCGCGGTCACCGCTGCGCCCCTCGGGATGGGGACGGCGGTACTGAGCTTTCTGCCGGGGCGGATGTCCTTCGAGGAGTACTTCTGCCTGGAAGGCTGCGACGAGGACGAGATGGCCGTGCGTTTTCTCCTCGGCCTGTCGCCGGCGATGCTCCAGCGGGGGTATGTGGTGGATCCGAGCCGGGTGGACTTCAAGGCGCGCCGGGGGCCGAGCACCATTGCCGCCTGCCAGCTGTGTGCCGGGGTGACCGCGGTGGAGTCCCTCAAGATCCTGCTGGGGCGTGGCGAGGTCCTGTGCGCTCCGCGGGGGTTTCAGTTCGATGCCTACCGTAACCGGTATACACAAACCTGGCGTCCCTGGGGTAATCGCAATCCCATCCAGCGCCTGGCCCTTGCCATTGCCCGGCGCCAGTTGCGCGCCATGGGGCGCTGACGCCGGGGGCGCGGCATGACCGGGAGGCACGATCCCCACGCCGGGGCGGTCCGGAGCCCCCACCACCATCACCACGGCCATGGCCATGATCATCGATCCGCTGGAGGTGTGCCGGTGCGCTGGGATCGGGCCTTCGGTGTGGGTATCGGGCTGAACCTGGCGTTCGTGCTGATTGAAGCCTTCTACGGCTGGCAGGCGGGCTCCCTGGCCCTGCTGGCCGACGCGGGGCATAACCTGTCCGACGTGGCTGGCCTGGTGGTGGCCTGGGGCGCCCTGCTGGCCGGCCGGCTGGCCCCGACGCCGACCCGCACCTACGGCTGGCTGAGTGCTTCCATTCTGGCGGCGCTGGCCAATGCCCTGATCCTGCTGGTGGCCATGGGGGCCCTGGCCCTGGAGGCGATCCAGCGCCTGCAGAGCCCCGAGCCCGTATCCGGCGGGACGGTGATTGCGGTGGCCGCCATCGGCGTCCTGGTCAACGGCATCACTGCATTCCTGTTCATGGCCGGGAGCCGGGATGATCTCAACCTGCGGGGCGCCTTCCTGCACATGGCCGGTGACGCCCTGGTGTCCCTGGGGGTGGTGGTGGCGGGAGTCCTCTATCTCCATTTCGGCTGGGTCTGGCTGGACCCGCTGGTCAGCCTGGCGATCGCCCTGATCATCGTGGCGGCCACCTGGGGGCTGCTGCGCCAGTCCCTGCACCTGACCTTTCATGGGGTGCCGGCCCATGTGGACCTGGCCGCCGTGCATGCCTGGCTGAAGGCGCTGCCGGGGGTGTCGGAGGTCCATGATCTCCATGTCTGGGCCCTGGGTACGGCGGATGTGGCCCTGACGGCCCACCTGGTCATGCCCGCCGGACATCCCGGCGATGCCTTTCTGGGGGAGGTGGCGGCAACCCTGGCCGAGCGCTTCCATGTCCAGCATCCCACCCTGCAGATCGAGATCGACGGGCTCGAGGATGGCTGCCAGAAGCCCGCAGGGCTGGAGTAATTCGGGCTCCGGTCGGTGTTGCGCTGCAGCATAAGTGTGCTAGATTGCCGCAATAACAAGGGCATACCCCTGAAAACGTGAGGAGACACGGGCTTCGGCCCTGCGGCGGTCCCATGGGGGCTGGCTGGGCAGGGCCGGTTTGGCTTTCCCTCTGGGGAAAGTGTGTATTTCGGGTGTCCATCATGGCCAGATCCCTAGAGTCTTCCGCGCCTCCCTTCGCCGGGAAGGCCGCGCGTCCCTGTTCCACTGTCCTGCCCCCGCGACGGCTGCGTGCCAGTCGCTGGCCGGCCCGGCTCGACTTGCTGCAGAGCCTGTCGGGCCTCGTTCTGGCCCTGTTCCTGATTGTCCACATGTTCTTCGTGTCGTCGATCCTGATCAGCCACGAGGCCTTCTACCGGGTGGCGCGCTTCTTCGAGGGCTCCCTGTTCTTTGCCGAGCCCCAGCCCTGGCTGGTGTCGGTGGTGGTGGGGGGCGTGCTGGCGGTCTTCGTGCTGCATGCCTGGCTTGCCCTGCGCAAGTTTCCGGCCAGCTTCTGCCAGTATCGGGTCTTTGCCGCCCACCAGGAGGGGATGCGCCATCCGGATACCCGGCTATGGTGGATCCAGCTCTGGACGGGCTTTGCCCTGTTCTTCCTGGGGACGGTGCACCTGTATGGCATGCTGACCCAGCCGGCCCTGATTGGTCCTTACGAGTCCGCCGACCGGATCTGGAGCGGCCGGATGTGGCCCCTCTACCTGTTCCTGCTGTTTGCGGTGGAGATCCACGGCAGCATTGGCTTGTACCGTCTGGCCATCAAGTGGGGCTGGCTGGAAGGCTCCGATCCGGTCGTCCGGCGGCGCCGGCTGCGCCTCGCCAAGACCCTCTTCAGCCTGTTCTTCCTGGGCCTGGGTCTGGTTACCCTGGCGGCCTATGTACAGCTGGGGATCGCCCATGCCGGACGGGCCGGGGAGCCCTACCGCCCGGGGCGTGTGCTGGCAGGGGAGGCGGTGCCGCAGCCCGGGCCGGGGACTCCGTTGCCGCCCCGGACAGGAGGCTGAATCATGCGCATCGTGCATACCGATCTGCTGGTCATCGGCGGTGGGCTGGCGGGCCTGCGCGCCGCCGTGGGGGCCCGCCGGCGGGGCCATGAGGTCATCATCCTGAGCCTGGTGCCGGCCAAGCGCTCCCATTCGGCGGCGGCCCAGGGGGGCATGCAGGCCAGCCTGGCCAACACGGCGAAGGGGGAGGGGGATAACGAGGACGTGCATTTCGAGGATACGGTACGGGGGTCGGACTGGGGCTGCGACCAGGAGGTGGCCCGCCTGTTCGTCCATACCGCGCCGCAGGCGGTGCGGGAGCTGGCCAACTGGGGGGTGCCCTGGAACCGGGTCCGGGCCGGAGCTCGGGAGGTGGTCATGGATGGTCAGCGGGTGTCCCTCTCCGAGCGGGCCGAAGCCCATGGACTGATTGCCGCCCGGGATTTTGGCGGGACCAAGAAATGGCGCACCTGTTACGTGAGTGACGGCACCGGCCACGCGATGCTCTATGCGGTCAGCGATCAGGCGGTGGCTGCGGGTATTCCGGTCCATGAGCGGATGGAGGCCATTGCGCTGATCCACGAGGGGGGCCGCTGCCATGGGGCGGTGGTGCGCAATCTGGTCACCGGCGAGCTGTCGGCCTATGTGGCCCGGGCCACCTGTGTGGCCACCGGTGGCTTCGGACGCATCTACCGGGTCAGCTCCAATGCGCTGATCAATGAGGGCATCGGGGCGGCGATTGCCCTGGAAACCGGTGTCGTGCCGCTGGGCAACATGGAGGCGGTGCAGTTTCATCCGACCACGATCTTCCCGGCGGGGATCCTGGTGACCGAGGGCTGCCGGGGTGACGGGGGTCTGCTGAGGGATGCCCGGGGTCACCGGTTCATGCCCGACTATGAGCCGGAAAAGAAGGAGCTGGCCTCCCGCGATGTGGTGTCCCGGCGGATGGAGGAGCATATCCGGGCCGGCCATGGGGTGAAGACCCGTTTTGGTGAGCATCTGTGGCTGGATATCACCCTGCTCGGTGCCGCCCACATCGATGCCCGTCTGCGCGAAGTGAAGGAGATCTGCCAGCATTTCCTGGGCATCGATCCGAGTCGTGAGCTGATTCCGGTGCGGCCGGCCCAGCACTATTCGATGGGGGGCATCCGCACGGATGTCCGGGGTGAGGCGGTGGGGCTGCGGGGGTTGTTTGCCTGCGGGGAGGCGGCCTGCTGGGATCTCCACGGCTTCAATCGCCTGGGCGGCAACTCGGTGGCCGAGACCGTGGTGGCCGGCATGATCGTCGGTGAGAACATCGCTGACTTCCTGGCCTCTCCAGAAGGCGATCTGCAGGTTTCCACGGCCCTGGTGCGGGGCTGCGTGGTGCCGAACAGGCTCGCCTCGATGCCCTGTTGTCAGGTCAGGGCAGTGAGCGTGCTCCGGCCCTGATGAGCCGGATGCAGGACATCATGACCGACAAGGTGGGGATCTTCCGGCGGGGTGACCTGCTCCAGGAGGCGGTCACCGAGCTCCAGGAGCTGCTCCTGAGAAGCCGCCGGATCGGTATCGCCACCCGGCGGGCAGGCAGCAATCCGGAGCTGGTCAGTGCCTACCGGGTCCAGAAGATGCTCAAGCTCGCCCTGTGTGTGGCCTGGGGTGCCCTGCAGCGCACCGAGAGCCGGGGCGCCCATTACCGGGAGGACCACCCCCGCCGTGACGATGCCGGGTGGCTCAGGCGGACCCTGGCCTGCTGGCCCGATCCGGCGGGAACCCTGCCCCGTCTGGACTACGAGGCGCTCGACGTGAGCCGGATGGAGCTCCCGCCTGGATGGCGCGGCTATGGCGCCCGGGACGCGATTGCTCACCCGGCCACAGCGGCCCGGGCTGCCGAGGTGGCGGCCATCCGGGCCGCGGGCGCCCAGGCCGACCGCTTCACGATCCAGAACGCCCTGATGCCCTGGGAGGATCTTCTTCCGGCACCCTTCCGGGGCCGCAACGCCCGACTCGGAGAGACCTCATGACGACTTCAAGCCCGCCGGCGCCCCGCCGCCTGACCCTGCGCATCCTCCGCAGCCTTCCCGGTGCAGGGGAGGCGCCCCATTGGCAGGACTTCCCGGTCGAGGAGGCGGAGGGCATGACCCTCTTCATCGCCCTCAGCGAGATCCGTGCGCTCGCCGACCCTTCCCTGCAGTTCGATTTTGTCTGCCGGGCGGGGATCTGCGGGAGCTGCGGGATGCTCATCAACGGTCGTCCGGGGCTGGCCTGCCGCAGCCTGACCCGGGATCTGCCGGCGTTGATCACCCTGGCGCCCCTGCCGGTGTTCGAGCTGATCGGGGACCTGTCGGTGAACACCGGCAAGTGGATGCGCGGCATGGCTGAACGGCTGGAAACCTGGATCCACGCCAGTGCGTCCCCAGCCCTGACGGCGGTGGAGGCGCCGATGGCGCCGGAGCTGGCCGAAGCCATCTACGAGCTGGATCGCTGTATCGAATGCGGCTGCTGTGTGGCGGGCTGTGGCACCCTGCGGATGCGGGAGGCGTTTGTCGGCGCGGTGGGCCTCAACAAGATTGCCCGCTTCCGCCTGGATCCCCGGGATGAGCGTAGTGACGATGATTACTACGAGCTGATCGGCGACGACACGGGGGTGTTTGGCTGCATGAGCCTGCTGGGCTGCCACGATGTGTGCCCGAAGGGCTTGCCCCTGCAGACCCAGATTGCCTTCCTGCGCAGGAAGATGGCCTTGCAGGGGGTGTAGTCTCCGGCGGGGCACGGGCCCCGGGAGTCCGCTCCCCGCCCCTGCGGGGGCGGGCGTCTTCCGTTGTTCAGTTGATCTTGGCGGCCTTGGCCAGATCCTGCAGGTGCTGGTCCAGTTTCTGGGCCTGCAGGCGCTGCTGGATCTGGGGCCGGGCTTCGTCCAGGCTGGGCAGCTTCAGGTCGCGGACATCGTCCAGCTGGATCACGTGGTAGCCGAAGGGGGTCTGGACCGGGGCCGGGGTGTAGCTGCCCGGGGTCAGGGCCTTGAGGGCGTTGCCGAAGGGCTCGACGAAGGCGCCGGGGATGCTCCAGCCCAGCTCGCCGCCCTTGTCCTTGGAGCCCGGGTCGAGGGACAGGCTGGCCAGCTTGTCGAACTTCTCGCCCATCTTGAGGCGGTCGATGATGTCCTGGGCGTCCTTCTGCTCCTTCACGAGGATGTGACGGGCGTTGTACTCCTTGTTGCCGGCATTGGTCACCACCCGGTCGTATTCCGCCTTCACGTCGGCATCGCTGAGGGGGTTGGCCTTCATGTATTCGGTGACGTAGGCGTTGGCGAGGATTTGCTGGCGTGCCATGTCGAGCTGGAGGGCCACGTCGCCCTTCTTGTCGAGACCTTTCTTCCTGGCGGCCTGGGTGAGCAGTTCAGCCTGAATCAGGCGACCCCGGATCTCGGCGTTCAGCTGGGGACCCTCGGTGGCGCCCTGGGCTTTGGCCCGGGCGGCGAGCATGTCATAGGCCCCCTGAGAGATGGCGACGCCGTTGACCGTGGCAACGGCCTTGCCGGTGGCGGGCTTGGCAGGCTCGGCCGCGAAGGCGGGGGCCTGGGCCAGCAGGCCGGCGATCAGGGCGAGGCGGAAGAGGGGGGAGGAGGACTTCATTCTGTTTCCTTGGTGTGGGTGGTGGGTTCCGTCTTGCAGGCGGGTGACCCGTTCATGCGCTCTGGCAGCACCCGGTCCGGGTGTGTCCTGCAGTATTCCGAGGCGGAGCCCTGCCGTCAACGCGCTCGACCGTCAGTTTGCCTGGCGCAAGGTCAGATTGATCCGGAAGGGGCCGGTGGCCGGGTGTTCGCCGGCCTTCAGCGGCGCGACCCCGTGAAAGTGCAGACGGGCCGGGCCGCCCCACACCACCACATCACCGTGGGTGAGCGGAATGCGCCGGGCGGGGTCCTTCCGGGTGGGGCCCCCGAACAGGAATAGCGCGGGAAGGCCCAGGGAGATGGATACGATGGGGGCACGCAGGTCCTGTTCGTCGCGGTCCTGGTGGAGGCTCATGCGGGCACCCGCGGCGTAACGGTTGATCAGGCAGGCGTCCGGGGCAAAACCGGCAAAGCCAGCGCTTGCGGCGGCGTGCCGGGCGAGGGCCCGCAGCCCTTCGGGCATCTCGGGCCACCCTTCGCCGGTGGCCGGATCCCAGGCCGCGTAGCGGTAACCCTGGCGGTCGGAGACCCATCCCAGCGGACCGCAGTTGCTCATGGCCACCGACATCCGGAAGCCCCCGGGGGTATCCATCTGGCGGAAGGGGGCCCGGCGGGTGATGTCCTCGATGGCACTCAGGATGGCGGGGGCTTCGGCGAGGGCAAGGCCCCGCAGGACGGTGGCGCCGGGGCAGATGGGCTCCTGCCAGGCGGGCGTCTGGTCGGCAAACAGATCGGCAGTCATGGAGTTCGATGGAAATGAATGGGTTGTGGACCGCGGGGGGGCGTCATGGTTTTTTCCAATGATGATCAGCACTACATCCAATTGGACCCGGATGGACCGAAGGGGAACAATGAAGCATGTTCAGTTTGCTCAGGAGAGCGCCATGACCACCCTTCAAACCGCTCGTCACGTGGCCGGGCACAGCGCCCATGATCATCCGGCCCGGTTTGCCCTCGGCCTCGCGGTGGCTGCGTTGGGCGCAGTACTGCTGCTGGTGGGGGTCGTGCAGGCCATGGCGGCGCTTGTCTGACGATGGATGGATTCCACGGAGACGCAAGGATGCGTGAGGACAAGGGAGTGACCGCGGCAGGGGCGCTGGCCATCACCGGCCAGGCCCCGGCAGCAGCGCTGCCGTGGCGGGATGCCTGGCGCCTGCAGGCCCGCAACCATCCGTGGATGAGCGGTGGCCTGCTGGTATCCGTCCTGGGGGTGGTACTGATGCTGGCCTCGGGGATTGCCGAAGGGCTGGCCGGCGGGGCTGAGCCCCTGCGCCTGGCGGCCCTGGGGGGGCTGTCGGGTTTCGTGGCCACCGCCCTGGGGGCCATGACGGGGATCGTGATCGGCAAGGTATCCTCCCGCACCGAGGACTGCATGCTGGGTTTTGCCGCGGGCATGATGCTCGCGGCGAGTTCCTTTTCCCTGATCCTGCCCGGGCTGGCAGCAGCCAGGGAGATGACCGGCAGCGGTGTGCTGGGTGCCCTCACCGTGGTGGCCGGTCTGGCCCTCGGGGTGTTGCTGATGCTTGGTCTGGACCGCTTCACCCCCCATGAACATGAGAGTTCCGGTCCGTGCGGCCCTGGTTGCGAGCGGGTCAGCCGGGTCTGGCTGTTCGTGCTGGCGATCACTCTCCACAACCTGCCCGAAGGCATGGCCATCGGAGTGAGCTTTGCCCAGGGCGACCTGGGGGTGGGGCTGCCCCTGACCAGCGCCATCGCGATCCAGGACATTCCGGAAGGGTTGGCGATGGTGCTGGCCTTGCGGGCTGCCGGCGTCGCCTCGTTGCCGGCGGTATTGATGGCCGGGGCTTCCGGGTTGATGGAGCCCCTGGGGGCCCTGTTTGGCGTGGGGATTGCCGGTGGGCTGGCGATGGCCTATCCCGTTGGTCTGGGGCTGGCGGCCGGGGCGATGATCTTCGTGGTGTCCCACGAGGTGATTCCGGAGACCCACCGCAATGGTCATCAGACGGTGGCCACCCTGGGGCTGATGGTGGGCTTTGCGGTCATGATGTTCCTGGATACCGCCCTGGGCTGAGGGAAACTGCTCGAGGAACAGATCACGTCACGGCTGTAGCCGTCCGGACATTTCTTGGTTCTGTAACATTCGGATTGCAGCATGAGGGCCCCGATGTTCTTTTCCTGCGGGGCCTGCCATTCCGGTGGATGCCATCAGGGCGGGTACGCGCAGGAATTCAATCATGACTGCAAGTATTCCGACCGGTGCCGTTGCGTTGGTCAACCTTCCCCTGTCGGCAGATGGGCACTGGAAGGAAAAGACGACCGTCCGGCAATTGCTGCGGCTGGTCGAGCCCCTGCAGCCGGATGTCAGCTGCCAGTGTGTGCTGGACCGTTTCCTGGTGGAGGGCAGCGTCTATGCCCTGCCGCTGGTGGACGAGGCCCAGCGGCCGGTAGCCTTGATCGACCGGACTGCCTTCATCGAATTCTTCAGCCATCGGTTCAGCCGCGATATCTTCGGCCGGCGCCGGATCTCCGACTTGCTGCTCTGTGACCAGTATGACCAGGCGGAGCCCCTGGTGGTCGAGGAAGGCTGTGCGGTCGAGGATGCGGCCCAGATGATCATCAGTGCCGGCATGCAGCACATGGTGAGCGGCTTCATCATCAGCAGCCAGGGACGCTACCTGGGGGTGGCCAATGGCCGCGACCTGCTCAACATCATCACCCAGCGCAAGCAGGCCGAACTCCACTATCTGGCCCACTATGATGCGCTGACCGGAATTCCCAACCGGGCTTACCTCGCCGATCGTCTCGAGCGGGCCTGTCGGGAGGCGGATCGCCGGGGGCATCTGGTGGCCCTGCTGTTCATTGATGTGGACCGTTTCAAGCAGATCAATGATTCCCTGGGGCACAGCGCGGGAGATGAGGTCCTGCGCCGGGTCGTGGGCCGCCTCAGAAGCTGTGTCCGGGAAGTGGACACGGTGGCTCGTCTGGCCGGGGACGAGTTCGTGATCCTGATGGAGGGGGTCAGTGATCCGGCCCAGACGGGCGTGCTGGCCGAACGGATCGTGGCCTCCATGCGTGAGCCCATCGACATTCCAGGCCACGCGCTGGTGGTGACGGTCAGCATCGGCAGTGCGCTGTACCCTTCGGACAGCACCGTCGCGTCCAGTCTCCTCTCCAAGGCGGATGTGGCCATGTACGAGGCCAAGATTGCCGGCCGCAACGGGTTCTGCTCCTATCAGGAGGGCATGGCCAGTCAGGGGTCGGCCAGTGTGTCCCTGGAAAACGACTTGCGTCGGGCCATTGAGCGCAACGAGTTCGAGCTCCACTTCCAGCCGCAACTCAGCATGGATGGCCGGCAGCTGCTGGGGGTCGAGGCGCTGGTGCGCTGGCGTCATCCGGGCCGGGGCCTGGTGCCTCCGATGCAGTTCATCCCGCTGGCCGAGGAAAGCGGACTGATCGTCGGGGTCGGCGAGTGGGTGGTGCAGCATGCGCTGGCCCAGGCCCGGGCCTGGCTCGATCGGGGCTTCCCGGCCCTGCCCGTGTCGGTCAATATCTCGGCCCTGCAGTTCCGCCAGCCGGCCTTTCCGGCCTTTCTGGCGGATCAGCTGGCCCGCTACGACATTCCTGCGGGTCTTCTGGAACTGGAGCTCACCGAGAGTGTGCTGATGAAGGATCAGGATGCGGTGCTGAACACACTCAACCGGGTCAAGGCCCTGGGGGTGCGTCTGGCCATCGACGATTTCGGCACGGGCTTCTCCAGCCTGAGCTATCTGCGCCGTTTTCCCATCGATCGCCTGAAGATCGATCAGTCTTTCGTGCGGGGGATCGAGAGCACGCCTGTGAACGAGTCGATTGCCACCGCCATCGTGGCCCTGGCCCGCAGCTTGATGCTGGAGGTGGTGGCCGAGGGCATCGAGAGCAAGGAAGAGGCTGTCGTGCTGGAGCGCATCCAGTGCCAGGTGGGGCAGGGCTACCTGTACGCCCGCCCCCTGGAGGCGGGCGCCTTCGAAGCCTGGCTGCAGGCCCGCAGCGCGGGCTCCGCGCCGTGAAACGACGGCCTCCCTCCGTCGGGGAGGCCGTTGTTTCAGTGCATCCGTTGCCAGAGCATCCCGTGGGTCACGATGTACTGGTACTTGCGGGCGTGTTCCCGGATCACCAGGGGGACGTCCTCTTCCCGCCGTAGCACGAAGCCTTCCGCCTGCAGAAAGGCCTTCAGGGCATCGGCGCTGCGGAGCGGCTGGCCGTCCTGCTCGTAGCCGCCGATCCAGGCTTCCCGCGGGGTGAATTGCTCCAGCCAGGAATAGGGGGAAAACAGGGCCACCAGGCCCCCTACCTTGACCAGGCCACGGGGGCCGCCCAGACGCCCCAGCAGGGACTTGGGGCTGGGCAGGCGGCACAGCAGGTTGGCCATCAGCACCGCATCCAGGTCCACCAGTTCGGCAGGCAGGGAGGTGGCGTCGGCCTGACGGAAGCTGACCCGGCGACGATCGATGGCCGGATCGATGCGGGCGATCTGGGGAGCGCCCAGATCCCCTTCGTCCCGGCGGAACCACGGACGGCTGCCGTCCTTCTGGAGGGCACTGGCGACGTCGATGAAGGCCCGGGACAGGTCCACGCCCAGCACCTGCTGGAAGGTCCGGGCCAGTTCAAAGCTCGAGCCGCCCACCGCACAGCCGATGTCGAGGGCGCGCTCGGTGCCGCTGCCGTAGAGCCGGGCACCGTCGATCAGCCAGTCGGCACAGCGCTGGGGGAAGGCGGTGGCCCGCTGGGGGCCGCCGGGCCAGGGCATCTGGGTCTGCGGTTCGCCGTGGTGGAGCAGCATGTAGTCGTCCACCATCCGGGCGTCTTCGTAGACCTGGCTGGCGCTGCCCGCTCCGCCGAGCCGGATCACTCCGCCGTCGTGGGCCGCCTGGATGACCCGGAAGCCGGCATGCTGGAAGAAGTGGGGGCGGAAGTGGAAGCGCGACCAGACGCTGGCCTCGTCCCCGCAGGAGATCCAGGAGCCCCCGAGGATCAGGGTGTGCTGCCCGTCGTAGCAGGGGGTGGAGAAGTCGTCGTAGTAGGGATGGACCCGGGCGCCGGGCAGGGGGTTGAAATCATCCCCGTGCCACTGCCACACGCTGCCAAAGACGTCATGGATTCCGCTGCGGGTGGGCTTGCCCGCATCCACCGGCCAGGGCGACCCGTGGGCCAGCTGGCTGTTCCAGCCCTGTTCCCGGCCCAGGGTGCAGCCCTCCATGCGGAAGGCGGGGTCCTGCTCGGCCCAGTCGGCTTCGCGCAGGGCGTGGTGTTCGGCTTCGGTGGGCAGCCGGCAGGGCGCACCGTCCCGCACCGAGCGCCAGGCGCAATAGGCTGCCGCCTCGTGGGCATTCACCTCCACCGGCCAGTTCCAGGGCATCGGGATGGTTTCGAAGAGGGTCCGGAGGCGGTACTGGTGGAGGCCTGCCGGACCGTCGGGAACCCAGAAGCAGGGCCATTTGCTGTTGCGGAAAGCGCGCCACTCCCAGCCCGCCTCGGTCCACCAGCGCTGCTCCAGATAGCCGCCGCTCTGGATGAATTCGAGAAAGGCGCCATTGCTGACCAGCTGGCTGGCGGCCCGGAAGCCCCGCACATCCATCTGGCGCTCGCCGTATTCGTTGTCCCAGCCGAAGCTGGGCCAGTCCCGGGGCTTGCCCAGGCGGACCCGGGTGGGTGGGATGTCCACCCACTGGAGTGGGGGATAGTCCTGCCCCTCCCGCGGCGGGAAATGGGCGGGGGTGCCGGCGCTGGGGTGCAGGGCGGGCCAGCCGGTGGGACGGTGGACCAGGTCGAGGGGAAGCTCGCGGATCAGGACCGAAGAGGTCTCCAGATGGATCCGTTCGTGCTCGAAGCCCATGAACAGGGCCCACAGGGGGTGCTCCATGGTGATCGGCGCATGGCCGTCGGCCAGATCCGGGTGGGTTTCGATGAGCTGGCGGACGGTGCTGTAGACCTGCTCCCGGTAGCGGTGGGCCTCGGCAAAGCTGGGCCACTGCATTTCGTTCTTGGACATGTCGTCCCAGCGCATTTCGTCCACGCCGGTTTCGAAGATCCGTTCGAAGTACGGGTTGATCGGGTTGTCGATGAGCCCGGCCACCCGCAGCTTGTTGATGTAGAGGGTTGCCGGGTGACAGTAATAGAACACCATCGGATGGCGCAGGTGGTGGTAGGGCGGCCGGTAAAAGGCTTCCTCACCCTGGAGGCCGGCGAACAGCACCTCGGTCAGGGTCCAGCCGTTGTCGAAGGCCGCCAGTACCGAGGCGCGGGTGCAGGTGGCCAGGTTGGGCTGGGGGAGGGCGGTCAGGGTGCCGTCCGGCTGGCTGCCGGGGCAGGCGTCAGGGGCCAGTCCGGTCCACCACCAGCTGCTCCGGGGGCCGCGCAGCAGGGCATCGTGTTCGCCACGGAGGTTCTGGCGCCAGGGCTCGATGGCGGGAGGCGGGACGGTTTCAAGATTCAGGTGGGCCATCACGGAGTCTCCAGGTACATGTCGTTGTAGCGGCGCGGGATTTCACCGGCCATGTCGGGTTGCGCAAGGATACTGTCTCGGTAGGGCAGTCAGCTAAATAGTTCCGTCTGAACCGGGCCCGATGCTTCCGCCTGGGCCGGGAGGTCTGGACGTACCAGGGTCGCTACCCTCACCCCAAGCAGGCGGATGCGACGCTCGAGAGGGATCCGTTTCAGGCATGTGCCTGCCGCGCGGCGGATGGCCTGGGCGTTGCCGACGGGGTGGGGCAGGGTCAGATCGCGGGTAACGGTGTGAAAGTTGTCGAAGCGCAGCTTGAGGCCTACCGTCTTGCCCAGGTAGCCCTTGCGCTCCAGGTCGGTGGCCAGCTGCTCGCACAGGCGGGTGAAGCGGACCGACAGTTCGTCCCGGTCGAGCCGGGGATGCAGATCCCGTTCGAAGGTGCTTTCCCGGGACAGGCTCTTGGGTTCGCTGCGGGTGATGACCGGGCGGTCATCGTCTCCATGGGCTGCCCGGTACAGCCAGAGGCCATAGCGTGCGCCAAAGCGGGATTGCAGCACTGCCGGGTTGCTGGCACCCAGTTCGCCGATGGTATGGATGCCCAGGGCGTCCAGCTGGCTGGCGGCCTTGGGGCCGATGCCGTTGATGCGGCGGGCAGGCAGGGGCCAGATGCGCGTCGGAATGTCCTCGGCGGCGATCACGGTGATCCCCGCCGGTTTCTGCAGGTCGGAGCACAGCTTGGCCAGCAGCTTGTTGGGGGCCACCCCGAGCGAGCAGGACAGGCCCGTGGCATCCTGCACCGCCTGCTGCAGGCGCAGGGCGATGGCCCGGGCGCCTTCCCGGCTGCCGTCCGGGTTGAGGGCGCTCAGGTCCAGATAGATTTCGTCGATGCCCCGGTCTTCCATCTCGGGGGCGATGGCGTGGACGGCGGCCTTGAAGAGCCGGGAGTGGTGCCGGTAGGCGTCGAAGTCGGCGGGCAGCAGGAGGGCATCCGGGGCGAGCAGGGCTGCCTTCATCAGGCCCATGCCCGAATGCACGCCGAGGGCACGGGCTTCGTAGCTGGCTGTGGTGATCACCCCGCGGCCGACGTAGTCCCGCAGGCGGGGGTGAGCCCCGCCGGTGTCCGCCGCCAGGGCCCGCCGCCCTCCGACCACCACCGGCAGGCCACGGAGCTGGGGTCGGCGCAGCAACTCCACGGAGGCGTAAAAGGCATCCATGTCGAGGTGGGCAATGCTGCGGGGAAGCGCGGCCATGAGGGCGCTCAGCTGCCGGCTTCCTCGGATCCCTGCTCCTCCAGCTGGAGGGCCCACATCTGGGCATAGGCGCCGCCTGCGGCGAGCAGGGCTGCATGGCTGCCCCGTTCGAGGATGCGGCCCTGGTCCAGCACGATGATCTCGTCCGCGTTCATCACCGTGGACAGGCGGTGGGCGATGATCAGGGTGGTGCGGCCGCGGGCGGCGGCATCGAGCTGGGCCTGGATCGCCTTTTCGGTGCGGGAGTCGAGGGCCGAGGTGGCTTCGTCGAAGATCAGGATGTCCGGGTTCTTGAGCAGGGTGCGGGCAATCGCCACCCGCTGTTTCTCGCCCCCCGACAGCTTGAGGCCCCGTTCGCCCACGCGGGTCTGCCAGCCCTCGGGCAGGCGGGCGATGAAATCCTCGAGCTGGGCTGCGCGGGCAGCGGCCTCCACTTCCTCACGGCTGGCGTCCGGGCGGCCATACTGGATGTTGTAGAACAGAGTGTCGTTGAACAGTACGGTGTCCTGGGGCACGATGCCGATGGCGGCGCGCAGGCTGTCCTGGGTGAGCTGGCGGAGATCCTGGCCGTTGATGCGCAGGGCGCCCGCCTGGACGTCGTAGAAGCGGAACAGCAGCCGGGCGAGGGTGGATTTGCCCGAGCCGGAGTGGCCCACCACGGCCACCGTCCGGCCGGCGGGGATGGTGAAGTCCACCCCGTGGAGAATCGGGCGGCTGGGCTCGTAGGCGAAGCCCACCTGTTCGAAGCGGACCTCGGCCGGCCCCCGCGGCAGCACCCGGGCCTGGGGGGCGTCGGCCACTTCCCGGTGGGTGCCGAGCAGCCCGAACATGCGCTCGATGTCGGTGAGGGCCTGGCGGATCTCCCGGTAGAGCACCCCCAGGAAGTTGAGGGGGATGTAGAGCTGGATCAGGAAGGCGTTCACCAGCACCAGATCGCCGAGGGTCATGGTGCCGTCGGCGACACCCTGGGCGGCGCGCCACATCATCCCCGTGACGCCGATGGAGATGATCGCTGCCTGCCCTATGTTCAGGTAGGACAGGGACTTCTGGTTGACGATCTGGGCAGCGATCCACTTGCTCAGTTCGTTGTCGTAGCGACGCGTCTCGAAGGCCTCGTTGTTGAAGTACTTGACCGTCTCGTAGTTGATCAGGCTGTCGATGGCCCGGGCGTTGGCGGCGGAATCAAGCTCGTTGGCCTGGCGCCGCAGGGCGGTGCGCCAGTTGGTGACCTTGAAGGTGAACACCACGTAGAGGGTCAGGGTGACCAGGGTGATGATGGCAAAGCTGGGTTCGTATTTCACCAGCAGGATGCCGATCACCAGGCTGATTTCCACGAAGGTGGGCAGGATGGAATACAGGGTGTAGCTGATCAGGCTGCCGATGGAGCGGGTGCCCCGCTCGATGTCCCGGGTCAGTCCCCCGGTCTGGCGTTCCAGGTGGAAGCGCAGGGACAGGGCGTGGAGGTGGCCGAACACCTGCAGTGAAATCTGGCGTACCGATTCCTGGGTGACCCGGGCGAAGACGATCTCCCGCAACTCGGTGAACAGGGCCGTGGAGAAGCGCAGCGCACCGTAGGCCAGCAGCAAGGCAGCGGGCACGACGATGACGGCCTGGTCCCGGGAGAGGTTCAGGCTGTCCACCAGGTCCTTGAAGAGAAGCGGAACGCTGACGTTGGCGAACTTGGCCGAGAGCAGGCAGCCCAGGGCGAAGAGCACCCGCCATTTCCAGATGAGGAGATAGGGCAGGAGTTTCCTGATGGTGTCCCAGTCGCGGCGTTCGCCGGCGGCGGGAAGGGGAGGGAGGCTGGAGGGGGAGCGTCGCATTTTTATGGGGACAGGTCGGGTGGGTTGCTGGGCCGACAGGTTTTGATGGAGTTGGCCGGGGAGGCTCCAGGCGCTACAGGTCGGCGCAGGCGAGCCGGAGAGCGAGGCCGATGAACAGGGTGCCGCACAGGCGGTCGAGCCAGGGGCCCAGGCCGGGGCGACGGGTCAGCTCCCGGCCGATCGCGCCGGCGGCAAGGGCCATGGCGCCGAAGATCACGACGGTCTGGGCAGCAAAGAGCAGGCCAAGGAGGAGCATTTGCAAACTGAGGCTCCCGCGCTCCGGGTCGGTGAACTGGGGCAGGAAGGCCAGGAAAAACAGGCCGACCTTGGGGTTCAGGGCATTGGCCACAAAGCCCCGGCGCAGGTCGTGCAGCCAGGCTTGGGCGGGGGTACCCGGGGCGGGGCGTAGCCCGTCCCGGCGCCTGAGGGCGTGCACGCCCAGCCACAGCAGGTAGGCGGCCCCGGCCAGCTTGATCCCCATAAACAGGCTTGGGGAGGCGCGGACGAGGGCTGCAACCCCCAGGGTGGCCCAGGCGATGTGGGTCAGGCACCCGCTGGCGCAGCCCAGTGCGAAGCTCAGCCCGGAGCGGCAGCCGTGGGCCAGGCTCTGGCCGACAACCATCAGGTTGTCGGGGCCCGGAGCGAGGGTGACAAGGACCGCGATGCCCAGGAAGGCAAGAAGGGTGTCTAGGCTAGGCATGGAGCCCGGTTTGGGTCGGGCAGGGCGGGGGCCCCGGTGCGGGGCATGTGGTCCTGCCTGGAGGTCGGGCTCAGTGGTGGTGGTCGTCGACACTCAATGAGATGCCGCCCTGAATGGCCGCTTCGCCCAGGCGCTGGAGGTTGTCCAGAACCCGCATGGACGCGCTCTCCATGCGGTCCAGGTGGGCGAGCACGCTGGTCGAGTCTCCGGAGGCCAGGGCCTGCAGGGCCTGGACGCCAGACTGGTGGACCTCCATGTGGGGGCTCTCGATTTCCCGGTAACCGCTGGTGTGGCTGAAGCAGGCCCGGCCTTCGCCCTGGTAGTACCACTGCCCCAGGCGGCAGTTGGTGTGGGTGGACACTTCGTCCGGACGCAACTGGACGAGCCCGAAGATGGCCAGGTAGATGCGGAACTTGAAGACGATGTGATCGATCTTGGCGACCTCGACAAAGCTTTTGGTGGCGCTGCCGGCGATCACGTTCTCCATGTTGCCGGACAGGCTCATCAGCAGCTTCATGTCCTCGGTGGCCGCCTGGCCCCGCAGGCTGAAGCGGCCGGAGGCTTCCGCCAGGGTCTCCATGCTGGCCCGGGCCCGGTTGGAGTCCTCCCGGATGCGGGCGACCAGGGTGGAGATTTCGGCCGTGGAGGTGGAGGTGCGCTCGGCCAGCTTGCGGACTTCGTCGGCGACCACCGCAAAACCCCGGCCGGCCTCACCGGCCCGGGCCGCTTCGATGGCGGCGTTGAGGGCCAGCAGGTTGGTCTGGTCGGCCACGTCGTGGATCAGCTTGACGATGGCGCTGATCTCGTCCGCCCGCTGGGCCAGCGTGTCCACTTCCCGGGCGGAGTTTTCCGACTCGGCCGCCAGGCGCTGGAGGTTTTCGGCGATCTCGGTAGTGGCCTGGCCACTGGTCTGGGAGACATGGGCGGCTTCGACGGCCTTGGATTTCTCGTCCCTCAGGAGGTTGGCCATTTCGGCCAGACTGCTCTGGGCCCCAGAGAGGGAGGCCCCGAACTCCGACATCCGGTGGACGACGGCGAGCAGGTGTTCGTAACGCTGTTCTTTTTCGAGCTGGGCACGCTCGCGGCTTTCACTGGCCAGGCGCAGGCTGGTGAGCTCGTCCTGCAACCGGGCTTCCCGCTCCTGGCCTGCGCGCAGGTCCGCTTCAAGCTGGTCATAGCGGGTTCTACTGATCCACATCGAATATGTTCTCCACCGACAGGAGGCCGGTTTTCTGGTTGGGAGGAGCCGGGCGCACGGAAGGCTTGGTCCATCCCGACGATTGTATACCGGCAGTGCTGATCGGTACTTTAATTGCCGTATCTGGTTTTCGTGATTTCTATCCAGGCGACTGCGCGTGTCCGCTTGCTGCCGGGAACGCCGCTGGGGACACCCTCAGTGCAGGATCCGCGGCATTGCAAGGGTGAACTCGGGGATGGGTACGTCGAAGGGACGTCCGTCCTCGTTCACGAACTGATAACTGCCCTTCATCGTACCCACCGGGGTGGCGATGGTGCAGCCGCTGGTGTATTCGAAGCTTTCGCCGGGACGCAGGACAGGCTGCTGGCCCACGACGCCGCTGCCTTCCACTTCCTGGATGTGCCCTTGGGCATCACTGATGATCCAGTGGCGGCCAAGGAGCTGGGCGGTCACGTCTCCCGTGTTGAGCAGGGTGATGCGGTAGGCGAAGGCGTAGCGATCGGCTTCGATATGGGATTGTTCTTCGATGAACTGGGCGACAGCCCGTACTTCGATGGCAGTGTTGCCCTGGGTGCTCGTCATGATTTCCGGAGGGTGGGGGTGGAAAGGTTTCATTGAAGCCGAATTGACCTCCGCTCGCAACCGGGGTTTCAGTGGCGGGGAGGTTGCCCACGGCCGTGCCGGGTTTGGCGCCGGCAGGAAGGGGCGGGTACACTGGGCCGCATTCTTCCTGTCAGGAATCGTCATGACCTTCCGCATCGCTCCCAGCATCTTGTCCGCCAACTTCGCCAAACTGGGCGAAGAAGTCGCCAACGTGATCGCCTCCGGCGCCGACTGGGTGCACTTCGACGTGATGGACAACCATTACGTGCCCAACCTGACCATCGGCCCCCTGGTGTGCGAGGCGATCCGCCCGTGCACCACCGCGCCCATCGACGTGCACCTGATGGTCAAGCCGGTGGATCGCATCGTGCCCGACTTTGCCAAGGCCGGCGCCAACATCATCACCTTCCACCCGGAGGCCTCCGATCACGTGGACCGTACCCTCGGCCTGATCCGCGACAGCGGCTGTCAGGCCGGCCTGGTGTTCAACCCGGCCACGCCGCTGACGTGGATGGATCACGTCATGGACAAACTGGATGTGGTGCTGCTGATGAGCGTGAACCCGGGCTTCGGCGGCCAGTCCTTCATCCCCGGCACCCTCGACAAGCTGCGCGAGGCGCGGGCCAAGATCGATGCCTATACCGCCCGCAGTGGCCGTACGATCCTGCTGGAGGTGGACGGAGGCGTGAAGGTGGACAACATCGCCGAGATCGCCCGGGCCGGCGCTGACACCTTCGTGGCGGGTTCCGCCGTTTTCGGGGCCGGCAAGGACAGTGACCCCCAGCGCTACAACAGCGTGCTGGCCAATCTGCGCACCGCCCTGGCCGGGGTCTGATCGGCTCCGGGCTTCAGGCCGCGCCCTGCTGGCTGGGCGTGCCGGGCTGGCGTCGGCGGTCTGATCTCCCGTATGCTGCGGCGCTGTCCTGTTGCCCCGTTGCGAGCTGCCCGATGTCTGCCCACCGCGCCCCCACCGCCGTCCTCTTCGATCTGGACGGCACCCTGCTGGACTCCATTCCCGACCTGTCCGAGGCCTGCCACCGGATGATGGTGGAGCTGGGGCGCCCGCCCCACGACATCGAGGTGATCCGTCGCTTCGTGGGCAAGGGCATGATCAACCTGGTGCGGCGCTGCCTGGCCGAGTCCGGCTCGGCGGAGGCCGCCGAGGTGGACGCGGCGGTGGACGTCTTCCGCCGTCATTACGCGGTGGTCAATGGCGAGTGCACCGTGATCTACCCCGGCGTGGTGGAGGCCCTGGCGGCCTTCGAGGCGGCCGGGGTGCCCATGGCCTGCGTCACCAACAAGCCCGGTGCCTTTACCGGGCCGCTGCTGGCGCGCACCGGCATCGACCGTTTCTTTGCCGTGACGGTGAGCGGCGACACCCTGCCCGACAAGAAGCCCCACCCGGCGCCGCTGCTCCATGCCTGCGGCCAGCTGGGCGTGCCGGCAGATGCGGCGTGGATGATCGGCGACTCCGCCAACGACGCCGAGGCCGCCCGGGCCGCCGGCATGCCGGTGCTGCTGGTCACCTACGGCTACAGCGAAGGCCGGCCGGTGGACAGCATCGAATGTGACGGGCTACTATCCAGCCTCGTCGATGCGCTGCCGCGCATCCTCACCTGAATTCACGGATCCCCATCCATCGTGACCCAGAAGCGCATGTTCTTCGTTGAGGAGTTCCCTGCCGTTCGTATCCCCCGCTCTGGCGGATGCGGCGGCCGGTCATGGCTGCTCGCCTGAGCCAGCCCTGATCAGTCGCGGGCCTGCCCCGTGATACCCTCGCAACAAAGCATCATGCCCTTCCGGAGTCTCCATGACCGAAGCCGAATTCAACGCCCTGGCCGCCCAGGGCTATAACCGCATCCCGGTTACCCTCGAAACCTTTGCGGATCTCGACACCCCGCTCTCTGTTTACTTGAAGCTGGCCAACGCGCCCAACACCTACCTGCTCGAATCCGTGCAGGGGGGCGAGCGCTTCGGCCGCTATTCCATCATTGGCCTCGCCGCCTCGACCCGCATCGAGGTGCATGGCCGTTCGGTGCTGCTACTGACCAACGATCGCCTGGTGGAGCGTCGTGACTACGGCGACCCCCTCAACTTCGTCGCCGAGTTCATGGACCGCATCAAGGTGCCGCCCCGCGACCACCTGCCGCGCTTTGCCGGCGGTCTGGTGGGTTGCTTCGGCTACGACACGGTGCGCTACATCGAACCGCGCCTGGCCAAAACCGAGAAGCCCGACGCGCTGGACACCCCCGACATCCTGCTGCTGCTGTCCGAAGAGATCGCCATTGTGGACAACCTCTCCGGCAAGCTGACCCTGGTGGTGTATGCCGAGCCCGAAGTGCCCAACGCCTACGTGCGCGCCGTGCGCCGCCTGAAGGTGCTGCTGGCCAAGCTGCGCGAGCCGGTGAGCGTACCGGTCGAGCAGGTCTCCGCGCCGGCCGAGGCGGTGTCCAGCTTTGGCGAGGAGGCCTTCAAGGCCGCGGTGCAGAAGGCCAAGGACTACATCGTCGAGGGGGACATCATGCAGGTGGTGCTGAGCCAGCGCATGAGCAAGCCCTTTGGTGCCAGCCCGCTGGCCCTGTACCGGGCCATCCGCAGCCTCAATCCCTCGCCCTACATGTTCTATTTCAACTTCGAGGAATTCCAGGTGGTGGGCGCGTCCCCCGAGATCCTGGTGCGCCTCGAGGACGGCGACGTGACCGTGCGCCCCATCGCCGGCACCCGCAAGCGCGGCGCCACCCACGACGAGGATCTGGCCCTCGAGGCCGAGCTGCTGGCCGACCAGAAGGAGCTCGCCGAGCACACCCAGCTCCTCGACCTGGGCCGCAACGACTGCGGCCGCGTGGCCCGCACCGGCTCCGTCAAGGTCACCGAGCGCTTCACCGTCGAGCGCTATTCCCACGTGATGCACATCGTCTCCAACGTGGAAGGCAAGCTCAAGGACGGGCTCAACGCCCTGGCCGTGCTGCGCGCCACCTTCCCGGCGGGTACCGTGTCCGGGGCCCCCAAGCTGCGGGCCATGGAGATCATCGACGAGCTGGAGCCCACCAAGCGCGGCATCTACGCCGGTTCGGTGGGCTACCTGGGCTTCCATGGCGACATGGACCTGGCCATCGCGATCCGTACCGCGGTGGTCAAGGATGGCCAGATCCACGTCCAGGCCGGTGCCGGTATCGTCGCCGACTCCAACCCCGATTCCGAATGGCAGGAAACCCAAAGCAAGGCCCGTGCCATGCTGCGCGCTGCCGAGATTGCCGAAGCCGGCCTCGACACCCGTCTCTGATGCCCACCAACAAGGCCGCAGGCGGATTTCCAGGGATCTCAGACGAGGTCTTGCCAGCCCCCCGGGGTGCAGCGGATCGCGCCGCCGGGATGAGCATGCGGCGGCTGCACAGTACGAGAAAACATTCCACTGCGCTGGCGGCTGTCATGGCCCGGCGCACCTCCGGAAAGGATGTTCAGCCATGCTGCTGATGATCGACAACTACGATAGCTTTACCTACAACCTGGTCCAGTACTTTGGCGAGCTTGGCGCCGACGTGAAGGTGTTCCGGAACGACGAAATCACCGTCGAGCAGATTGTCCTGATGAAGCCCGACCAGATCGTTGTGTCCCCGGGGCCCTGTTCGCCCGCCGAGGCGGGCATCTCGGTGGCGGCCATCAAGGAATTTGCCGGCAGGATCCCGCTCCTCGGCGTGTGCCTTGGGCACCAGAGCATCGGTGCGGCCTTCGGCGGAAAGATCATCCACGCCAAGCAGCTGATGCATGGCAAGGTCTCGCCGGTCCACCACCTGGACAAGGGGGTTTTCCAGGGGCTGCCCAATCCCCTGACCTGCACCCGCTACCATTCCCTGGCCATTGAGCGCGAAACGCTGCCCGATTGCCTGGAGGTGACCGCCTGGACTGACGACGGGGAGATCATGGGGGTGCGCCACAAGACCCTGTTCGTCGAGGGTGTGCAGTTCCACCCGGAATCCATCCTTACCGAGCGCGGTCATGACCTGCTGCGCAACTTCCTTGAACAGTCCCAAGCCTGACCGGAGCGCCATGATGACCTTTTCCGCCCAGGAAGCCCTGCAACGAACCATCGACCATCGGGAAATCTTCTACGACGAGATGCTCTCCCTGATGCGCCAGATCATGGCCGGGGAAGTTTCCCCGGTGATGACTGCCGCCATCCTCACCGGTTTGCGCGTGAAGAAGGAGACCATCGGCGAGATCACTGCTGCGGCAACCGTGATGCGCGAGCTGTCCTCGAAGGTGGAGGTGCCCTACGACCGCCACTTCCTCGATGTGGTCGGCACCGGGGGGGATGGCTCCCACACCTTCAACATCTCCACCGCCACCATCTTCGTGGCGGCCGCGGCCGGTGCCAGGATCGCCAAGCACGGCGGGCGCAGCGTCTCCAGCAAGTCGGGCAGTGCGGATGTGCTGGAGGCCCTGGGCGTCAATCTCAACCTCAACAGCCAGCAGGTGGCCGAGTGCATCGCCGAGACCGGCATCGGTTTCATGTTCGCTCCGAACCACCACAGCGCCATGAAGAACGTGGCGCCGGTGCGGCGGGAGATGGGGGTGCGCACGATCTTCAACATTCTCGGCCCGCTGACCAACCCGGCCGGTGCTCCCAACACCCTGCTGGGGGTGTTCCACCCGGATCTGGTGGGCATCTGCGTGCGGGTGATGCAGCGCCTGGGGGCCGAGCACGTGCTGGTGGTGTATGGCCGTGACAGCATGGATGAGGTTTCCCTGGGGGCTGCCACGCTGGTGGGGGAGCTCAAGGATGGGGAGGTGCGCGAGTACGAGATTCATCCGGAGGATTTCGGCCTGACCATGATGTCCAGCCGGAACCTGAAGGTTGCGGATGCGGACGAGTCCCGTGCCATGCTGCTGGGCGTGCTCGACAACCAGCCCGGGGCCGCGCGGGAGATCGTCGCCCTGAACGCCGGCACCGCCCTCTACACCGCCAATGTGGTGGGCTCCATCGGCGAGGGCATCCTCCGGGCCCGTGAGGTCATTGCCTCCGGCGCTGCCCGTGCCAGGCTGGACGCCTTCATCGCCACTACCCGGAAATTTGCCTGAGACCCGAATCATGTCCGACATCCTGAACAAGATCCTTGCCGTCAAGCGCGAGGAAGTGGCCGCCGCCCGGTCGGCGGTCCCCGATTCCGCGATCCGCGAACAGGCGGCGGCCCAGGCGCCTGCCCGGGACTTCGTCGGTGCGATCCGTAGCAAGATCGTTGCCGGCAAGGCGGCTGTCATCGCCGAGATCAAGAAGGCCAGTCCCTCGAAGGGGGTGATCCGGGAGGATTTTCAACCTGCCGAGATTGCCGCGTCTTACGAGACGGCAGGCGCCGCCTGCCTGTCCGTGCTCACCGACCGGCAGTTCTTCCAGGGCGCGCCGGACTACCTTCAGGCCGCACGGGCGGCCTGCGGCCTGCCGGTGCTGCGCAAGGACTTCCTGGTGGATCCCTACCAGGTCCATGAGGCCCGGGCGATGGGGGCCGACGCCATCCTGCTGATCGCTGCCGCCCTGACGCTGCCGGAAATGCAGGAAATGGAGACCATTGCCGAAAGCCTGGGGCTGGGCGTGCTGGTGGAGGTGCATGACGGTGCCGAGCTGGAGCAGGCCCTCCAGCTGCGTACGCCGCTGGTGGGCATCAACAACCGTAACCTGCGCACCTTCGAGGTGAGCCTGCAGACTACCCTGGATCTGCTGGTGCGGATTCCTGCCGACCGCATCGTGGTGACCGAGTCCGGCATCCTCACGACCGGGGACGTGACCCTGATGCGGGAGCACCGGGTCAATGCCTTCCTGGTGGGGGAGGCCTTCATGCGGGTGGAAAATCCCGGTTCCGGCCTGGCTGCCTTGTTTGGTTGATCTTGCGCGGATTCGATGCGTGATCCTGTGGAAACCCCGGCGTCCCCCTCTCCGGAGAGTGCGCCTCCTCGCCCGGGCAGGTGGCTGGCCGGTGGGCTGAGGGCCCTGCTGGCCGGTGTTCTGGGGCTTGTCACGGCGGCTGTCCTGGTCGTGGGCTGGCTCGGTGGAACCGGTGCTGGACTGAGGTTTGCGACAGGGCTGGCCGAGAGTCTGTCCGGCGGTCTGGTGGTGATTGATGACGCCGGGGGTTACCTGCTTGGGCAGCTCCGGCTGGGTCGGGTGCATGTCCGGACGCCCACCCTGCATCTGGAGGTGCGCAACCTGCACCTCGACTGGCAGCCCGGCGCCCTCCTGGGGCTGCGGTTGGAGGTGGAGCGTCTGGCTGCTTCGGAAGTGCGGGTGGCCACGGTGCCCAGCGCTGAGCCGGCGCGCCTGCCGGCCAGTCTGGAGGCTCCTCTGGCCGTGCATCTGGGCGAGCTGCGCATCGACCGCCTGAGCCTGGCCGGGCTGGCAGACGGCCTGCCCGCTAGCCCCCATCTGGAGCTGACGGCCTTGGCTGGGCAGCTGGATTCCGACGGGCGCACCCATCGTTTCCGGCATCTGGCGGCAGCGACTCCCTTTGGCCTGGTTGCCGGCGAGGCGGAGTTGAGCGGGCTGCGTCCCTTTCCTTTGAATATGAAGGCGAGCCTGGCCACGCACCAGGGGGGGGAGGCTTACGACGTCCGGCTGACGGGGGACGGGAGTCTGGAATCCCTGACGCTGGCGGCCACCGCATCGGGTGCCGGCATGGCGGGGCAGCTGGCGGCCGTGGCCACGCCGTTCGCTTCCTTACCCCTGCGTTCGGCCCGGTTGCAGGTGACGGATGTAAACCCCCGACACTTTCACGAGGCCGCACCTGCTGCGCGCCTGGATATCGAGGTGGATCTGCGCCCCTCGGTGGCAGCAGGTCACCAAGGGGATAAACCACTGGCCACGGGCGACTGGGTCGTCAGCGGTCCTCTGCGCATCGTCAACCGTGCGCCCGATGCCCTTGACCGGGGCGCCTTGCCCCTGGAGTCCCTGTCCTCCCGTCTGCGCTGGGCGGAGGGCGTGCTGACGATGTCCGGGCTTGCCGTGCGTTTGCCCGGGAAAGGGCGTGTCGATGGGGAGGCCCAGTGGCAGGCTCCGGAGAGGGACGCCACCGGGTTCGGACGGGTGAGCGCGGAGCTCACCCTGGCCGCTGTGGATGCCCGGCGCCTGGATGGCCGGGCCGTGGCTACCCGGATTGCCGGTCGCCTCGTCGCCCGTGCCGATGCGGGGGTGCAGACCCTGCTGGCCGATCTGCGGGACCCCCAGCTGGCGCTGCGCGTCAAGGCCCGCCATGAGGCGGGGCAGGTGCGCATTGAGGAGGCCCTGGTGACTGCCCGGGAGGCCCGGCTGGAGGCGTCCGGCCGGCTGGCCCTGGAAGGCAATGGACGCTTCGAGGTGACGGGGCTGCTCAGTCGCTTCGATCCTCGGGCCTTCGTGCCGGCAGCGCCCCAGGCAGACCTGAACACCCGTTTTACCCTGCAGGGGCAGCGTCACCCCCGGCTGGCCGCTCACCTGGATGTCCTGCTCTCCCCCAGCCGGCTGGATGGCCGGTCGCTGAGTGGAAGCGGGCGTCTGGCGGTGGACGGGACGCGGGTCAGTGAGGCGGATGTGCACCTTGATCTGGCAGGTAACCGGTTCGCTGCCCAGGGGCGCTATGGTCAACCCGGGGACGCCCTGACCCTCCAGCTGGATGCCCCCGCGCTGGCCAGTCTGGGGAGGGGGCTGGGCGGTCGTCTCAAGGCTGAGGGTGTGCTGCGGGGGACCCCCGCCCAGCCCGCGGGCGAGTTTGAACTTCAGGGGGAGCAACTGCGCGCCGGTGCGCTTTCAATTGATGGCCTCAGGGGGCGCGGCCGGCTGGCCGAGGGGCGTGACGGGGCTATTTCGATTCTGCTGGACAGCGGTGAGGTCCGGACTGCCACCGAGGGGGAAGACGCGAAGCTCCTGCTGCGTCGCAGCAGCCTGGTGTTCGAGGGAACCCGGGCAGCCAATGGGCTGCGCCTGGAGGTTCAGGATCTGGCTGAGCATTCCCTGATGCTCCGTCTGCGGGGCCGCTTGAGTGAGGGCGTCCGGTGGGAGGGGTTCCTGGAGGGTGTGGAGGTGGCTGGCCGTTTTCCGGTGAAGCTGCTGGCGCCTGCGCCGTTGCTGTTGTCCTCCGAGACGGTGCGCCTGGGGCTCGCCGAGTTCCAGGGGGGCGGCGGCGGTCTTTACCGTCTGGAGGAAACCCGCTGGCAGGCCCGGCAGTTGGTGGCCCGGGGCAGGATGAGCGGCGCCCAGGTCGGGCTGATCCTTGATCCGGCGACCCGCCGGGTCCGTTCCCGGGGCGACTCCCTGCAGATTGGCGGGGAATGGGATGTGAATTTCGGCGAGCAGGCGGATGGCTTCGTGCGGATTTACCGGGAGCAGGGAGATCTCACCCTGCGGGGTGACACGCCCGTGCGGCTGGGGTTGGAGGACTTGCAGCTGACCTTGTCGGCGGCAGCCAGCCGGCTGG
>NZ_JAQUVG010000092.1 GCF_028693495.1 Zoogloea sp. | reverse complement strand
CCGCGGCCCACCTCGTCACCCCCTTCAGCTTCAGCTTCCGCGACTGCGGCGCAGCCCCCGACCCGCTGTTGCAGCTCGAAGACGCCGCCGCCGGCTACCCGGACAAGCCCATTCTGTCGGGCATGAAACTCACCATCCGCCCCGGCGAGCGCATCGGCCTGCTCGGCCGCAACGGCGCCGGCAAATCCACCCTCATCAAGCTGCTCGCCGGCAGCCTCACGCCCAGCGCCGGCCAGCGCCGCGAAGGCAAGGGGCTGGAGATGGGCTACTTTGCCCAGCACGCCCTCGAAAGCCTGCGCCCCGACGAATCCCCCCTTCAGCACCTGCTGCGCCTTGACCCCCAGACCCGCGAGCAGGACCTGCGCAATTACCTGGGCGGCTTCGACTTCCACGGGGATATGGCAACGGCGCCCTGCGCCCCCTTCTCCGGCGGCGAAAAATCCCGCCTCGCGCTGGCCCTGTTGATATGGCATAAACCCAACCTGCTGCTGCTCGACGAACCGACCAACCACCTCGACCTCGAAATGCGCCACGCCCTCACGCTGGCGCTGCAGGACTACGCAGGCGGCATGGTCATCGTGTCCCACGACCGGGCCCTGCTGCGCGCCACCTGTGACCGCTTCCTGCTGGTGGATGGCGGACGCCTTACCCCCTTCGACGGCGACCTCGACGACTACAAGAGCTGGCTCGCCCAGCGCCGCGCTGCAGATGCTGCCGCTGCCCAGTGCCCCGACCGCGCCGCCGACAAGGCCAGCCGCAAGGCCGACCGGGAAGCCGCCGCTGCCGACCGCCAGGCCCGCCTGGCCGCCCGCCGTCCGCTGCTGAAGGAACTGGAGCAGCTCGACAGGAAGCTCACGCCCTGGAACAACGAGAAGAACAGGCTCGACGAACGGCTGGCTGATCCGGCGCTGTACACCGGTCCGGATTCGGGAGAGGTTCCCGGACTCCTCCAGCGCCAGGCCGAGCTGACGGAGAGGATCGAGGAAGCAGAGTTGCGCTGGCTGGAGCTTCATGAGGCCCTTGATGCCATCCCCGGTGACTGAATTCAGCCCCCACAACACGAACCCCGCAGTCTCTTTGCTAGAATTGCGGGCTACCCTGACCAACTGTCGTTCTCTGGAGCTTTTGCCGTGCAACTCGTCTGTCTCGACCTCGAAGGTGTCCTCGTCCCCGAAATCTGGATCGAATTCGCGGAGCGCACCGGCATCCCCGAACTCCGTCGCACCACCCGCGAGGAGCCCGATTACGACAAGCTGATGAAGTACCGCCTCGACCTGCTCAAACAGCACAAGCTGGGCCTGCCGGACATCCAGAAAGTCATCTCCGAGATGGGCCCCGAGCCCGGTGCCAAGGATTTCCTGGATGCCCTGCGCCAGGACTTCCAGGTCATCATCCTGTCCGACACCTTCTACGAATTCGCCATGCCGCTGATGCAGCAGCTCGGCATGCCCACCCTGTTCTGCCACAAGCTCGAGGCCAACGCCGAAGGCTTCCTGGTGAACTATCACCTGCGCATGGCCAACCAGAAGAAGGAAGCTGTCCAGCGCTTCAAGGAAATCAACTTCAAGGTCATCGCCGCCGGCGACTCCTACAACGACACCGCGATGCTCAAGGAAGCCCACGCCGGCATCCTGTTCCGCGCACCGGACAACGTCATTGCCGAGTTTCCGCAGTTCCCGGTCGAACGCGAATACAGCGGCCTGATGGCCCAGATCCGCGCCGCCTCCGCCCGCATCTGACCCTTTTTCTGCCGGCCCGGCCCCACAGCCGGCGGCCGGTGGCACCCCCCCCATGCACCGCGAACGCTTCTACACCCTCTCCGCCTCCTGCCCGGACCGCTCCGGGATCGTCGCCAAGGTGTCCGGCTTCATCGCCGAACACAAGGGCTGGATCCTCGAAACCGCCCTCCACTCCGAACGCAACGACGACCCGAACCAGGCCGACCGCTACTTCATGCGCGTCGAGATCCGCGCCGATTCGCTGCCCTTCATGCTCACCGAGTTCCGCGAGCGCTTCGCGCCCATCGCCGAAGAACTGCAGATGGACTGGAAGATCACCGACTCGGCCGTCAAGAAGCGCGTCGTGGTCCTCGTCTCGAAGCAGGAACACTGCCTCTACGACCTGCTCGCCCGCTGGCAGTCGAAGGAACTCGACATCGAGATCCCCTGCGTGATCTCGAACCACGACACCTTCCGGGGTTTCGTCGAGTGGCACGGCATCCCCTTCCACCACGTGCCGGTGACCCCCGACAACAAGGCCCGCGCCTACACCGAAGTCCAGCGCATCTTCGACGAGGTGCATGGCGACACCATGGTGCTGGCCCGCTACATGCAGATCCTGTCGCCCGAGCTGTGCGCCGCCAACCCAGGCAAGATCCTCAACATCCACCACAGCTTTTTGCCCAGTTTCGTCGGCGCCAAGCCCTACCACCAGGCCTACACCCGCGGCGTCAAGCTGATCGGTGCCACCTGCCACTACGTCACCAGCGAGCTCGATCAGGGCCCAATCATCGAGCAGGACGTGATCCGCATCGACCACTCGGATTCGGTTGAAGACATGGTCCGCTACGGCAAGGACATCGAAAAGGCCGTGCTGGCCCGCGGCCTGCGCTACCACCTGGAAGACCGGGTGCTGGTGCACGGCAACAAGACGGTGGTGTTCCGCTGACACCTGTCCGGCGGGATTTTCAGCCTGGAGACAAGGCCTTCACAGCACCTGAAGCGTCAGAAATCATCAAAACCCTGTCGGATAAATTTACACTTTTGAATCACGTTGTTTCTAACAACCTGTTTTTTTGAATAAAAAAATAACGGCATCTTTCTTGCTTTTTATATTTTTCACAAAAAACATCAAAAGTGAAATAAATGCATCTGAATAAACTCATATTTGCCACGGCCCTGTCCCTGTCTGCCATCGGTGCCCACGCCGCACTTTATACGTCCAATTTCGGAGCGCGAGCTCCCGGATATACCCCCAACGACGACGGCTCTTTCGGAGCCGTCGCACTGCCCTTCTCGCTGAATTTCTTCGGCCAGACCTACAACTCCCTGTACATCAACAACAACGGCAACGTGAGCTTCAACAGAAGCACCAGTGCCTACTTGTCGAATCCTCTGAACAGCCAGACGGCCGCGCCGATGATTGCCCCTTTCTGGACTGATCTCGACAGTCGCGCCGATCCGCTTGGCACCATCGCGGCGGGCACCGGCGGCTCCGGCGTTTATTTCCGGCAGATCACTCCCTCCCAGGTCGTCGTGACTTGGGACAGGCTCGGCTATTACTCCAGCAACTACAGCGGTCGCGCCCAGTTCCAGCTGGTGCTGAACGATCCGGCGTCAACGATTGCTGCCACGGAAGGCGTCATTGGTTTCTACTACGGCAATGTCACTGCCGGCACCGACACCCACTCCGTCTCCGTCGGCTTCGGCGATGGCCGGAGCACCGTGAATGCCGGCGAGCTGTCCCTGTACTCCGGCTCATCCTCATTCGTTGCGGCCCAAGTCATGAATCAGTCCTTCCGCTACAATCTGGATGGAGGCATTCCGTCGGTCCTGAACACCGTGCCGGAACCGGCCAGCCTCGCCTTGAGCGCCGGCGCGCTGCTTGCACTGTCACAATTGCGTCGCCGCCAGCGGGCTTGAGCCCCCTCGTGACAGGCGGATGAACCTGCTTTATCCAGGTTGAAGCCCAAACAAGGACGGGCGCCGAAGCGCCCATCCTTGTCCTGCAAAAACAACCGTGTTTAGTGGTGGTACGCGCTTTCGCCGTGGGAGGTGATGTCGAGGCCTTCCCGCTCTTCGTCTTCCGGCACCCGCAGGCCGATGAACATGTCCACCAGCTTGTAGGCGATGTAGGCGACGACGGCAGACCAGACGATGGTCAGCCCGGCGGCAGTGGCCTGCGCGATCACCTGATCCATGATGGAATAGTGGTCGGCCACCTTGTTCTCCACGTAGTCCCAGATCCCGGCACCACCCAGGGACGGAGAAGCAAACACCCCCGTCAGCACGGCACCGAGAATACCCCCGACGCCATGCACTCCGAACACGTCGAGGGAGTCGTCAGCGCCAAGCATGCGCTTCAGGCCATTCACACCCCACAGGCAGACGACACCAGCCAGCAAGCCGATCACGATAGCCCCCACCACACCGACCAGACCCGCAGCCGGGGTGATGCCCACCAGCCCTGCCACGGCGCCGGAAGCGGCACCCAGACCAGACGGTTTGCCCTTGATGACCCATTCGGCCAGCATCCAGGACATGGCGGCCGCAGCGGTCGCGACCCAGGTATTGACCAGGGCCAGCGCGGCCACGCCATTGGCCTCCAGCGCCGAACCGGCATTGAAGCCGAACCAGCCCACCCACAGGAGAGCAGCGCCCACCAGGGTCAGGGTCAGGCTGTGGGGTGCGAAGGACTCGCGACCATAGCCCACCCGCTTGCCGATCATGTAGGCACCCACCAGGCCGGCAACGGCGGCGTTGATGTGGACCACGGTACCGCCGGCAAAGTCGAGGGCGCCATGCTGGAACAGATAGCCTGCGGTAGCGTTGGCTGCCGCAGCCGCGTCGGCGGACGTGTAGGCATCCGGACCCGCCCAGTACCAGACCATATGCGCCATCGGCAGGTAGCTGAAGGTGAACCAGAGGATGGAAAACACCAGTACGGCGGAGAACTTGATGCGCTCGGCAAAGGCGCCGACGATCAGGGCCAGCGTGATTGCGGCAAATGCGCCCTGGAACACCACATAGATGAACTCGGAAATCACGATCCCCTTCGACCAGGTGGCCGCCACGGAATCCGGCGTGACACCCTTCAGGAACACCTTGTCAAAGCTGCCGAAGAAGGCGTTGCCCTCGGTAAAGGCGAGCGAATAGCCGTAGACCACCCACAGTACGGTGACCAGGGAGAACACGGCAAACACCTGCATCAGCACGGACAGCATGTTCTTGGAGCGGACCAGGCCGCCATAAAACAGGGCCAGTCCGGGAATCGACATCAGGATCACCAGGGCCGCGGAGATCATCAGCCAGGCGTTGTCACCCTTGTTGGGAACGGGGGCCGGCGCCACTTCGGCAGGCGCCGGCTCGGTGACCCTGGCATCGGCGACGGGCACCTCGACAGGCTTCACCTCGGCAGCGGCATCCGCCGGAGCGGTGACTGCGGGAGCATCCACGGGCACGACAGGCTTGTCGTCGGCCAGGACGCCGCCCGCGAAGCTGACCGCCAGACTGGTCAGCAGGGCTGCGAACAGTTTTTTCATGATTTCAGGCTCCCTTACAGCGCATCGCCACCGGCTTCACCGGTACGGATGCGGATGGCTTGCTCCAGATCGAACACGAAGATCTTGCCGTCACCGATCTTGCCGGTGCTGGCGGATTTTTCGATGGCTTCGATGACCTGGTCGAGGATCTCGGTTCGCACGGCGGCCTCGATCTTCACCTTGGGAAGGAAATCGACCACGTACTCGGCGCCACGATAGAGCTCGGTGTGACCCTTCTGGCGGCCGAAGCCCTTGACCTCGGTGACCGTGATCCCCTGCACACCGATGGCGGAGAGGGCTTCACGCACTTCGTCGAGCTTGAAGGGCTTGATGATGGCAGTTACGAGTTTCATGTTGGCTTACCTCTGGGAGGGCGGCAGCCGCCGCCGTGCGATCGGAAAAATTAGAAGCTGCGGGTCACGGAGAGAACGAAGCGGTCCTTGCCCAGATCCTTGTTGAAGGCGTTGGTGTACCAGGCCTCGCTGGCATTGGTCGCCACGTAGGAGAGACCCACCACCGTGCCACTGAAGTCCTTGGTCACGCCCAGCTTGTAGTCGGTGTAGGAGGCACCACCGGAGGCATCGCCGTTAACCTTCTGACGGCCCACATGACCCACCACGTTGAGGCCAGGCATCAGTTCGTAGGTGGCGGTCAGGTCCAGGTAGCCGGAGTTCTTGCTGTCCACCCAGCCAAAGAGGTCGGTGAAGGAATGGGAGTACTTCAGGGTCAGGATGCTGTAGCTGACCGCCGCATAGCCCTCCAGGGTGTTCGGGCTGTTGAAGCCGCTGGGATAGGTGCCCGGGTAGTAATACTGGAGCAGGCCCACGTCGTAGCCGAAATCACCGACGGTGTTCTTGAAGCCACCGTAGAAGTCCAGCTCCAGGCTGTTGCTGATCTTGGCACCGGTAGCCGACCCATCCGACAGCCAGGAAACGTTGGATCCCCAGATCCCGGCATAGAAGCCGCTGGCATGGGCATAGTCGAACCCGCCCTGCAGGGCAGGCTTCCGGTTGGTCTGACCGATACCGCGGTAGATGTACTCGGAAGCCAGAGTCACATTGCTGGTGAAGGCATGCTCCGGAGCCGGATCAGCGGCCAGGGCCACATTCGGCAGGACTGCGCTGGTGGCGAGCAGGGCAGAGGCGATGACGGTCTTGTACATGATGGAGTTTCTCCTCGTAAGCAAAAGTTGGTGATCACTATCTAGCAACCTGCGTGCCACCATTTAAATCTCTTTTAATTCAAAAAGATGCAGGAACAAAAGGGGAATTGCTGCAGTGCAGGGCCGGTCGGGCCTGCACCATCCTGACATCACGCACCAAAAAAGGGCGCCAACTTGGTGCATGGATGCCGGGGGCGAGGGGGCGGGTCCGGTGCTAAACTGATGCCATCAGGCTTTAAAGCCCGCCACCTTTTCATCCCATTCATTCCCTGCGGAGGCACACCATCATGGCCAACCCGAAAATCCTCGACGAAATCGGCTCCAAGGTTTCCGAACTGCTCGCCAGCAGCCCGGCCAAGGACATCGAGAAAAACGCCCGCGCACTGCTCTCCAGCGGCTTTTCCAAGCTGGATCTGGTGACCCGGGAAGAATTCGAGGTGCAGAAGGAAGTGCTCCTGCGCACCCGCGAAAAACTCTCGGAGCTGGAACACCGGGTCGCCCGCCTGGAAGCAGAACTGGCGGAACGGCCGCCGGCCGACGGTCTTTGAATCCGGCCGGCAGCAGCCGGTCCACCTGGGGCGCTGCGGCGCCCCTTTTCATTTCTATTGATTCCCGGGAGATGCCCTTGAAACTCAATTCCCTGCTTCTCAGCCTGACGCTTTCCACCGCCCTCACGACACCGGCGATGGCTGCGCCCGCCCACTACACCATCGACGGCAGCCACACCTTTCCGGTCTTCGAGGTGGACCATCTGGGCTTTTCCACCCAGCGCGGCCGCTTCAACAAGACCAGCGGCACGGTGGTGCTGGACACAACCGCCCGCAGCGGGTCTGTGGACGTGAGCATCGACGCCGGCTCCATCGACATGGGCTTTGCCAAGTGGAACGAGAATATGCGGGGCGAAGGCTATTTCCACACGGAGGCCCATCCGGCCATCCGCTTTGTCGCCGGACAGATCCGCTTCGAAGGGGAGAACCCGGTGGCGGCCATCGGGCAGTTGACCCTCCTGGGGGTGACCCGCCCCCTGACCCTGACGTTCGAGCGCTTCCGCTGCGCTCCCCATCCCATGCACAAGCGGGAAACCTGTGGTGCCGACCTGCGGGGCAGCCTGAAGCGCTCGGACTTCGGCATGACCAAGAGCCTCCCGTCGGTGGGAGACGAGATCCGGCTGCATGTTCCGGTGGAGGCATACCGCACCCCTGAATGACGATTGGATGGGCACTATCCCGGCAGGCACGCTACACTTCACGGAATTTATTCAAAAAAGATAATTCCGTGAGCCTTGCCCTTGTCACCAGCCGGGCCCTGGTTGGCCTCGATGCCCCGGAAGTCACCGTCGAAGTCCACCTGGCCAACGGACTGCCAGCCCTGGCCCTGGTGGGTCTCCCGGATACGGAGGTACGGGAAGCACGGGATCGGGTCCGGGCGGCGCTGCTCACCAGCCAGCTGGATTTTCCCCAGCGCCGCATCACCATCAACCTGGCGCCTGCCGACCTCCCCAAGGGCGGGGGCTGCTTCGATCTGCCCATCGCACTGGGCATCCTGGCCGCCTCCAGCCAGATCCCCACCACACACCTGAAGGACTATGAGTTTGCCGGTGAGCTTTCCCTGAACGGTGAGCTGCGCCCGATCCGGGGGGCCCTGGCCCTCGCCCGCCAGGCCGCCTGCACCGGACGGACCCTGATCCTGCCAGCGGCCAATGCGCCCGAAGCCGCACTGGTAAGGGATGTCCGGCTGCTGCCTGCCACCAGCCTGCTGGCGGTGGTCGCCCACTTGTGTGGCCACACCCTTCTCGTTCCCTACGAAGGCTCACCCCTCGCGCCGCCCCCCACCTACCCGGACCTGGCTGACATCAAGGGCCAGCAGGCCGCCCGCCGGGCACTGGAGGTCGCCGCCAGCGGCCAGCACTCGATCCTGCTGTTTGGCCCCCCTGGCACCGGAAAATCCATGCTCGCCCAGCGCCTGCCTGGCCTCCTGCCCCCAATGAGCGACAACGAAGCCCTGGAAAGCGCCGCGATCCAGTCGGTGGAGGGCAGCTTTCAGCCCGCCCACTGGAGCCGGCGCCCCTTTCGGGCGCCCCATCACTCTGCCTCCACTGCTGCGCTGGTGGGGGGCGGCAGCACGCCACGTCCTGGTGAGATCAGCCTGGCTCATCAGGGCATCCTCTTTCTCGACGAATTGCCCGAATTCGACCGACGGGTGCTGGAAGCCCTGCGGGAGCCACTCGAAAGTGGTTACATCACCATTTCCCGGGCGGCCCGACGAGCCGAGTTTCCCGCCCGCTTCCAGCTGGTCTGTGCCATGAACCCGTGCCCCTGTGGCTACCATGGCGATCTGGGAGGGCGCTGCCGATGCACCCCCGATCAGGTCCTGCGCTACCGCAACAAGCTCTCCGGCCCTCTCCTCGACCGTATTGACCTGATCCTGGAAGTACCTCCACTGCCCGTGGGCGAGTTGGTGAACGCGCCCGCCGGCGAACCCAGCACCCCGGTGCGCGAACGGGTCCACCTGGCCTGGTCCCGCCAGATGGCGCGCCAGGGCAAACCCAATGCCCGGCTCGACAGCGCAGAAGTGGATCGCTGGTGCCGTCCAGACCCAGGCGGGGAAAAACTGCTGCAAACCGCCATCACACGATTGGGTCTATCCGCCCGTGCCTATCATCGGATCCTCAAGGTCGCGCGTACAATTGCAGACATGCAGGACACCGGCAACGTCGGCCATGCTCATGTGGCGGAAGCCATCCAGAGCCGGCGGGGCATCAGCGAACTGGCCTGACCGCCGGCCTGCAGCGGCACTCGTCATCCGGCAGCCGCCACCTCGCAACCTACTCCGGAGCTTTTCGTGGCCTTACAACCCTCCCCCGGCGCAGCCCGCGCCAAGCCTGGCCGCTGGCTGGCCTGGCTGACCGGCTTGGCCTTGACCGGCGGCACGCTGTTTGCGGCTTACACCTGGCTGGTCCTTCACTGGAGCTACTCTTCCGGGGAACGGGCCGGCTACGTCCAGAAATTTTCCCAGAAGGGGTGGCTCTGCAAGACCTGGGAAGGTGAGCTGGCCATCGTCTCCATCCCGGGGAGCCTGCCGGAAATTTTCAAATTCACGGTCAAGGACGAGCAGGTCGCCGTCGAAATCAATGCCGTAATGGGCAAGCGGGTGTCCCTGTCCTACGAGCAGCATCTGGGCGTACCCTCCTCCTGCTTCGGTGAAACCGGCTACTACGTGCGCCGGGTGCACGCCGTCGAATGACGACGGCAGCACGCTGCCCGGCCTCACGGCATGCAGCCCTGACCCGCTCCCCGAACGGACGTCCCTGATGCCTTACGCACAACTGGCAGCGCTCCTTGCAGCCCTCGCCACCGTTGGCCCCTTTTCGATTGACACCTATCTGCCGGCACTCCAGGCCATCGGCAGCGACCTGGGCGTCAGTCAGGCGGAAGTGCAGCAGACCCTCACCGCCTACATGCTCCCCCTAGGGGTAATGGTCCTGTGGCACGGAGCCCTCTCCGATGCCTTCGGTCGCAAGCCCGTGCTCGTGGCTGCGCTGCTGGTGTACACCTTGTCCTCCCTGCTGTGCGTGTTTGCCACAGACCTCGAAACCCTTCTGATCGGACGGGCCCTGCAAGGTGCCAGCTCGGGCGCCGGCATGGTGGTGGGCCGGGCGGTGGTGCGCGACCTGACCGACGGCATCCACGCCCAGCGCCTGATGAGCCACGTCAGCATGACCTTCGCTGTCGGGCCCGCCATCGCGCCCATCCTCGGTGGATGGATCTTCACCGCCTTCGGCTGGCGGGCCATCTTCATCTTCCTGACCCTGCTGGGGCTGATCCTGGCCACCCTCACCGCCTGGAAGCTACCGGAAAGCCTGCCTCCGGCCAGGCGCCATCCCCTGCATCCGGGGCCGCTGGCACGACGCTATGCCGCAGTGTTCACCCGCCTGGGCTTCTTGTTGCCCTGCCTCGCCCTGGGGCTCAACTTCAACGGCTTTTTCCTATATGTACTGTCGGCACCGGTGTTCCTGATGGAGCATCTGGGCCTGAAGGAAACAGCCTTCGGCTGGCTGTTCATTCCCGGCGTGATCGGCATGTTCGGAGGCGCAGCCCTGTCGGCCCGCCTGGCCGGTCGGCTCTCCCAGGGCCGCACCGTCGGCCTGGGACTGGGGCTGATGGGGATCGCCACCCTCGCCAATCTGGCCATCAGCCGCTGGCTACCCCCGGGTCTGCCCCAATCCGTGGCCCCCATCCTGTTCTACAACCTGGGCATGTCCATTGCCATGCCCAGCCTGTCTCTGCTGGCCCTGGACCAGTTTCCGGAACACCGCGGCCTGGCCGCCAGTTGCCAGAGCTTTCTCCAGATGCTGATCAGCGCGATGACGGCAGGCCTGGTGGCACCCGCCCTGTGGTCTTCCACCACCGGACTGGCGCTGGGCATGGTGGGCTACCTGGGGCTGGGTGCTGCCTGCCTGCTGCTGTGGCGGCAGATTGGCTGGCGGGATGAACCCCGCCCAACACAAGCGTCATGAGGAAGGGATGCCGCCCGCCAGTTCCCGTTCGGCCCAGAAAAGAGCCGTGATGGTCTTGGCGTCGGTGATGCGCCCATCAAACACCGCCGCCCGGGCCTCATCCAGGCCGAGGGTCAGGAGCTCCAGGAACTCGCCCTCGTCCCAGGCATGGCCCACGTGGGTCAAGCCAGTCGCCAGGAATATCTCGATACGCTCGTTGGAATAACCGATGCACGGATGCAGCACCCCAAGATGGCGCCAGGTATCGCTCACATAACCGGTTTCCTCCTGCAGCTCCCGACGGGCGCAGGCCAGCAGGTCCTCACCCGGATCAAGCTTGCCTGCCGGGAGTTCCAGAAAGGCCTGGCCAACCGGATAACGGAACTGACGCTCAAAGACCAGCCGCCCGTCCGGCAGGACGGGAATCACCACCACCGCACCAGGATGGCGGATGTACTCCCGTACGCCCTGCTTGCCATCGGGCAGGTGAACCTCGTCGCGATACACCTTTAGCAGACACCCGTCATAAACCAGGTCTGACGTCAGGGTTTCCTCGTGCAGGGGGTCCTTCATGCTTCTCTCCATCCGGGCTGATGTGGCAAGGCCCCAAGGATGACATCCCGCCCCTTCCCTGACCAGCCTGTCCGGCATAATCCCGGGAGAGCCTGACCTGCCTCCCCCGATGCCCGACGCTTCTCCCCGCCTGCGCCACCACCTGCTCCACCCCAGCGGCGGGCTGGTCTACCTGCTGCGCGCCCTACGCTACCGGAACCGCCTGTGGGCGCCCTTCCATGCTCAGGTGGCAGCCTGGCTGGAAGGGTGGAATCCCGGGCACGACAGACTGATACTGATCGGCCCCAATGCCGGCCATGCCTTACCACCCGGTTTCCTCGATCGCTTTCAGCAGGTCGTCGCTCTGGAGCCAGACCCCCTCGCCCGCCTCGGTCTGCGCCGACGCACACCAGGAACCAGGCTGAGCTTCTCCAGCCTGGACTGCCTGGCCGACGATCATGGCCTGGCCCGGCTGGCACGGGCCTATCCGGACAGCGCAATCCTCTTCTGCAATGTGCTGGGCCAGGTGGATGCCCCAGGCGGACGGTGGTCCGACCTCATCCTCCACCACCTGTCCGGGCATGCCTGGGGGAGCTACCACGACGTGATCTCTACCCGCCGGCAACCGGAGCGCCAGGCCAGCGCGCATGCCCTCCGGCCCGAACGCCTGGAAGCGACACTGAGCCGTTTCTGGAGCGGTGGAGAACTGGCCGTCGTGGATCATGGCACCCATTGCCTGGGTGAGCAGGGCCCCTTCAGCTATGCCCTCTGGCAGATCACCCCAAAGGACTGGCACCTGGTGGAGTGGGCCTGTCAGGCAGCAATGAAGAGGCCGGCGGGCGCCACAGGCGGATGAATGCCCCCTGCAGGCAAAGCGCGAAGCGGGTTCAGGCGTAAGTATCGACGGTCATACCCTGGTAACTGCGCCCCCCCTCCGCCTCTGCAATCCGGTAAGGGCCCGTCCGTCCTCCGCCGCCGCTGGCAGCGGCCTCCTGTGCCAGGGCAGCCAGTTCGGCCCGGGCTACAGCTGCCATCTGGGCCGCATCGGCTGCCACCTTGCGGTCCTGTCCGGAAGGCTCGGCCGGCGCCAGCGCTGCGGCGCGGATCTGATCGGCCTTGGCCAGGGTCTCCTCCGGTGTTCGCCCCGGCGAGAGACTGATGCGGACCTCTCCGCCCACGGCATAACGCCTGCCATCGGGCCCGCTCTGGTAGCTGTAGCTGACACCTCCGGTGACGATCCCGGCCCCTGCGGCCAGGTGGGCCATTTCGTGGGCCCTCACCTCCCGATCCCGCGCCTTCAACTGATTGACGAGCTGCAGATCCGCCTCGCTCAGAGCCCCCTGCTGCCCCGGCGGAACGCCCGGACGCGCCGGATCCCGCGGAGCGGGACTGGCACGGGGGACCTGGGCGCTGGAGACGGAAGTCGCCGAAACGGAGGAAATGGACATGACCAGGAGACGTTGAAGACAGCAGGCTTTCTATGAGACTAGACTCAAAAACGCTTTCAGTCAGCCCGGTCACGTTCGGGTGGAGGCTCGGGACAGGGCTTATTCCCCCAGGTAGGCGGCACGCACCTTGGGGTCGGCCAACAGATCGGCACCGGACCCCGTCAGGGTGATGCGTCCCGACTCCATTACGTAGGCCCGGCTGGAAAACTCCAGCGCGAGGTTGGCATTCTGCTCCACCAGCAGGATGGTCACACCCTCGGCCGCCACCGAGCGGATCACCTCGAAGATCTTCTCGACCACCAGGGGCGCCAGGCCCATGGAGGGCTCATCCAGCAGCAGCAGGCGGGGTCGGGACAGCAGGGCCCGGCCGATGGCCACCATCTGCTGCTCGCCACCGGACAAGGTGCCCGCGACCTGATGCAGGCGCTCCCTGACCCGGGGCAGCATCGTAAAGACCCGCGCCAGGTCGGCCTCCACTTCCGCCGTGTCACGACGGCAGTAGGCCCCCATGCGCAGGTTTTCCTCCACCGTGAGGCGGGTGAAGATGCCCCGCCCTTCCGGCACCAGGGCCAGGCCCTGACGCAGGCGCTGGTGGGCGGGCAGCCGGTCGATGGCTCGCCCCAGATAACGCAACGCTCCACCGGCCGTGCCGAGCAGGCCGGCAATGGCATTGAGGGTGGTGGTCTTCCCGGCACCATTGGCACCGATCAGGGACACCAGCTCTCCCGGGTAGAGCTCCAGGCTGATGCCTTTGACGGCCTCGATGGCGCCGTAGGAGACCCGGGTATCCTGCAGCTGGAGAATGGGGGTCAGACCCGGATTCATGAGGAGGTCCCCTGCGTGTGGCTGGCATGACCACCCAGATAGGCGGTGATCACGGCATCGTTCTTCTGGACCTCGGCGGGCACGTCCTCAGCGATCTTGCGGCCGAAATCGAGCACCGCAAGGCGGTCGCACAGGCCCATCACCAGCTTCACGTCGTGTTCGATGAGGAGCACGGTAACGCCATCGTGGCGGATGGTCTGGATCAGCTCCTTGAG
>NZ_JAQUVG010000091.1 GCF_028693495.1 Zoogloea sp. | reverse complement strand
TGAAGGGCACCGAGTAGAGCCCGCGCTCGAAGCTCACGTGGCAGTCCCGATGCACCGTCACCTGCTGCCAGCTGCCCAGATCCGGCGGCACCGCCGGCAAGGGCAGAAGCACTGCCCGCTCCACCGCAAAGCTCTCCAGCGGCCTCACCCGCGTCGTGCCGTGAACGCGCTGCCCGGCCACCAGCAAGATCCACGCGCGCATCTGGGCGTTGAGATCCGCCAGATCGCGAAAGCGCCGGGTGGGCAGGAAGTTGCCCTTCACGTACTTCACCCCGGCCTCGACGATGCCCTTCTTCTGCGGGTCGCGCGGCGGGCAGGCATCGATCCGGAAGCCGTAGCCCTCCGCGCATTCGGCGTAGGCCCGCTGCACCTCGGGGTCGCGGGCGCAGGCGCGGGTGATGGCGCACTTGGCGTTGTCGATGATCAGCCGCGCCGGCACCGCGCCGAACCACTCGAAGGCCCGCTGGTGGCAGCCCAGCCAGGTCCGCACGCTCTGGTCCCACACGAACTCCACGTACTGGTGGCGCGAGAAGGCGAGGGTCATCACGAAGGCCCAGGTGCGGCGAAGCTGCCCGGTGGCGGCATCGACCAGCTCGGGGCCGGCGCCGAAGTCCACCTGCGCCGCCTCGCCCGGCTCGAAGGTCAGGCGCACCGTGGTGTCGGGCGGCAGGTCGCGCCCGATGGCGCCGATCAGGCGGCGGACGCTGGAGTAATGGCCGGTGAAGCCGTGCTCGCGCACCAACGCGGCATGAATCGCCACGCCGGAGACGCCCTGGCCGAGCCAGCGCTCGACGAGGGGGCGGTAGGCATTGAGGGCCGACTGGGCCGAGGCCGGCAGGCGCGGGGGCGCTAGCGCAGCGGCGATCTCGGCGTCCGGCGGCAAGGGGCGGCTGGGCTCAAGCCAGCCCTGGGCCTGGGTCAGCGTTCGGAAGCGGGCCGCCTTGGCGCGGCCCATCAAACCGGAGCGGGCAATCTCGCGCTCCGAATCGCCCTGACGCAAACGCATCAGGGCCTAGCGATACTCGTGCATCTCGATGCTCCTGCGGGCCACCGGCTTCTTCCTGCCAAACCCGGCAGGGTAGCGGTGGGCCGCGAAAGGTCGAGACGTCCGTCAGAGTGAGGCTGGCTCTATTACGCCGATCGCGGGGTGGCTCCAATGTGCCGGTCACGCCCTGGCTCCATTGTGCCGATCACCAAGTGGCTCCTATGTGCCGGTCGGTGACAGCCCTGAGCTCCGGCGTGTCCTGCGTCCGAAACAGCGCACCACCGGCGGCAAAAACCTGCAAACCATGCCACTGATCGTCCGGGTAGCGCTCATACCCCCAGCGCCCTGCACAGCGCTCGAAGAGCCACTTCACGGGCGGCTGGCCCAGCCGCTGTCGGGCTTGGGAGAGCGAACTCCTGGCCAGCAGGTCATCACCGGCCAGACCGTCGGCGCAGATGTTGAGGCGTCGGGCGACTTCAATGATCGGCTCGCCGCGAAAGAACGCCATGCTCACCACCAGCCACAGCACCATGTCTGGCGGCAGGCAACGCCGCTTGATGCTCGCTTGCGTCGATAAGGCTGCGGCGGTCTGTATCCAGTCGACAGGAATGTGCTGGGTCAATACGTCCAGCCGGCTCAGGGGCTGCTCGGCGATCGTCAGAACAGCACTCAAATCCTCGATGAGAGACATAAAAAATCCGGAACCTGTTTGAGGTTCCGGATTCTCGGGGAGCCCGCCAAACGGGGCAACTAGTCCTTAAGTGAACAGCATTGCGCAGTGACGCGGGCTTCGGGGGGGGGGTGGATCGTCTCGGACGGTGCCGGAAGTCTCGCTATTTTCCGATGCAGAACCGGGAAAAGATGACACCAAGCAAGTCGTCAGGGGTGAACTCCCCAGTGATGTCGTTGATGGCCTCTTGCCCCAGGCGCAGTTCTTCGGCCATCAATTCCAGGGCGTGCCGAGCTTCCAGGGCGGCCTCGACTCTCTCCAGTGCTTCCCGGAGGGCAATCAGGTGGCGTTCGCGGGCGAGGATGACGTCTTCGCCATGGCGGTGCCAGCCCGCTATCCGTAGAAGTTCAGCCCGCAAAAGCTCGATACCCTGGCCGGCCTTGGCTGATAGGTAGAGACGGATGCCCTCTGGTCCTTCCTTCCTTGCCGGGGCCAGATCCACCAGATCTACCTTGTTGAACACGGTGATCCGCTCGACTCCGACTGGCAGGCGGGTATCAATGGCGGCATCGGCCTCGCAGGTGCCGCCGTTGCGTACGTCCACCAGGCGTACTACGACATCTGCACGTTCGATTTCCTGCCAGGTGCGGGCAATCCCGAGTTTCTCCACTTCGTCGGCTGTTTCCCGCAGGCCTGCGGTGTCGGTGATGTGAAGGGGAATGCCTTCGAGCTGGATGGTTTCCCGCAAGGCATCCCGGGTGGTTCCTGCGATGTCGGTGACGATGGCCCGCTCTTCACCTGCCAGACGGTTGAGCAGGCTGGATTTGCCCACGTTGGGCTGGCCTACCAGCACCACATGCAGACCGTTGCGCAGCAGGCTGCCCTGTCTGGCCCGGTCGAGGATGGCTCGCAGTTCGGCGGCAATGACGGCGATGCGTTCAAAGGCCCGGGCTTCAATCAGAAAGTCCACATCCTCGTCAGGAAAGTCGAGGGTGGCCTCCACCAGCATGCGCAGGTCGATCAGGCGCTCACAGAGGCCATGCACTTCCCGGGAGAAGCTGCCCGTAAGGGAACGCACCGCGGAGCGTGCGGCAGCGGTTGTTGACGCTTCTATGAGGTCGGCAACGCTTTCGGCCTGAGCCAGGTCGAGCTTGCCGTTGAGGAAAGCGCGACGCGTGAATTCGCCGGGTTCGGCAAGGCGGGCGCCCAGCTCCAGGCAGCGGGCCAGGAGCATCTGCATGACCACGGGGCCGCCATGACCCTGCAGTTCGATGACATCTTCGCCGGTAAAGGAGTGAGGTGCAGGAAACCAGAGCAGTAGCCCCTCATCGATCAGGCCACCGTCCGCATCCTTGAAACGGGCAAACTGGGCCAGCCGGGCTTGAGGCTCACGCCCGCTGAGGAGGCCGGCGAGGGAGAACAGGTCCGGCCCGGAGAGCCGGACCACGCCAATGCCACCGCGCCCGGGGGCGGTGGCAATGGCGGCGATGAGGTCACTCGGCGGTTTTGCCACCGGCTTCGATCATGCGGTTGATCTGCCACTGCTGGGCAATGGACAGGGTGTTGTTCACGACCCAGTACAGTACCAGGCCGGCGGGGAACCACAGGAACATGAAGGTGAAGAGGATGGGCATCATCATCATGACCTTGGCCTGGATGGGATCGGGAGGGGCCGGGTTGAGCTTCATCTGGATGAAGCTGGTGGCACCCATGACCAGAGGCAGGATGTAGTAGGGGTCCTGCACGGACAGATCCTGAATCCAGCCCAGCCAGGGGGCTCCGCGCATCTCGACCACGCCCAGCAGCACCCAGTAGAGGGCGATGAACACCGGGATCTGGATCAGGATGGGCAGGCAGCCGCCCAGCGGGTTCACCTTCTCCCGCTTGTAGAGATCCATCATGGCCTGCTGCATCTTCATGCGGTCGTCGCCGTATTGCTCCTTCATGCGCTGAAGGCGCGGGGCCAGGGTCTTCATCTTGGCCATCGACTTGTAGCTGGCGGCGGACAGGGGGAAGAACAGGGCCTTCAGGGCGATAGTGACCAGGATGATGGCCCAGCCCCAGTTTCCGGTGAGCTGATGGAACCACTCGAGGACCCAGAACAGGGGCGCGGCGATCACGGTCAGCCAGCCATAGTCCACGACCAGGTCAAAGCCCTTGGCGAAGGTTTCGAGGCGGCTCTGCTCTTGGGGGCCGGCGTAAAGCGGCACGGAGAGCTTGCCGGTCTGGCCTGGAGCCACCGCAGCGACCGGCAGGATCACACCCGCGGAGTAGAGGTCGGCGCCCACCTGATTGGCGAAGAACTCCCGTTCTCCTTCCGTCGGGGCCCAGCCCGCCACGAAGTAGTGTTGCACCATGGCAGCCCAGCCATCCGCTGACTTGGTGACGAACTTGGCGGATTTCTTGGCGATATCCTCGAAGGAGACCTTCTGATACTTCTCGGCTTCGGTATAGAAGGCCGGGCCGGTAAAGGTCTGAACACCGAAGCCACCGGGTTGTTCGGCCGGCTTGCCGTCACGGGTGAACTGGAAGTAAGCGTGGGGATTGATTGGCGCGGCAGAGTTGTTCGTGATCTCGTAGCTGATTTCCGCATGGTAGCTGTTGCGACGGAAGGTGATCAGCTTGGCGACCTCGACACCGTCGGCCGTGGCGGGGGCGGCGAGACGCAGGGTCACCGTCTCTTCACCGTCCTTGAGGGACAGTTCCTCGGTACTCAGCGTAAAGACGGTTTTGTGGGTGGGCAGGCCGTTGCCGATCAGGCCGGTCTGGGCCGAATAGAGGTGCTTCTGACCGTTGTCGAAGAGCACGTAGTTCTTGCTCTTGTCTTCGCCATCGTGATGCTTGGTGAGTTCCAGCCGGACGATGTCGCCGCCCTGGGCTGACACCTCGGCGATCAGCACGTCTGTGCGGATGGTGGCTTTGGGTGCCTGGGCAGGTGCTGCCGCGGTCTGGCCGGGAACGACCGTGCCGCCTGGAGTGCTGGCGGTCGGTGTTGGGACTCCCGGCGTGGAATGGGCGGCGACAGGGGCAGGTGCCGGGGGCTGGTTGTGCTTCTGCCAGCCGTCCCACAGCATGACCAGGGAGAACGAAAAGACGAGAAGGAGGATCAGGCGACGGTTGTCCATCGGAGTCAGTGTCAGGAAGGGGTTGCGGGCGTGGGGGAAGTCGGGAGCCTTGGGGCGGATCTCAGGGTACGGGATCGTAGCCGCCTGCGCTGAAGGGATGGCAGCGGCACACGCGGCGCGCGGCCAGCCAGCTTCCCTTCAATGCGCCATGGCGCTCGACAACCTCGACGGCGTATTCGGAACAGGAGGGCACGAAGCGGCAATTCCGTCCCAGCATCGGACTGATCGCATAGCGATAGACACGCAGCAGCGCCAGGACGACCATTTTCATGGGGCTGGCCGGGCACTGCGGATGGTTTTCGGGAGGCGCCCGAACACTTCGAGCATGTCTTCGCGCATTGTACGTCTCGTAACGTCGTCGACTTTGGCCGACAATCGTAACACCAGATCATGGGCGGGAAGTTCGGCCCTAAGGTGACGAAACACATCGCGGCCGATGCGCTTGACCAGATTGCGCATCGCTGCACGTTTGGCCAGCTTCTTGGCCACCACGATGCCGAGGCGGGCGGTGCCCGTTTCGCCCGAAGCGTAGTGCAGGGTGAAGTAGCGTCCGCGAATCACCCGCCGGAAAGCAAAAACGGATGAGTACTCATCCGTTTTGTGCAGTCGCAAGGATGGGCCGAAGCCGAATCCTGTTGCGGGTGACGCTTCCTCAGCCAGACAATCCGGGCCGCTGGCAGCGGAAGGGGCTGTCGGGCCCTCGAGCCCCTTAAACGGCGAGACGATGACGGCCCTTGGCGCGACGAGCGGCGATGACCTTGCGGCCGCCACGGGTGGCCATGCGGACCAGGAAGCCGTGGGTGCGCTTGCGACGGACGACGGACGGTTGGTAAGTACGTTTCATTTTTCGTGCCCGAAAAGTTGAGTCAAACGCGTAATTTGATCCGTTAACCCTCTGTTTGTCAAGCAGGTTTGGTTGTTTGACTGGATGTCCGCGGGAATTTCCGGACGCAGAGGAGTCATCCACAGGGGATCGGGGAGGTCGGATGCCGTCAAGCTGGCCTGTGGATAAGTCTGGGTTTAAAGGGTACAATACCCGTTTAGCCGTCTCGTCCCGGAAGGGGCTGGCGCGGTTCCGCCGGCCTGTGGTCGGATTTCCGTCAAGAGCGGGAAATGGCGCGCTCTTCGCCCTCCATACAGACAATATCCGATACATCGTGCCCGAAGCCTCATCGCCCCAATGCGCTGCGTTCTGGACGCATTGCCTCAGCTGCCTTGAGCAGGAACTCCCTGCCCAGCAGTTCAAAACCTGGATCCTTCCCCTCAGGGTTGAGGAGCTTGCCGATGGCGAGGGGGTGGGCCTGCGCCTGGTGGCGCCGTCCAATTTCCATCGCCAGTGGCTGCGCGACCGTTACATGCGGCGCATTGAAGAGCTGGGCGAAGAATACTTTGGCGGTCTTCCGACCATTGAAGTGAGCCTCGCTCCTGCCGGGGGCCTGCGCCGCGCTCCAGCCATGCCCGGCATGCCACCGGCAGCCGGGTCTGCGCCCGCCGCCGTACCCGCACTGGCGCCTCTGTCCGGGTCTGCGTCGGCCGCCTTGCCGACCGCAGCCCCGGCCATGGCTCGTCCTGCCGAGGCGGTCCACAGCGCCGAAACCGCCAGCTACGAAAAATCCCGTCTCAACCCGGACTTCACCTTTGACACCCTGGTCACCGGCCGCGCCAATGATCTGGCCCGGGCTGCCGCACTGCAGGTCGCCCAGAACCCGGGTGTCTCCTACAATCCGCTATTTATCTATGGTGGTGTGGGTCTGGGCAAGACCCACCTGATTCATGCCCTGGGCAATTACGTGGTCAAGGCCGACCCTCGTAAAGTGGTTCGTTACGTGCACGCTGAGGATTATTACGCCGATGTGGTCCGGGCTTACCAGCAGAAGTCCTTCGATGTTTTCAAGCGCTACTACCGCTCGCTGGACGTGCTGATCATCGACGATATCCAGTTCTTCAATAACAAGAACCGGACCCAGGAAGAGTTCTTCCACGCCTTCAACGCCCTCACCGAGGCCAAGAAGCAGATCATCATCACCAGCGACACCTATCCCAAGGACGTCCAGGGGCTCGAAGACCGCCTGATCTCCCGTTTCGACTGGGGGCTTACGGTACAGATCGAACCCCCCGAACTGGAAATGCGGGTGGCCATCCTTAAAAAGAAGGCCGAGGTGGAGCGCATCGAGCTGAACGAGGATGTCGCCTTCCTGATTGCCAAGAACCTCCGTTCCAACGTACGGGAGCTGGAGGGCGCCCTCAAGAAGGTGCTGGCCTTTGCGCGCTTCCATGGCAAGGAGGTCTCGCTGGAAGTGGCCAAGGAGGCCCTCAAGGATCTCCTCAATGCCCACAACCGGCAGCTCACTGCCGAGTTCATCCAGAAGACGGTGGCCGACTACTACAAGATCAAGGTCGCTGACATGCACTCCAAGAAGCGCACCCGGGTCATTGCCCGCCCGCGTCAGGTGGCCATGTTCCTCGCCAAGGACCTCACCCCCATGAGCCTTCCCGCCATCGGCGAGGCTTTCGGGGGGCGCGATCACACCACCGTCCTGCACGCCTGCCGGACCATCGCCGACCTGCGTCTGTCCGACACCCAGCTGAACCACGACCTGCACGTCCTGACCCAGGTCCTGCGCGGCTGATGAACCCTTTTACCTTCAAGATCGACGCCCGGGCGACCCGCCCGGTGCTCTAGGAAACGACACGGAGACCCGAGCTCATGCTGCTCTTTACTGCGCCCCGCGACGCCCTTCTCGCCCCGCTGCAATCGGTGTCCGGCATCGTCGAGAAACGCCACACCCTGCCGATTCTCTCCAACGTGCTGATCGAGAAAAAGGGCGACCTGCTCACCTTGCTCGCCACCGACATCGAGATCCAGATCCGCAACAGCGCCCCCGCCGCGCTGGGGGCCGAAGATGTCGCCATCACCGTCGGCGCCCGCAAGCTGCAGGACATCCTGCGCGCCCTGCCTGACACTGCCGACGTCAGCCTCACCCTCGACGACAAGCGCATCACCCTCAAGGCGGGCAAGAGCCGCTTCCAGTTGCAGACCCTGCCCGCTGCCGACTACCCGCGTCTGGCCCCGCCGGAAGGTGAAGGGGTGCATTTCACCACCACACAAAAAGCCTTCAAGAAGCAGCTTGCCCTGGTCCAGTACGCCATGGCCCAGCAGGACATCCGCTACTACCTCAACGGCCTGCTGCTCGTCGTCTCCGGGGACACCCTGCGGATGGTCGCCACCGACGGCCACCGCCTGGCCTATGCCGCGTCCCCGCTGGTTGGCGACTATGCCCGTAGCGACGTGATCCTGCCGCGCAAGACCGTGGTCGAACTGGCCCGTCAACTGGCCGATTCCGACGACCCCCTCGAGGTCACCCTGGTCGGCAACCAGATCGTGTTCCGCTTTGGCCACATCGAGCTCATCTCCAAGCTCATCGATGGCAAGTTCCCCGACTACGAGCGGGTCATTCCGCAAGGCCACCCCAAGCTGGTCAAGGCCAGCCGCCTGGCCCTGCTCCAGTCCCTGCAGCGGGCCGCGATCCTCACCAACGAGAAATTCCGTGGTGTGCGCCTGATGCTCTCCGAAGGCAGCCTCAAGCTGGTCTCCACCAACGCCGAACAAGAAGAGGCGCTTGAAGAACTCGAAGTCGATTACAGCGGCGACAGCCTGGACATTGGTTTCAACGTTACCTACCTGCTCGACGTGCTGACCAACGTTGCCGCCAACGAGATCGAGATCCGCTTCAACGACGGCAACGCCAGCGCCCTCTTTGGCCTGGCCGACAACGCCGACTTCAAGTACGTCGTGATGCCCATGCGGATCTGATCCGCCGAATCACCGTCCGACTGTGCGCCCCCCCTCGGGGGCGTCCTGCTGCACCCGCTGAACCGAGAACGCCATGTCCGATACGCCGCAACAACCTGCTCCCGCCGACTCCTACGACGAATCCAGCATCCAGCAGCTCGAAGGGCTGGAGGCCGTGCGCAAGCGTCCCGGCATGTACATCGGCGACACCTCCGATGGCACTGGTCTGCACCACATGGTGTTCGAGGTCGTCGATAACGCCATCGACGAGGCGCTCGCCGGTCACTGTGACGACATCGTCATCACCATCCACGCCGACAACTCCATCTCCGTCACCGACAACGGCCGCGGTATCCCGGTCGGCGTCAAGATGGACGACAAGCACGAGCCCAAGCGCTCCGCTGCCGAAATCGTCATGTGCGTGCTCCATGCAGGCGGCAAGTTCAACCAGAACAGCTACAAGGTCTCCGGCGGCCTCCACGGCGTCGGTGTGTCGTGCGTGAACGCCCTCTCCAAGTGGCTGCGCCTCACCGTTGCCCGCGACGGCAAGAAGCACTTCCTGGAATTCAACCGGGGCGTGCCGCAGAACCGCGTCATCGAAGTTGTTGACGGCGTCGAGACCAGCCCCCTCGCTACCATCGGCGACACCACCAAGCGTGGGACCAAGGTGCATTACCTCGCTGACGAAGAGATCTTTGGCACCGTCGAATACCACTACGAAATCCTCGCCAAGCGCCTGCGTGAGCTTTCCTTCCTCAACAACGGCGTCAAGATCCGGCTTTTGGATCAGCGCACCGGCAAGGAAGAGGACTTCGCCTTTGCCGGCGGCGTCTCCGGCTTCGTCAACTACATCAACCGTGCCAAGTCGGTGCTGCACCCCACGATTTTCCATTCCAGCGGCGAATCCATCCAGAACGGCGTCGCCATCACGGTCGAAGTCGCCATGCAGTGGAACGACAGCTACGCCGAACAGGTGCTGTGCTTCACCAACAACATCCCCCAGGCCGACGGCGGCACCCACCTCACCGGCCTGCGCGCAGCGATGACGCGCGTCATCAACAAGTACATCGAAGAGCACGAAATCGCCAAAAAGGCCAAGGTGGATATTTCCGGCGACGACATGCGCGAAGGCCTCGCCTGTGTCCTCTCCGTCAAGATGCCCGACCCCAAGTTCGCCTCCCAGACCAAGATGAAGCTGGTCTCCGGCGAAGCCCGCCCGGCCGTTGAAGAAGTCGTCGCGCAAAAACTCGCCGACTTCCTCCTCGAACGCCCCGCTGATGCCAAGACCATCTGCGGCAAGATCGTCGAAGCCTCCCGCGCCCGCGAAGCGGCCCGTCGTGCCCGCGAAATGACCCGTCGCAAGGGTGTCCTCGACGGTGTCGGCCTGCCCGGCAAGCTCGCCGACTGCCAGGAAAAAGATCCTGCCCTGTGCGAAATCTACATCGTCGAGGGTGACTCCGCCGGCGGCTCCGCCAAGCAGGGCCGCGATCGCAAGTTCCAGGCCATCCTGCCTCTGCGCGGCAAGGTGCTCAACGTCGAGCGTGCCCGCTTCGACAAGCTCATCAGCTCCGAGCAGATCACCACCCTCATCACCGCTCTGGGCACCAGCATCGGCCCTGAAGACTTCAAGCCCGAAAAGCTGCGCTACCACCGCATCATCCTGATGACCGACGCGGACGTGGACGGCGCACACATCCGCACCCTGCTGCTCACCTTCTTCTACCGCCAGATGCGCGAGCTCGTCGAGCGCGGCCACATCTACATCGCCCAACCGCCCCTCTACAAGATCAAGCACGGCAAGAACGAGATCTACATCAAGGACGACACCGAGCTCAACGCCCACCTGCTCAAGCTCGGTCTTGAAGGCGCCGCCCTCACTCCCCGCGAAGGTGCCGAGCCCATCAAGGACGAAGCCCTTGCCGGCCTCGCCCGCACCTACCTGCTGGCCGAAGCCGTCATCCGCCGTCTCGCCGACTGGATCGATTCCGCCGTGCTGCACGCCCTGCTGGTCCATGATCTGCCCCTGTCTCTCGTCGACGAAGCCGCTGCCCGCGATTCCGCCCAGCGCCTCCAGGCCGCCGTGGGCGACATCGTCAGCATTGAGGCCCGCCTCGACGAAACCACCGAAAGCTGGGTGCTCGACATCGCCCGCATGCACCACGGCAACCGCAAGCTCACCCAGATCGACGTGGACTTCCTCCAGTCCGGCGACTGGCGCACCATCCGCAGCGCCACCGAAGCCATCTCCGGCCTCATCGGCGAAGGCGCTGTGATGCGCCGTGGCGAAAAGCAGCAGGCCGTTGCCAGCTTCGCCGATGCCATCCGCTGGATGCTCGCCGACGTGGAGCGCGGCCTCTCCAAGCAGCGCTACAAGGGCCTGGGCGAAATGAATCCCGAGCAGCTCTGGGAAACCACCATGGACCCCGCCGTCCGCCGCCTGCTCCGCGTCCAGATCGACGACGCCATCGCCGCCGACGAGATCTTCACCACCCTCATGGGCGACAACGTCGAGCCCCGCCGCGCCTTCATCGAAGAAAACGCCCTGTATGCGCGGAACCTGGATGTGTGAGGCTGTCGGTTGACAGAGTTAATGAAATTCTTGCCAAGATAGTGAAATATTGGTGACAGAGATAATGAAAAAAGCTCCCGAGGGAGCTTTTTTCATGGGCATGTTGGACTGGAGATGTCTTGACTTCGGCCATAGCTGACTACTGCAGTCATGGATGAGCATGACTGCTACCGCACCTGAAGAGACACCGGCTGTCCGAATCTGGTGCCATGAAGCTTCCTGTTAAACACCTCCACAGTTTGCGTCTCCGCGACACGCCCTCCTAACTCGATCGGCATAATACACAATGCCTTGATGATGTGAAAAATGGGCTCATAAGCCAAGGCTAGAACTGGCCATCTTCCAGGGGAGGAATAATGTTTGACGAGCGGGCCGTACAGACGGCTAAATTCTGGGAGAAATTGCGCACGCTGCGTGCGCCCTCCGGGCTGAGGGAGGACGAGTTCGAGCGGTTCGCGCTGATAGTGATTGGTCTCGCCTGCGTGGCGCGGTCGCCGGGGCCTTGGCACAGCGAGATGACCGACAGGGCGAGGGAGACTTTTATGATCCTGACGACTGTAGGCCCATACCAGGACGAGAATCGTTTTCGTCAAGCATGGGTTGGCGCGTGCGATGCACTGGCCAGAATCTCCCGGATCACCGGCAAAGCCGATGTCCCGCGCGAGGTTGGATCCTTTCAAGCATTCGAAAGCATCGTCAGGATGCTCGAGCACTTTGAGGGGGCCTGGGCCTCGCAGAGAGAGTTCCTGCTGGACTGTTTCGACGAGGTATTTCATCGAGTCGTCAGTCGCCTGACAGTGACCGGGTACCGCAGTGGCGACACTGCAGCGGCTTTGGCGGCTCACCTCTCGGCACGCGTCGACCGTATCTCTGAGTATTTCGCAACAACGGGCGAATTCGCCGTGTTGCGGAGTAGTTTCTTTAATGTGGAGACATCCGCGCGCATAGGGGTGATTGACCGCTTGAACTTTTTCATCGGTCTTCGGCTTGGCCTTCACGGTATTGATGCAGAGGAGCTGCCATCGCGCGAAGACGATCTTGCGTCCTTCTTCGGCCGTCGCTTTTTGCTGGTTGATCATCCGCGCCGAGACTCCACCGGGCGGCGTCTGCATTCACAACGATGGGCCGACCACCAAACCTCGCTCGAGGCCTTAGACCACTTGCTGGAGAATCAGTCCGATCTCGGAGTGAGTTTGATCATCGTTCCTGGTGCTGATCGATCGGCCGGGGGATGGCGAAACAATCTGCGAGAGCATCTCGTGCGCAGCGATCGGCTGCTCGCGGTGATTGACCTTCCCCAGGATCGCCGACATGGATCGCGTAAGCAGGTGTCGGCTTGGCTCCTCGGGGAAGGGGGGCTGTCAGGCAACCAAGTGCTGATGGTGGACGCGAATGGCCTTGCCCGCAGAGGCGAATTTCGCGAGACCGGCATCCTGATGGCGTTCGTGGCTGCGATTGTGTCGCTTGGCGCCCTGGAGGGGGGGCACTCCTCGAGCCTCCCAAGGCGGCACCAATTCAGATCGGACGACTTAGAAGCAATGCTGGAGGCTTACTTCAAGGACGGGTATCGGGACGTGGAAGGCGTCTGCCGGCGCGTTCATGTTAGAGAACTCACAGAGAAGTCCTACAGGCTCGTTGCGTCCGTCTATATGGAAAGCGCGGACAAGGAGGCGAAGCGCAAGACGTTCATTCCGTTGCTCAACAGCGCCCCCGTTTTGGAGGCACTGCGGCAAGGACGTGACCACGGCACGCGCATCTACGTCATTGGCAACAATGGCGAAGGCAAGAGCATTCTGCTCGGTGATCTGGCGGATCGTTTGGTGAAGGAAGGCCGGCGCGTCGTCGGCATCTCTTTCGGACTGACGGACAGGTTTCCGTTCGAGCGGCCCAAGCATGATGGACAACAGTTCATCTATATCGGGGCCCGCACCTCGGAACGCGGCATTGCGCTTGGCCGCACTTCGGCGGACGTCAATCGCATGGTGCGCGAGATCCACGTGAGCGCCGAGCGGCTCAAGGTCTTTGACGCGGTCGTGAGGCACCTCGGCTTCGGCGAGCGTCGGTACCTGGTGCCATTTGACCTGAATAAATCTTTCGATGACGACCGAGAGCGTTACGCCGAACTGCAGCAGCTCACGGAAAGTGCCGATGAGAACGCGCGCATCCTGCAGCGCGCGGGCGCGAACAGGTACGAGCTGGGTCTCATGCGACAGGAGTCCCAGCGTTCGATAACGAGATTCGGCGAGTTGAGTTCGGGGGAGCAGCAACTGCTGACCCTGGCCCTTAAGCTTACGGCCTACGCCGGCGACAGTACCGTGATCCTGGTAGACGAGCCGGAGTTGAGCCTTCACGTGAGCTGGCAGCGCGCTATTCCGGCGATGTTCGAGATCGTCGGCTCCCGCATGGGCTGTTCAATGGTCGTGGCGACACACTCTCCCGTCATCGTCGCCAGCGCGACCCATAGTGACGATCAATGTTTCGTCGCCCGCAGGCATGGACTGTCTGAACTTGGCATTCGTCAGCGTCGATCGGTCGAGACGGCCTTGTTCGATGGATTCCGGACCTACACGGCGAACAACCGGCAAGTGCACGAGCGCTGCGCCGTGATGGTGTCGCAAACCATTCAGCGTTTCAATGCCCGGTCGCCCGTACAGAATGAGAGTCGTCCTACCTTGGAGTCGCTGTATGAAGAACTGGAGTTGATGGACCAGGTCATTCGGATGGCTGGTTCGGCGCCGTTGTCGCATGCGCGGGAAGACTTGGAGTTGGTCGCTCGCACCCGTTCGGCCATCGATGAACTCGCGTCGATTGAGCGAGGAAACGCCACATGAGTGTAACCGCTCACTGAGCGGCGTTCTTCCCCCGCCCTGGCTCACGCGGAAGAATCCTCCTTCTGTTCAATCAGGAGGAACGCGAAGTGAGCAGCGCGACGACAAGCAACAACAAGCGGCAGCGGCGT
>NZ_JAQUVG010000090.1 GCF_028693495.1 Zoogloea sp. | reverse complement strand
AATTCTCCGCATCGGAGGCCGTTTGAAAGACCACCTCCATCCGGCTGGATCCAGTCCAAGGAGGGAATGGTTTCGAGGCTTCAGGCCGATACAGCCACATCCAGTTCGGTCAGGATTCGGTTACGCTCCTGATCTGCCCTTGAGTCATCCGCTACCCAGAACACGTCCATGCCCAGAGCGCCCCGTCGTACCGGAGTCGATGAGTGCTTCCATTACCTGGGCGAGGTCGGCGCGCTGATGTTCTTCGCCCGGGCCGCCCTCGATCCGGGCACCAAGGGGACTGACCTGCTCGCCTGGACCCTGCGCCTGCAGCGCGCGCTGCTCGCCCAGCCCGCGGATGCGACCTTGAAACCCCTCAAGATCGACGCGCCGCAGATCTCGACGTGGCGAAGGGCCAACCCGATCGTTTGGGCGCCGCCCGAGCAGAGGGAGCAGGCGCTCAGCCTGCGCGTGCTCGGGATAGAAACGGCCCAGGCGGTCGCTGAGCCGGAGAGGTCACCCGGCTGGAAGGGGCACCTGCTGATCGTCTTTGACCCGCACACCGAAACCCTGGTCCACCACTTCCTGAAGTTGAACCGGACGGCCGAGGTATCCGCCGAGTGGATCCTCTACGTGCTGGCCCGGGCCGACCGGGCGATCCGGGAGCGGACCGCTTCGATGCGGGCGCCTCAGGACTCGGTGTCCATCGCGCTGCCGGACATGAAGGACACGCCTTTTGCGGAGGCCTACGCCGAGGCGGCAACGCGCCTCAAGGACGCCATTCCCGCGGGCGGGCTGACCGTCACATGGCTCGGGCGGCACGAGGCCTGCCTGACCCTACACGACGCACACGTTGATGCCACCGCACCCCGCGACAGCTACGCGGCGCTTACCTTCGAGACGTCCCAGATCCTCAGGAATGCGTTGATCCGGACCGCCCGGGCGTTCAACGCGCAGCCCGACAAGGGCGGCGGCGTCTGGATCGCCCTGAACCCGCAGAAAGGCGACATCGACCGGAAGCCCGGCTGGGAAGAGGAAGAGCGCCTGCGCCGAATGGCTGCTGCATCCCGAAACGAAGACACGACCCGCTGACATCATCATCCCCGGCGAGCCCAGGCTCGCCGGGGCCCCTCGGAGGGGACACGCCCGGCGCAGGTCCCTCGATCCTGCGCCGGGCTCGGTGAGGCGGTGTCGCACCGAGGTAGAGGGAGGGTGATCGAGCGGGAGGGGGCATGGGCTCCAACTTTGACGGCTATACACCCCTACGGCGAAACTCGGAGCCCAGTTGCCTGACCATACACCGCTCATCACACCAGACATCCCACAATCGGTTATGAGCGCCCTTAAGTTCTCTGAGGAAGCCCTCCTTCTTCCTTGCCCGTCGCCCGAAGAGGGCGGAGATATTGGCATAGCGGATCAAGCGGGCTGTGGGCGTTGTGATCTAACGTCCGGTCGGGTCCCCTGTGAACTTTTGAAGGCAGGCTCTGCAGCTAGCAGCCACCAACTACTTGACTTCGATGTCTGATGGCAAATACCATCAGATTGATGTCAATTACCATCAAGGAAGACAGATGGCACATAGCTGGTTGAATTGGTTAAAGCGGTGGCGCACGATCGCTGATGAATCGAGCCCGACCGAATACGTACCGATCATGATGACTTCCGACAGCACGAGCTATGAAGTGCTTCGCGTGTCAAGGTTTCATCAAGCCTACGATGGCAATACGCCGCATGTGGAAACCCCCATTCGGGAGTTCAATGACAAGACAGCGTTGCACAGCAGGGCAACGCGTGACTTGGGAATCGTGCGGGTAATCACCAACAACCGAAAACCCGCTTTCGTCATTGAACCAGGTGCCGACGTTCTCGAATGGTGGGCGTCTAAACAAGAGGTGAGCGTCAAGAACCTTCTGGACGTCATGAGGGCGGGAGATCTTGGACGCCGCGTTCGACTGCAGGATCGCAAAGCGGCAAAGGCCTCGAGGGCTCAATTGTTGGCGGTCCGTCAAGCTCTAGGTGAAGAACTTGCCGAGGTTCGTTCTCAGGAAAAAAAACTTGTGGCGCGGCTCGCGGAGGTAGAGGCAGAAAGAGATAGTGCGCAAAAGGATCGGGACCGAATGAGAGAAAACCTTATCACGCAGAATGCCCAACAAGGCAGCACAGCGAAGATTCCTTACGGATCAGGCACGAAGTCATCCGCACTCGGGACAGATAGAGCGCAAATTCAGAAGCTGACTTCCAACAAACCCCTGCCAGGAAACTTCGAAGGGTAAGTTGAGGCCCGTTCAACACATAACACGCCTCCCGCGCAAGAGACTTAGCCGGTCGAAGCATTGACTAGAGATAGAGTCAGGCGGTCGCCCGACTGATCAATGACCGGTTGCGGCCATTCTGCGACCGCCCGATGATCAAGCCGCACAGAAGGAGCCTTTCCCCTTTTAGGGGAAAGGCTCCTTCTCGCATCGTGATCAATCAGTTGGACCCCGTCGCCGGGGAAACCAGGCGCGTCTTGCCGAACCGGGTGCGCAGCCCCGGCGATGACGGCGCCGAGGTCGCCGACACCTCCGGAGCGACCGGCATCGGGGTTTCAGCCACCCCCATCCGGGCCGCCAACCACGCCTCGACCACCGCCTCGTCGTAGCGGATCGTCTGCGGGCCGATGAGGACATGGGGCGGCAGGTTGCGGTCACCGCGGGCGCGCAGGCGCTCGATGGTGGAAACCGAGAGTCCCAGCCGCTGGGCAAGCCAGCGTGTGGGCTGAAGGGCGCGGACGGGCATGAATGACTCCTGATGGACGGTGGCGACGGTAGCTATTCGGTTGTTCGCATTTGCGCCCGCATCTGACGGCGCTTGCAGGCAGACGGGGAGGGGGCGACCCCCAGGCCGTCAGAGCCGGTTGCCCCTCCTGCATATCATGCCCTTGAGAGACCCGCGCGATGCCGTGCCGGCCTCCGCTTCTATCCTGACCACCACGAGGACCTTCACCATGCTGACCACCCTCATCCGGCACCTGCCCGACCTGACGCTGCCCGACACCCTCGATTTCGAGCTGGAGCTGCGTATCCACGTCGAGCGCTGACGCGCACGCGTCACACCGACCTTCTTGAAGGCCCCTGATCTTCGCGGATCAGGGGCCTTTCTCTTTTGAGCGACGGAGACCTTTATGTCCGACCCGATCACCTACCTGTGCATCCGCACCGGCACGGCCCGCAAGGCCGGCCTCCACTCCACCGGCACCCTCAGCTACGCGATCCTCAAGGACGCGGATTCGACGGAGGCCTACTTCCTTGTCACCGGCAACAGCAGCGCGGGCTACTACTCCCGGGTCGCCGTGCCCTTCACTGGCATCGAGGGGGCGCTCGCCCACCTCGCCGAGGATCAGGCCTTTCCGGCCAAGACGCTGAAGTCGGCATTCCCGAGCGGCAAATCGGCCAACGATTCGGGCTTCCTGCTGGCCTTACTTCGCCACGAGGGCCTGCTGACCCCTGCGCCCGAAGGGGCACACCTCAGTGTGCGCTCCGGCGACTGGGCCGCCTGGAAAGACGCGGTTCTGGCCGAGGTGGGCGAGCCCTTCGAACTTCCCACCAAGCAGATCAAGACCACCATGACTACCGCCGACAGCACCACGTCCAGCTCGATCACCGCCGCGCCACCCGTCGTCATTCATAAGGGCAAGAAAGGCCGGAAGGAGCGCATAGGTCACGCTCACCCCCATATCAGCGCCACTGACGAGGACAACCATGATTCACCTGCGTGATCCTCAGGATCTGCCCCGCGTCCCCGATATGGCCCTCCGGGCGCTGATCGCCCAGCGCTTCGAGGACTTCGCCCAAGGCGAACCCTATGATCCGGCGCTGCATGCGCACGCCTTTCTGGTGCAGGCCGGTGACACGCTAGCAGGCCTCGAAGCCGAGACCGGCTGCCGCATCCACCCCGCCTACTTCGACGTGCTTGAAGAGCACGACACTGGCTTCGAGCTGGTGTTCGCCGAAGACGACGCTGGCACGGTGATCTTCATCCCGAAGGCGGCGGACATCGACACGGATCTGCTTGCCTTCTGCCGGGCCTACGCCGCGCCTGCGCCCGATCTCAAGGCCGCCTGACACCCAGACGCGCCACACCCTCTTATCCGCCTTTCACGACAGCCGGAGCCCTTCCTCAAGGGCTTCGGCTGTTTTGCATTCAGGAGACCCACATGCAAACCCGCCACACCGAAGCCCACGCCGACAGCCTGCCCCCAACCCCCTTCACGCCGAAGTTTGATCTCGGGCAAGTCCTCGCTACGCCCGGCGCCCTCGCGGCCCTTGAGCAGCACCACGTCTCACCCTTGACGCTGATTTGCAGGCACGTCCGCGGCGACTTCGGAGACATCGACCAAGAGGACTGGCAGACCAACCTCGCCGCGCTGCGATACGGCCAGCGGATCGTCTCCGCCTACACCATCGCGCCCGATGTGGTTATCTGGATCATCACGGAGGCGGACCGATCGGCGAGCACGCTCCTCCTACCCTCGGAGTATTAGACCGTGGGCGACTCGACATACCAGCCGCCGCTGAGCCCGCAGATCGCCCAATGGCTCGCCGAAATCGATGACGATGCCAATGAGTTCTTCCAGGAGAGGGCGGCGGCGCGTGAGCACATGGGCGGCTTCAACCGGGAGCAGGCCGAGAACCTCGCCTGGGCCGAGACCCAGCGCTACGTCGAGCGACGCGACGCCCGCAAGTCACGCCCGCGATAGCGCACCAGACGCAGCCCGAAACACCAGACATGGACCAGCGCCCGGCGTCGGTCCATCCCACCTTCAGCGACGAATCCCACGATGCCTTGCCCGCGCTCAACCCATGCGGGACCGGGCCACGCGGCCATGCGCTGAGCCGAGGATTCGTACTTCTTCGCACCGTTTTTGTGAGGAGCATCACCATGACACCCACCCCGATCCGGCATCTGCCGGACGCGGACCTGCTGCGCCTCGTCCTGGGCAACGAGGGCGCAGCCACACTCACCGACCTGCCGCTCGCCGACGTCTTCCGTTTCGATGCCGGCACGCCAGCCCTGCAGGAAGGTATCGCCCATTATGGCCCGCTGCGACCCCTTGCCGCAGCGGTCGAGCTGATGGCGCGGGCGTTGTCCCGCATCCTTGCGAACCGCGATTGCCTCGCCGAGCCGGCAAGCGTGCGCAAGCTGCTGCAGCTGCGCCTAGGCGGGCTCCCACATGAGGTCTTCGCGGTGCTGCTGCTCGATGCGCAGAACCGCCTGATCGACTGCGTCGAGCTCTTCCGCGGGACCCTGACCCAGACCTCGGTTTATCCGCGGGAAGTGGTCAAGCTCGCGCTGCAGCGCAACGCGGGCGCCGTCATCTTCGCCCACAACCACCCGTCGGGCGTGACCGAGCCGAGCCAGGCCGATGAGGCGCTGACGCGGACCCTGAAACAGGCCCTCGCACTGGTGGACGTGCGGGTGCTCGACCACTTCATCGTCGGCGGCGGCGACCCGCTCTCGTTCGCGGAACGCGGGCTGCTTTGATCTTGAGGAGTCCAGATCCATGAAACGTCAGTTCCGATTCACCAAGCGCAGCCTCGACGCCTTGCCGCCGTGCCCATCGAACTCGGCCAGCAAGGAGATCGAATGGTCAGATCTCGACATCGGGGGGCTTAGAGTTCAAATCAACCGGCAAGGCCGCAAGAGCTTCCTTTTTAGATATCAGATCCACGGCAAGAAGCGCGCAATGAAGGCCGGCGGCTACCCGGAAACCAGCATCGAGGAAGCCCGCCAGAAGGCGATCGAGTGGAAGGCGCTGCTCGCCAAGGGCATCGACCCGCAGGAGGAGCGGGACGCGCTGCGCGAGACGGGCATCACCTTCCGGGAATTCTTCGAGCAGTATCTGTGGCCGCACATCGTCAGCACGAAGCGCAGCGCCCGGGCGGATGAAAGCCGATACCGCAATCACGTGCTGCCCGCCTTCGGCCACCGGGAGATGGCGAAGATCACCACGCTGGAGCTGCAGCGCTTCCACAACGACAACAAGGCCAAGATGGCGCCGGCCAGCAGCAACCGGATCTTCGAACTCATACGCCACGCTTACACCCTGGCGGGAAGCTGGGCCCTGATCCCGCCGACCGTTCGCCCCTGTGACGGCATCCGCCTGCATCGGGAGAACAACAAGCGGGAGCGCTTCATCGAGCCCGGCAGCGAGCTGCCACGACTGCTGAAGGCCCTCGATGCGGAGCCTTCGAAGTCGGCGGCCGATCTGTTCCGCTTCCTGCTTGCCACCGGCGCCCGCCGGGCGGAGGCCATGTACGCGAAGTGGGAGCATATCCGAGCCGAGCGGCAGCAGTGGTACTTGCCCACCAGCAAGTCCGGCAAGGCGCGGATCGTGATCCTCAACGAGGTGGCAATGGAGATCCTGAACGGGCGACCGCGCCTCCGCGGCAACCCGTACATCTTCACCGGGACGCGGCCCGGGCAGCCCATCGGCAACCCCACCCGCGCCTGGCAGCGGGTCCTCCGGCGCGCGGGCATCGACCCAAAATCGACCCGAATCCACGACCTACGCCATTCACATGGAAGCTATCTGGTCGGTGTGGCGAGCCTTCAGGAGATAGGCGGCATCCTGGGGCACGCCCAAGGCTCGACGGCCGTCACAGCTCGCTATGCCCACCTCAACGATGCGCGCTTGAGGCAAGCCAGCAGCCACGTGGCCGACCTGATGCGCTCGGCGTCGAGCCGTCGCAGTTGAGCTCCCCTGAGTGCAGCCCGGCCACTGGCCGGGTCTGCGCTCCTCTTTTTTTCCATCTCAGGCGGCCTGGGGATAGGCGCGCGTGCCATCGACGTTGAAGGAGTTGGCACGGATCCACGCCTCCACGGCCGAGAGCCGATAGCCGACGCGGCGACCGCCGAGGCGGACGAAGGGAGGGTAGTTGCCCATGCCGGTCGAACGGGCCTTCTCCAGGGTGGCAGGCTTCAAGCGCAGCATCTCGGCGACCTCCAGCGTGGTCAGGATGCGGTCCTCGCCGCTGAGGAGCGAGGGAGCGGCGGTGTTCTTCATAGTCTCTTGCATGTTCGTCGGACCTCTGATGGCAATGTCGTCACGGCACCCGCAGGTGCCGTCGGGTCGCTGGCCAGCGCAGGTGAGACTTTGCAGGATGACGACGAGCGCCTGGGTGTCAGGTGGCAGAGGTGGTGAGATGCCATCTGGCCGCCCCTTCGGAGACGATAAACACGCAGAATCAACGCTCTAGGTGTTCCCGTGCGGTATCGAAGGCAGAAAAAAGAAGGCCTCAAGAACGAGGCCTTCGGCGGGCGCGGCCGCTGCAGGCCGCGCGCAAGAGGGTTTAGAACGCGTCCGGACGATACCCCATCGGACCATAAAAAATGTCACGGCTGGGCAGGCATGAACAGCGCACCGATGGTCGCTTGGGCGGCGACCAGGGACGCCGCATGAGCATGGGAATAAATGCGCGTGACAACTGGGGACGAATGACGGGCACCCTGGCTCAATACCTCCAGCGGAATTCCGGCATACACACCGGCGCTGCACCAGGCGTGGCGGAGATCATGAATACGGTAGCCCTCCGGGATGCCCGCCTGCTGGCACAATTTTTTGAAGAGGCGGATCGGCCGGGCCAGCTGCTCATTGTCCCGCTCGCCGGGGAACACGTAGTCGTTGCGGCGATACGGCAGCAGCTCGCGGATCACCGCCTTGGCGGGCTCGGACAGGTGGATCACGCCCGGCCGGCCGGACTTCTGGGTCGGCAGGAACCACGTGCCGGCGGTGAGATCGAGGTGACGCCACTGCAGGGCGCGCGCCTCGCCCAGGCGGGCGCCGGTAAGGGCCATCAGCATCAGCATGCGCGAGCCGACGACCTGCGGGCTCGCTTGCGCTGCCGCCATGAAGGCGGCGACCTGCGGCACCTCCAGGAACTCCGTGCGACGGTTATCCACCCGTGGCAGACGCACGCCCTTGGCGACGTTACGGGGCACGATCCCGAGCTCGACGGCGATGTCGAGGGTGGTCTTGAGCTGGCCGACGATGGTGCGGATCGTGGCCGGCGCCAGTCCAGCCTCCTGCATCTTGAGGACGAAGCGGCTGACGTGGGTCTTGGTGATCGCGGCAACCGGCATGTCGTCGAACTCAGGCCCAAGCCAGTTCGCGTGACGGCTGAGGTCCGTGTGCAGGGTCTTCTTCTGGCGGGCCCGGCACTGGACGACGTAATGGGCTTCGTGGAGTTCGCGGTAGGTCAGGTTCGAGACCTTCGGCGCCTTCGGGTCTTCGCCTTGCGAGGCCTGCAGGCGATAGCGCTGGTGGAGGACGCGGGCCTGTTCGAGGGTCAGAAGGCCCAGTTCGCCGAGGGGGATGCGATACGGGCGCTTGCGGTACGAGTAGCGCGTGTACAGCTTGATGCGGCCGGAGGCGTAGATCACGGCGCGCATGCCGCGGTGGACGGTGCAGGAGAACTCGACCTGATCGAGGCCGAGGGCTTTGACGCGTTCGGCTTCCTCCAGGAGGCGGGACTTCGTGAAGGCGAAGGCGGTAGGGAACGGATACTTGCGTTTGCGGATCGTCGGCATCGGCGTAAGAGAGCGGAATGAAGGGATGCCGAAAGTAGATCCACGCGGGTTCGCAACCAGACCAGCCCGATCCGGTTGGATCGGGGAAGGGAAGCTCAGGCAAGTTCAAGCAGGAAACGATCTGAGGGCGGGGCGTGACCGCGTTCCGCCTGGTGCCGGACGACGCGCTGCCGCGGACCTCGCGGGAGCGCTTCGGAGTGATCTCATGCCGATATCAACACCCCCTGCGAGTCAAGCTCGCAGGGGCCCCGAAGGGGTCACGCCCGGCGCAGGTCCCTTGATCCTGCGCCGGGCTTGGGGAAGGCGTGGTATCCAGGACGACCGAGGGTGATGCTGCTGGATGGGGCAGGAGCTCCAACTTTGGCGGCTATACACCCCCCCCCCACATCGGAAGTTGGAGGGGCTCTACTTGGACGGCACCAAGAGACAGGCACTGCTCATGGATTCCTCTCACCTCCAGCTTCCAGCAGTTGCTCTTCCCGTCGCTTGATCCGAGCGTACAGCTGCTGTTTGAGCTCCTCTTTATCTTTTCCGAAGTGGGCCTCGCGGTGGCATGCCGGACAGAGGGCTACCGCATTCGAGATTTCGTCAGGCCCGTTTTCACTGAGCGGGATAACGTGGTGCACCTCCAGATAAGGCTCGCCCTTCAGAGTGGTGAAGCTCTTGCGCTTGCATAATTCGCACTTGCCTTGGTTTTTCTGCAAGGCATACTCGATGACCCAAGCGACGACCTCGGGCCTGCGCTTAAAGGTGGTCGTGGTGGTCTGCTGCCTACCGACAGGCCCGGACTTGGCGGCCGGACGTGCGAGCTTGTCCAAGTCAAGCTTCGGCATTTGCCGCGCCTTAGCTACGCGGTCTTGAAAACTCTCCTCCGTGACATTCGGGGAGTCCGAATCTTCAGCTTCCTCCTCACCCAGGAAGATGACCGGCTTGATGACGCGCCACTGAGTTATCCAGCGATTGTTCCAATCCCATGCAGGCTCTGCTGCATTCGAGCCCCATACTCCGCTCTGAAAAAACAACTTGACAGACAGCAGCCTATCGTATTGCTGCGCGAAGCAGCGAAAGCAAGGCCCCCCAAGTCGTCGGGGGCGGAGCGCAGACATCCTCACCCTCACGTCCACGCAAAATTGGCGCGGCAGACGTGTCGCGTGTATCTACGTGGCGGACGCCGACGCGCAATGCCCCTCCAGAAGAAGTGGATGGGGTCTGGATTGTTTCGCCGACAAGTTTTTCTCGACATAACTCTTCGATGAAAAAAAACTCCCTAGGATTGCGTGTAGCCCACTTTACGTCCCACTTACGCACCCTACCACCCGTACTCGCAGTAAATACATGGCGCTGATCTGCGGAAAATACCGCAAGTGTGGGCTTATCTAAGACCGACTCACCGTGGCCAAGGGCCGGGCCGATTTGCACGCCCGTAGCGACGTCCCATAGTCGCGCAGTGCTATCCAGCCCCCAAGTGAGAATGAGGCGCGCGTCTGCCGAAAAAACCGCCCCCTCAATTCTCCCGCGGTGTGTGAGAGCTGGGCCGAATTTCATGCCCGTAGCGGCATCCCACAGCTGCGCGGTGCTAGCACTCCAAGTGAGAATGAGGCGCTCATCTTTCGAGAAGACCGCGTCACCGAAGACGTCGTCGTCCTGCGCGAGTGCCGGGCCGACTTGTGTGCCCGTCGTCGCATCCCATTGCAACACGTTATTCCCAACCCGAGTCAAAATGCGGCGGCCGTCCGCCGTAATCACCACCCAGTCGTCCTTATCGATGTCCTTGAGCGCTGGGCCGACGGTCCTGCCGGTGGCTGTGTCCCACTGCCACAGCTTACGGTCATCTGTCCATGTGAGGATGTGGCGCCCATTCTCCGAAAACTCTGCCCTGGCGATCCGGTCATCGTGCTTGAGCGCTGAGCCGATCTGCTCGCCCGTGGCGGCATCCCACAGTCGTGCCGTACCATCCTTACGCCAAGTGAGGAAGCGGCGGCCGTCCGGCGAAAATAATGCCCCGGCAATCTCGTCTTCGTTCTTGAACGCTGGACCTATCTGCCCGCCTGTAGTGGCGTCCCAAAGCCGCGCCGAACCGTCATCGGTCCAAGTGAGGATACGCCGCCCATCCTTCGAAAACTCTGTCCTGGCGATCCGAGCGCCGTGCTTAAACTCTGAACCTATCTGCCCGCTGGTAGTGGTGTCCCACAGCCGCGCCGAACCGTCATCGGTCCAAGTGAGGATGCGCCGCCCATCCTCCGAAAACTCTGTCCTGGCGATCCGAGCGTCGTGCTTGAACGCTGAACCTATCTGTCCGCCGGTAGTGGTGTCCCACAGCCTCGCCGAGCCGTCGTCGGTCCAAGTAAGGATGCGGCGTCCATCGGCCGAAAATTTGGCCCCGCCAATCCTTCCGTCATTATTGTGCGCCGCACCCCTCGGCCCATAGGGGCTGGTATCCCAAAGCCGCGCTGTGCCGTCTTTGCTCCATGTGAGGATACGACGCTGATCCGCGGAATATGCAGCACCAACGACAGCTCCGTCGTGCTGAAGCGGAGGACCTATTTGTCTCCCCGTGACAGCGTCCCACTCGCGTGCAGTTCCGTCCTCACTCCAAGTGAGGATACGACGCTGGTTGGCTGAAAACACTGCACCGTAAACAGCGCCGTCATGCTTCAGCACTAGACCAATCGGCTCGCTCTCCAAAACGTCCCATAACCGCGCTGTGCCGTCCTCGCTCCAGGTAAGGATGAAGAGTTGGTCCGCCGAAAACATAGCCCCTAAGACCGGAGCATTATGCGCGAGCCCTGGGCCGATCTGCTCCCCCGTGGCAACGTCCCATTGGGCCGCCTTAGTGCCGTACCCAGTCCTAGAACCGCGACTCCAGGTGAGGATACGGCGCTGATCTGGTGAAAACACCGCACCGTCGGTCATACCGTAGTCCTGAAGCGCTTGTCCAATCTTAATCTTTTCCCCTTTTGTCGCGTCCCACTGCTGCAATACCCCCTCGCCGTACCACCCAGTATCCCAGGCGAGGATACGTCGCCCGTCTGCCGAGACGGCCACACCGCCAATGCTGAGGTCACGTCCGTCATACTTAAGAGCTGGGCCGATTTGCATGCCCGTCATAGCATCCCACTGAACCACCTTATCTGTACCCCAAGTGAGAATGCGGCGACCGTCCGCCATGAACACTACCTCGGTGATCCAGTCCTCGTGCTCGAGCACTGTGCCGATTTGCTCGCCGGTGGCGGTATCCCACTTCCGTGCCGTACCGTCCCCACTCCAAGTAAGGATATGGCGCTGGTCCGCGGAGAAGATTGCCTTCAAAACCCCATCGTCATGCTTGAGTTCTGGGCCGATCTGCTCGCCGGTGGTGACGTCCCACTGTCGTGCCGTACCGTCCTCACTCCAAGTAAGGATACGGCGCTGGTCCGCGGAGAAGATCGCCCCTACAACCGGGCCGGTATGCCCCCTAATCTCCACCGTCAGCGACAGTGCCAGCGCGTTAGATGACAGTGCAGCAAATGCTTCGGCACTTGCCGGTATCAGGCTGTTGGAGTGTGCCGCAAGAATCGATAACCGCAACGCACGTACGTAGTCCCCTTCTTCCGCCAAGCGCTCTGCGGTCCGTGCGAGCATGAGTGACTGTGCCAAGCCCAGATTGCGCTGCCCCGCCACGACCAGAATCGCCCCCAGCACGGTAACCAAAGCGACTACTACAACAAGAGCGCCTATCCATTGGCGCTGCAGTTGTTGACGCCGAAGACGTTCAAGCTCTCTTTTTTCGGCGTTGTTTTCGAGCTCACGGCAAGCCTTTAGATACTCAATCTGAGCTCCTCCGTCCTTCCAGTCGAGATCTTCCCACTGCGCCAACTGCTCGGCCGCCTGTAGACGCTCGCCGCGATGTATGAGGGTCTCGGTCTTGGCCTGGCCCTCTGCCGCACGCCACTCCGCCGCCGCCGCAGTAACACGCTCGCTCATTCGGAGCTCGTCCCGACGCTCTGCGATCCAGCTTGCGAGTTCTCTCCAGTAGCGCAAGACCGCCTCATGTGAAACCTCGACGGTAGCTTCGGCGCCGTCCATGTCACTCACCAACAGCCGCTGATCAGCCAGACAATCGATAAGTGAAAGTGCCTCAGACGGTAACTTGCGGCGCAGAGCCACGCGGCGCTTTGGAACACCGGCTACGTGATCGATCCGGACAAGACCCGGAACGAAGCATCGCCGGGCCAGTTCATCCAATGCTGCCCGTTCTTGCGGCAGTCCTGGCATCTCTGCCGCCCGCGCAAAGGCATTCTCAACAGCTTGGCGGATTGCGCCACCGACCCCCTTCATTTCCTCCATGTACTTGCTCTGAGTAAGCCTACCGTCGGTGCCATGCTCAATCAGTAGCCGCTCAAGCGTGAAAGCGAGTAATGGAAGCGTATCGGGGCCATCGAAATCTGAAATCAACTGCTCGGTGAGCTCCGCCTCGATCGAGATACCGGCTGACGGAAGCCGGGCAGGGCCTTCGATGATTTCTTTCAGGGCTGCGGGCGGCAGACGCGGTAAATCGAAAGGCAGACGTGGAATGCCGACGAGGCGAGTATCTTCTTGCAATAGTTCAAAACTGTCCGAACGAATCGTCAGAAGCAGGAGCAGGTTCGAATCAGCCTTGACAAGTTCCGCAATTATTTCGATCGCAGCAGAGGCTTCCTGATCACCGGCAACAAATAGTTCTTCCGCTTGGTCGATCGGCAGAACAATCGTCGGGGCGAGTGTTTCAGGACCAGACTCTGGGTGCGACGCATGGACACGCAAATGTTCAAGCGCCGGGGCACGAAGTGCCGCCACGCAGTCCGGAATGTTAGGCGCGTAAAGGGGGGCGGAGACCCCTAGTGAGTGGTAGAGCCCGCTCGCACCGGTAAGAGCAGCACGCCCCGGGCGCACCGTCGGCAGGATAAGGAAACGCTCGCAGTCACGTTTGAGTCTTGCGAGGAGACCTGCCCGCAAGAAGGACGATTTGCCGGCACCGGAAGCCCCAAGGATGACGAGCGCCCGCTCGGGCGCGCCGTCACGCAGCCGCCGAATCGTGTCCAGCGCCTTGGTGATCTGCGTGTCGCGGCCGAAGAAGATCGCGGCATCCTGCTCTTCCAGGACTTTCAGTCCGCGATAAAGCGGGCGCTTCGGCTCGTCCTTCGGTGGCCATGGAAAGGCTCCCGGGTGAAGACCTGCACGATGCAAACCAATACGCAGGCGCTCGTAACCATCAGCTTGCTTCTCTGGTGTCGAAATGTCAGCGAATTGATAGGTCGCGGTCAGCTCTAGTGGCAGCTCTTCTAAAGGACAAGGCGAGATAAGGACTGGAAATATCTCCTTACCGAGTTGCGCAGCGAATAGAAACTCGGTCAGACACCACTTTGATGCCACCCACTGGGGCGAGACGAGCACGATCACCGCCGCGCAGCGCTCGCCAGCCTTACGCAGGGCGCGCTCTAGACTGAAGTGCAACACCCCGATTTGTTAGGGTGTAGGCATGGGAAATCACTACAGTCAGTTGTCGATGGACGAACGTAATCAGATTCATCGGTGCAGCAATGAGGGATTGAG
>NZ_JAQUVG010000175.1 GCF_028693495.1 Zoogloea sp. | reverse complement strand
CCCCCAGAAGAGCGTCGTGGTAGCGAGGGAAATCTGGCCGAGCTTGTCACGCCACAGCAGCTTGAGACAATGGTTGAAGTCGTGGATCAGGTAAAGCGGATTGGACTTCAGGGCCTTGTGGTCCACTCCGGTATCCGGAACCTTCAGGTTGAACAGCGCTGCGATCAGGTAGAGCACACCGATCACGCAGAGAGACATTTCCGGCACCGTGTCGACACCAGTATCGATCAGCGGAAAATCCACGTTCAAAAGTGTCGCTGAAAAAGACGGCTTGATCAGCATTCCCCCCACCAGCGTGCCCAGAATGATCGCCCCCACCGTGAGCCCCTCGATCCAGCCGTTGGCGACGACCAGCAGGCGGTGAGGGAGGTACTCGGTCAGGATCCCGTACTTGGCCGGTGAGTAGGCCGCTGCGCCAAGTCCGACGATGGCGTAGGCAAAGAGGGGATGGACTCCGAAGAACATCAGGGAGCAGCCCATGATCTTGATCGTGTTGCTGATCAACATGACCCGCCACTTGGGCATCGAATCCGCGAAGGCGCCCACAAAGGCGGCCAGCAGCACATAGGACAGGGTGAAGAAGAGCTTGAGCAGGGGCTCGTATTCCTGTGGAGACTGCATCTCGCGCAACATGTAGATGGAGGCGATCAGCAGCGCGTTGTCGGCCAGCGCAGAGAAAAACTGCGCCGCCATGATCATGTAGAAACCGAAGGGCATCGTTGGGCGACGGAAGCTCGGTGAATTTGGCGGAGGGCGCTTTATACCATGAAGGCCCATCAGTCTTATGGCGGCCAGATCAATGTTGTGCTCCAATAGGGCAACATAAATCGGATTTATGAACCATGGCAGATAGACGTCTCCAGGTGTTTCATGCAGTGGCACGGCACGGCTCCTTCACCCGGGCGGCCGAGGCTCTGTTCATGACCCAGCCTGCAGTCACCTTCCAGATCAAGCAACTGGAAGAGCAGTACAACACCCGCCTGTTCGACCGGGGACACGGGCGGGTCACCCTCACGCCTGCAGGCGAATTGGTGATGGCCTACGCAGAGCGGATCCTGGGTCTGACCGAAGAGCTGGAGTCCCGGGTGTCGGAGCTGACCGACGAGCTTTCCGGGGTGCTTCACCTGGGCACCAGCACCACCATTGCCGGCTACTGGCTGCCCTACCTGCTCGAAGGCTTCAAGCGCCGCTATCCCAGGGTGGTGCCCCGGGTGTCGGTGGGCAACTCCCAGCTGATCGAAAGCAGGGTGCTCGAGCGTCACCTGGATGTGGGGCTGATCGAGATCGTCACGGACCAGTCCAACCTGGACCGGCGCAGGGCTGGCCAGGATGAGCTGCAGTTGATCGTTGCACCGGAGCATCCCCTGGCTGCGGAAAAATCCGTCCATGCCGAACAATTGGTTGCCCATCCACTGATCCATCGGGAACCGGGTAATGCAATCCGTGATCTGGTGGATCAGTTTTTTGCCAATGCCGGCATCCCTTACGAAGATCTCAATGTCACTGCGGAACTGGGCAGCCTATCCACCGTAAAGCACATGACTGCCACTGGATTTGGTATCGCCATCGCCTCGGTGGCTGCCATCCGGAGTGCCGTTAAGGCCGGACGCCTGGTGGGCATTCCCCTTGAGCCACGTCTGTACACGCCGCTTGAAGTGATCCTCCTCAAGGACAAGTTCCGTTCGCGACTGGTGAACACCTTTGCGGATTTCGTTACTGAAGAAATCGGGCGCATGAGCGCCGGCACTCCGACCTGAACCATGCCCCGTCCCATCCGCGCCTCCATCAATCTGGAGGCCCTGCGTCACAATTATCGTATCGCCAAGGCCCGGAGTGGCTCTGCCATGGCCCTGGCCGTTGTCAAGGCAAATGCCTACGGTCACGGCCTGGAGCGTGCCGTACGTGCTTTGGGCGATATTGCCGATGGCTTTGCCCTTCTGGATCTGGCGGAAGCCCGCCTGCTGCGCGATGCGGGAGTCACCCAGCCCATCGTGCTGCTGGAAGGTTTTTTCGAACCTGAGGACCTGCGGCAGGTAGCTGAACTCCAGCTCCGGCCGACAGTACATGGTGAAGCCCAGTTGGTCATGCTGGAGCGGGCTTCCTTGCCCAAGCCCATCGATGTGATGCTGAAAATCAATACCGGCATGAATCGACTCGGCTTCACAGCGGCTGCTTTCCCGGGGGCGCTGGCTCGTTTGAGAGCTCTTCCGGCGGTACGCAGTATCACCTTGATGACCCATTTTGCCCAGTCAGATGATGAGGTGGGGATTTCCGGGCAGCTGGCGGTCTTCAAGACGCTGGCCCATGGATCGGGCCTTCCCGTGAGCCTGGCGAACTCTGCTGCGCTGCTGCGCTTCCCCGAAGCCGTCGGACAGGTCGTACGCCCCGGAATCATGCTCTACGGAAGCTCTCCGATGCCCGCTCTTCAGAGGGCCGAAGCGCTGGGTTTGCGGCCGGTGATGACGCTGACCAGCGAGATCATCGGTGTCCAGGAGCTGGTGGCCGGGCAGCGGGTGGGCTATGGCGGCACGTTTACTGCCAGCGGAGCGATGCGCATCGGTGTGGTGGCCTGCGGCTACGCCGATGGTTACCCCCGTCACGCCCCCACGGACACCCCCATCCTTGTGGGTGGGCGGCGTACCCGTACCCTCGGCAGGGTTTCCATGGACATGCTGGCCTGTGACCTCACCCATCTGCCAGACGAGGGCGTCGGATCTCCGGTCACCCTGTGGGGCGAGCGGCTTTCGGCGGATGACGTCGCGACTGCCGCGGGAACCATAAGCTATGAGCTTTTCTGTGCACTGGCGCCCCGGGTGCCTGTCACGGAGAAGGACGGGTAAGCAGCATGGCCAAGGTGAAGACTGAGCATGTGTGCTCCGAATGCGGTGGCAAGTCGCCCCGCTGGCAGGGGCAGTGTCCCCACTGCAAGGCCTGGAATACCCTGGTCGAGTCGCTGATCGAGGCGGAGACACCCCTCGCCAAGCGCTTCAGTGCATTGGCCGGGGACAGCGGTCGCCTGCAGACCCTCGCGGAGATCCGCCCCCAGGAGTCCCC
>NZ_JAQUVG010000174.1 GCF_028693495.1 Zoogloea sp. | reverse complement strand
GACAAGCGTCGTGCCGGGGCTGTGCTCCACCAGCCCCACGTCAACGCCCCATCAACCAGTCATCAACCCGCGTAGGGGGTCAGTTCCTGATGTCGCCAGGGGGTCAATTTCTGGTGTCGCTTGACAGCTGGAGATCATCACCTCCTCGCTGACGTGGGCCCAAGACCTGGCCTGAGACCTTGCCCGAGGCACGCGCAATGCTCGCCCGGTACGCAGGCAGCTGACCAGCTCCCGCTTGAGCGCACCTCTACCTTGAATGTAAAGGGCCTGGTAAATGGCTTCATGAGAGATGCGCATGGATTCATCTTCCGGAAAGTCGACGCGCAGCCGATGGGCGATCTGCTCAGGAGACCAGCCATTGACCCATTTGCGGTCACCCCGATGTGGCTTGTTCCGGCCTTTGAAGGGTGCGTGCGCAGGCCCGACAATCTCGCGGCCATCGGCGTCATGCACCTTGCCTTCCAACCGGTCTTGAACGTAGCACCGAAGTCGCGGGTCAGTCACCAACTTTGCAGGCTTCGGTCTCCGGGCCGCCAACTCGGCCTTCCACTGCGCAACCGATGCCCGATACTCGAGTCGACCACCGCGCGTCGCGGCATTGCGAACCAGCTACCGAGACACCGTCGACGGGCTTCGCCCGGTTTGCCGAGCAATCTCCCGCACCCCAACGCCCTGGGCGCGGAGCATCCCTATCTCTTCACGCTCGGCAAATGACAAGTACCGCCCGGACACAGGATTCGACATGAACAAGGGCATGCCTCCACGATGACGAAACCAGCGCGAGCCTACAGCCTGTGATGCGCCAACGGCTTCTGCCGCCTTCTCGCTCGTGATACCGGTTGCAATCTGCGCCCAGAATCGCCGCTCAACCTCACGGCAAAGCGAGGGTGCGCCAGGCGAGCGCATCGCCTCGCGACCTGTCACCTGCTTTTGCCACCCGGCGTGTCGCCCCATACAAACCTCCAGTTAGAAGGTGTTGCGACGACCGGTTGAATCCGCCCAGATATCCCAAGCTGGAGTGGCGACGACTTCGGTTGTAGAACACGACGATGTATTGGAACAGATCGCTCGTGCCCTCGTTTCGGGCCGCGTAGCTCACGCCATGCACCCTATGGCGGGTCAGCCCGGCGCGAGTCCGGCTTGGGCCAGATTCCAGGGCGATCTGGGACGGATGGGTGCTGGCCATGCTGATGTGGATGCGGCACACGCTGATCTTGGGTCGCGGTAGGGACGGGGATTGCGCCCCGCTCCTCGCACAGATCCTTACGTGCGGCACTACCGCATACGGCTCCTGCCTTGAGTCATGACGCGAAGCGTTGATGCAGATACGGATGGAGTACCCGTGCCCGCGGAAGGTAGCGATCAACCAGCACTGCGAACCGTGTCTAGGGCATCCGTCCACGCTGACCCCGCCGCCGAGGCGCATGCAGCCATGGGACACGTCCTTGCGGAACGCGTCCAGGCGGTTAACATTGCCCGTTACGCCGTGGTAGTTGAAGTAGCCTTGGACGACTCGCCACAGCCAACGGCCGACCTCGGGGATCGGCTCGTGCATACGGCGCGTCAGCGCCTGTGGAATCACCTTGAGGCTGGCGCGCATTCGCTTCGCCGAGGTCAGCCGCTTCAGTTGGAACCAACCGTTTGACCGAGACTTCCCACAGATGTGGGTGAAGCCCAGGAAGTCGAACGTCGGCGACTTTGGAAGCCCTTGCTTGGCGCGTGCCTGAGCCGCTAAGCGACCGAACTGCAGCACGTGCGTCTTGTCCTCGTTCAGCGTCAGTCCGAACTGGGCGAACCGCACCTTCAGGTCCTCAAGGAATCGGATGACGTCGGCCTTGCTCTCGAAGCCGAGGACGCTGTCGTCGGCGTACCGAACGATCATCACGTAACCTCGGGCATGTCGCCCACGCCATTGGTGCGTCCACAGGTCGAAGACGTCGTGCAAGTAGCTGTTGGCCAGAAGCGGCAAGATCACCGCACCTTGCGGCGTGCCTACCCGTACCTCGGTCTTCTTCCCGTTCTCGACAATCCCGGCGGTGAGCCACCTGCGAATCAATCGCAAGACTCGCGTGTCGCCGATCCGGTGCCCGAGGAATCGCATCATCCAGGCGTGATCGACGTTATCGAAGAACGCCTTGATATCTGCATCGAGCACCCAGCTCACGCGCTTCGTCTGCATGCCGACCACCACGGCGTACAGCGCTTGATGCTGGTTGCGCCCTGACCGGAAGCCATACGAGAAGTCGCGTAAGTTCGCTTTGTAGATCGGCGTGAGCACCGTCACCACGGCTTGCTGGACGATCTTGTCTTCCAGCACCGCGATGCCAAGGGGACGCTGCTTGCCGTCCGCCTTGGGGATGTACACCCTGCGCGAAGGCAGTGCCCGGTAGCGGCCAGACTGCACCGCATCCCGCAGCTTGCCGACCCGCTCGTCGAGTCCTTCCTCGTACTCGCGCCACCTCATTCCATCAACGCCGGCCGCCGCGCCGAGCTTCAGTTGCATGAAGCTGTCTCGCCGCAGTTGGGGCGTGATGTGGTGCAGCAGCGCCATGAACCGTACCTCCTTGCCCGCAGCCTTGGCGGCTCGGACTGCTTCACGTAGACCGTCGAGCCCCATCGACACACGGGTCCGGCGCTGAGTCCGGGGCGTGGGAGGCGCTTCAGTGTTGCTCTTGGCTGCTCGCCTTCCCTCCGGACCCTCCGCCTGCGCCGGCTTGGAGGCGGCGCCATTGTTCGGGTCGTTCATCGGTACTACGCAAGCATCCGACTTCTCGCCGGCGTGGATGTCGGGCTTACGGCCATTGGCCTTCCCCGACCCGCCCGCCGCCAACTGCGCGGCGGGCGCCGACGAGATCTCACAGTTCCTGTTCGGAGAGCTTCTGCCCATGCTCAGGGTCTTCGACCGCGTGGGGCTCGCCGAGGGCTCGCGAGTGTAAGCGTTCAGCCCGCGGCGTAGTTGCTACGCCACGCGTCTTGAGATATCCGAGCGCAGCGGAGCCTTTTCGAAGTGCTGCTTCCACAGCCGAGGCGTGAGCTGTGCGACATCGGCGGCCGGGT
>NZ_JAQUVG010000089.1 GCF_028693495.1 Zoogloea sp. | reverse complement strand
AGGGCCTTGTTGGTGTTGTCCCAGATCAGGTCTTCGACCGGATAGACCTCGGAGTACCCCGGTACCAGAATACGGCAAGCCGTGGCGCCGAGCTGGTCGTACACCGCCATGTAGGCCTCCTTGCCCATCTCCTCGAGGATGCCGAACAGGGTCACGGCCTCCTGGGCATTGGAGTTCTCCCCGTGGCCGGAAAAATCCCACTCCACGAAGTCGTAATCGGCCCTGGCACTGAAGAAGCGCCACGAGACCACGCCGCTGGAATCAATGAAGTGCTCCACGAAGTTGTTGGGCTCGGTGACCGCGTTGCTCTCGAAGGTGGGCCGGGGCAGGTCGTTAAGGCCCTCGAAGCTGCGCCCCTGGAGCAGTTCGGTCAGGCTGCGCTCCAGCGCCACCTCCAGGCTCGGATGGGCGCCGAATGAGGCGAACACGCCCCCTGTGCGGGGATTCATCAGGGTGACGCACATGACCGGGTACAGCCCGCCCAGGGACGCATCCTTGACCAGCACCGGAAAGCCCTGATTTTCCAGCTCCGCAATGCCGGCCACGATGCCCGGGTACTTGGCGAGCACCTCACCCGGCACGTCGGGCAGCGCCAGCTCCCCTTCCAGGATTTCCCGCTTCACCGCCCGCTCGAAAATCTCCGACAGACACTGAACCTGCGCTTCGGCCAACGTGTTGCCGGCACTCATGCCGTTGCTCAGGTAGAGGTTGTCAATCAGGTTGGTCGGGAAATACACCACCTCCCCGTCCGACTGGCGCACATAGGGCAGCGCACAGATACCCCGCTCGATGTTGCCGGAGTTGGTGTCGTACAGATGCGAGGCGCGCAATTCGCCATCGGGGTTGTAGATGTCGAGGCAGTATTCGTCGAGGAGCCCGACCGGCAACGCGTCCTTGCGGCCAGGCTTGAACCAGCGCTCGTCGGGGTAATGTACAAAGGCCGCACTGGCGATGTCCTCGCCCCAGAACTGGTCGTTGTAAAAATGGTTGCAATTCGTCCGCTCGATGAATTCGCCCAGGGCCGACGCCAGGGCGCTCTCCTTGGTCGCGCCCTTGCCGTTGGTAAAGCACATCGGCGAATGGGCATCGCGGATGTGCAGCGACCAGACGTTGGGCACCAGATTGCGCCACGAGGCGATTTCGATCTTCATGCCCAGGCCGGCCAGAATGCCTGACATGTTGGCGATGGTCTGCTCCAGCGGCAGATCCTTGCCCAGGATGCAGGTGCTGGCTTCCGAATCCGGCGTCAGCGTCAGCAGGGCCTGCGCATCGGCATCCAGGTTGTCCACCTCCTCGATCACGAACTCGGGGCCGGTCTGCACCACCTTTTTCACCGTGCAACGCTCGATGGAGCGCAGGATGCCCTGGCGGTCCTTGTCTGAGATGTCGGCAGGCAATTCGACCTGAATCTTGAAGATCTGCTTGTAGCGGTTTTCCGGGTCGACAATATTGTTCTGCGACAGGCGGATGTTGTCGGTCGGAATGTTGCGGGTTTCGCAGTACAGCTTCACGAAATACGCCGCACACAAGGCGGACGATGCGAGGAAGTAATCAAACGGCCCCGGCGCCGAGCCGTCACCTTTGTAGCGGATGGGCTGATCGGCAATGACCGTGAAATCGTCGAACCTGGCTTCAAGGCGCAGCTTGTCGAGAAAATTGACCTTAATTTCCATGGGAGAATCCTGAAGGAGCGTTCACAACGCATTGGTCGCCATTATCGGCGTTTTCTTGGGACGGATCCGGTTGACCTGCTCCGCAGCTCCGGACGGTACGCTCACGGACGGGACAGCGCTCGAGCCACCACCACCCACGTCAGGGACGGAACCAGGTAGCGGTCGTGCAGCGGGTTGCGATGTACAGGTGCAGCGGATGCAGGCGCACACGGGCGCCGGACGCCTCTTCCATGGGTGTCCTTTCCGTCAGACCCCCGATTCGGAGACCCCCGCCTCGGTCCAGGCGGCGATCATGCCGAACAGCTCGGCGGCCTTGATGGGTTTGGCCAGGTAATCGTCCATGCCGGCCTCGAGGCACACCTCCCGGTCACCGGCCATGGCGTTGGCGGTCATGGCCAGGATGGGGGTGGGGCGCAGGCCTTCCCGGGCTTCCCGCGCGCGGATCCGGCGAGTGGCCTCCAGGCCGTCCATCACGGGCATCTGCATGTCCATCAGGACGATGTCGAAGGCACCCTGGACGAGGGCGTCCAGGGCCTGCTGACCGTTCTCGGCCAGCAGGACGTGGTAGCCCTTGCGCTCCAGCAGCCGCAGGGCGAGCTGCTGATTGATGGGGTTGTCCTCCACCAGCAGCACCCGCAGGGCGGCCTCCCGGGCGACCACAGGGAGCGGCTGTTCAGCTGGGGCGGCCACCTGCGCCACCCCTTCCGGCATAAGGCAGGGCAGCGTGAAGTGGAAACAGGCCCCCTGGCCGGGCGTGCTCTCCAGGGCGAGCTGCCCCCCCATCAGGTTCACCAGGCGGCTGGAGATGGTGAGCCCCAGCCCGGTGCCGCCGTACTTGCGGGTGATGGAGGCGTCCTCCTGGGAGAAGGCCTCGAAGATATGGGTCTGGGCTGCGGGGGCGATGCCGATGCCCGTGTCCCGCACGGCGAAGTGGAGGCGATCGCCCTCCGGCACGACCCGGAGCACCACCTCCCCCGCCCCGGTGAACTTGACCGCGTTGCTGAGCAGATTGAGGAGGACCTGGCGCAGGCGCACCGGATCGCCCAGGATGGCCTCGGGCACCTGGGGATCGATGTGGCTGAGGACCACCAGGCCCTTGTCGCCGGCCTGCCGGACGATGGGCGGGAGGATCTCCCCGAGCAAAGCGCGCAGGTCGAAGACGATGTGCTCGGTGGCGAGCTTGCCGGCCTCGATCTTGGAAAAGTCGAGGATGTCATTGATGATGGTGAGCAGCGCATTGGCGGACGACTGGACCACCTGAAGGTACTCCCGCTGCTCGGCGTCCAGGCGGGTGTCCAGGGCCAGCTCGGTCATCCCGAGGATGCCGTTCATGGGCGTTCGGATCTCGTGGCTCATATTGGCGAGGAACTCGCTCTTGGCCCGGTTCGCTGCCTCGGCCGCATCCCGGGCCTGCTCCAGGGCGCTCCGGCCGGCCTCCCGTTCGGCCACCAGCCGGCTGATGGCCTGGGTCAGCCCTTCGATATCCTGGGCCGCGTCCTGCCCACCGGGGGTCAGCGGCAGCGCCTGGAGGCCCGCCAGCACTTCCCGCAGGGAGGCCAGGGCCTTTTCCCGGACAGCGAGTTCCCGAGTCAGGCGGGTCGCCGTCTGGTTCAGCACGTCGAACATGGGCCGGAATTCCACAGGCAAGTCGGCCAGGGCCTCCTCCCCGACGCCGGAACCCAGAACATCCGGGCGCTCGAAGCGACGGACCCGGTCGAGGGTGCCGAACCAGCGCTGCAGGGGGAACCAGATCAGCGCCAGGCCCACCATCAGGGCCGCCAGAGCCAGGACCAGGGCCTCCCGGAGCAGGGACCACAGGCCGCTGGCAATCATGTCCACATCGAACTGCAGGCGCAGGACGCCATAGTCCCGCCCCCCTGCGCCGATGACCCGGTTCACCTCATAGAGCCGAGCCGCCAGGCGCACCCGCAACCAGTCCGGCGCCCGCACCCGGGGGATGTCCCGATTCTCGCTGTACAAGCGCCCTCCCGCCAGATCAATGAAAGTCACCGAAGCAAACTGGGATCCGCTGATCGAGCGGTCGAGGGTACGCTGGATGGTGTCGTAGTCGCCGATCACCGCACTGTCGGTGATGGTCTGGGCCACCACCTCGATGAGCATGCTGGCAGTCTGCTGGGCCGACTCCAGGCCCCGCTCCGACTGGTCGGCGTAAAACAGGGCCAGCCCAACACCGAAGAACAGCACCAGCGTGACGGAATAAAGCGCGTAAATTCGCGCAACCAGGGTCTTCGGCAGAAATCGTGACAACGCGCCCACCCTTCGCATCCGGAACACTCAGCGCAGACTGGCGGGCGCCTGCTGGTAAAAACGCCGGTAGGCCGCGTAGTCCACGCCGCTGGCGGGGATGAAATAGGCGTCCCGGTCGAGCCCCACCTCCAGGGACGCCTTGTGCAGCACCTCCTGCCCCTGGGGATCCCTGTGCATGCCCAGGAAGGCTGCGGCCACCGCCCGGACGTCCTTCTCGGGCACCTTGCCGGAGGCCATCAGGGCCAGGTCCAGATAGGGCTCGGAGGTCCACAGCACGCGGAACTTGCGGTTCTCCCGCCGGGCGTAGCCGTCGATGAGCATGGAGTTGCTGCCGGTAGCCTTGGCCTTGCCGGCGAACATCTGGGCAATCGCTGCATTCTGATTACCGCCAAACACGGGCTTCACATCGATACCCTTGGCCCGCAGGTGGGCGTAGGGTACCTTGTAGCCGATGAAGGCCTCCGGCCCGGCAAAGGCCACCTCCTGACCCTGGAGCTCCTCAATCCGGGTAATCGGCGACTCCAGGGGAACGGCGATCTGCCCCTGCAGGGCCGGGGCGTTGCGTCGTCCAAACACCTTCCAGCCGAGCGCGTCCCGCTCGGGACTGAACAGGTGATTGCTGAATACGAACTCCACCTCCTGCGCCAGCACATAGCTGGTGGTATCGGCGGAGGTACGCCCGATCTTGAGCTGCAGCTTCACGCCGCTCCGCTCGGAGACATACTGGATTATCGGATTCCAGTAGGCTGCCGTCTTGTTGATGTCCCACTGGTTGACGGGGGAAAAGCGGTAGGCCGTTTCATCGGCATGGGCAGCATACACGGTGAGGGCCAGCACAAGGGCCGCCGCAAAACGAAAGGGCATCGCAGGCTCGTCAAGGTGGTGGGGCCCGTAATTATGCCCTGTCGAGCTGCATTGCGTGGTCCGCCACAGGCAGCCGGCCGGGTCAGACCACACAATGCAGGCGGTCATGGTGGAATACAGTCCACCCGCCGCCCTCGCCCTCAGCGTTCCCGGGCCTCGGGGACCAGACGCTCGCGCCGCAGGGACAGCACCACCGACACACCGATCAGGCACGCCACCACCCCGAGGGACACCCCCACCGGGATCTTCACCAGATCGATCAGCAGCATCTTGGTGCCGATGAACATCAGCACCGCCGCCAGGCCGTACTTGAGGAGTGCGAAGCGCCCGGCGAAATCCGCCAGCAGGAAATACATCGCCCGGAGCCCCAGGATGGCAAAGACGTTGGAGGTGAGCACGATGAAGGGGTCCGTGGTGATCGCGAAGATCGCCGGAATGGAGTCCACCGCAAAAATCAGGTCGGACAGTTCCACCAGCACCAGGGCCAGGAAGAGCGGTGTCGCGTAGCGCACCAGCCTTCCCCCCTCCTCCTTCCATACGAAGAACTTCTCCCGGTGGAATTCGGGAGTGATCTTCATGTGTCCCCGCAGCCAGCGCAGCACCGGATTCTTTTCCAGATCCGGAGCATGATCGGCAAACCACATCATCTTGGCGCCAGTGGCCAGCAGGAAGGCGCCAAACAGGTAGAGCACCCAGTGGAACTGGCTGATCAGCCAGGCTCCGGCAAAGATCATTCCGGTACGCATGAAGATCGCCCCGAGCACCCCGTAGATCAGCACGCGCTTCTGCAGTTCAGGCGGAACGGCAAAGAAGGAGAACAGCATCAGCCAGACAAAGACGTTGTCCACGGCCAGGGCTTTCTCGATCAGGTAACCCGTCACGAACTCGAGGGTCCGGGCGTTGGCCACCTCCCGCCCCATCGAGCCATCCAGGTGCCACCACAGGGCTGCAGCGAAGAGGCCCGCCACACTGATCCAGACCACGGTCCAGAGGCCCGCCTCCCTGACCGAGACCTTGTGCTCCCGGCCACCACCGACCAGCAACAGATCGATGGCCAGCATGACTGCCACCACGGCAGCAAAGCCGCCCCACATCCAGAGGGTTCCGATACTTTCCATGACATGCGCTCCCAGACGGAATCAAAAAAACAAGGCCTTTCGTCCAGCGATGACGAAAGGCCTGATGGATTCCGGCGGAGAGCGGGAGACAGGACACTTTGCCAACGCGGCAAAGGTCTTGCTCACAGGATCGAACCTGCCCGGTGACCGGAAACCCCAGCAAGTAAGACTGGGACTTCGTATTGACGATCATCCGGCGTGGAGCTACTCCCCCTTGGGACTCCCGAACTATAGGCAAGCGTCAGCCGGGAAGCAAGGAGGATGTCGACCGCCCTGCCGCAGACTCACTCCTCGACGGGCAGCATACCCAGGAAGCGGGCCTCGATGGCGGCCAGGTGGGTGACCCCCGCCTCGATGGCGATCTCCCGGCACAGCTCAAAGGCGGCGAGCAGTTCGGCCCGGGTGGTAGCCTGGCGGAGGTGCTGGCGCACGGGCTCGTCCCCTTTGCGAAGGGTCTGGGCCATGGCATCGATGAGGTAGAGCCGGGCCAGGGCCAGGGAACGGCGCGCCTGGGGCTCGGGACGCACATGACCGACCCGCTCCGGTGATCCGGCCCGGGCCTCTGGCGGCATAGACGCCCGGCTGGCCGCCTCCCGACTGCGACCTGCTGGGTGGAGAGCATACCGGGGTGCCACCAAGCCCATGTCGTGCAGTGTCTGGATGGACTCCACGGCCACACCCAGCTCGGTACACAGCTGATCCACGCTGCGCCGGCCATCCGCCAGGATCAGCACTGTTCTGAGGCGCAAGGGGAGCCTGCGGCTGCGGCCCTCGATCTCCTCCACCCCAGCGGGCGTCTTGGCCGGGATCCAGTCCTTTTGCATCGGGCACCTCGCCATGCTTCCTGTAATGCTCTGGCATGCTACGCCCGCAAGACTGCGGAAAAATGACAAATGCCAGCACCTGACTCAGGGCAACTGACGGTGACGGAAGCTGGCCGGGGCGTGGGCGAAAAGCACCGAGAACACCAGGATGACCCAGAAGAGCGCCGGACGGGCCTCTTCCTGTACGCCAAACCAGCCCAGCAACAGGAACTTGACCAGCAGGGAGAGTCCCGCCAGCTCCTTGAGCCAGTCCGGGTTGGACCAGGCATCCAGCGCCGCCATGGCCAGCCCGGAGAACACCAGCAGGAGGGCCAGGGCGGCTTCCGGCAGGCCGGTCGCCCCCAGCAACGCGGCACCAAAACCAACCACACCGGCCAGATGCCCGGCCCGCAGCATCACGATCAGCCAGCGCCGGCCAGCGAAGTCCCGGTATCCACGGGAAGAAATGACCGACGCCTCACAGGGTGCCCGGGACTTCCCAGGCATAGCCACGACGGCCCATCTCCGCCGTGATCAGGGCCATCGCCTGGGCCACCCGGGCTGCCGGGCCCTTCATGCCCAGCTCGATGTGGCGCCGGCCGGTCTCGCCGCCCACGCTGGGCAGGCTGAAAAGGGTGGCATCGGGAAAGTCGGCGGTCATCCGCTCCATGAATTCGATGAGCTGACCCTCCATGGCATCCCAGACGATCACGGACTGCTCCACGTAATCCGCCTGGTGATGCAGATGCCGGAAACGGTTGTCGAGCACCCACTCCACCATCGGCCAGGCCATCACCGGGAAACCGGGCACGAAGAAGTGGTTGCGGATGGAAAAGCCGGGGATCCGGTTGTAGGGATTGGGAATGATCTCGCTGCCTTCCGGATAGACCCCCATCTGGAGACGCTGGGGGGTGACCTCGTCACCGAAGCGGGCCCGGATCTCTGCCTCCGCCTCCGGATGCAGGGCCAGGGGCAACCCCAGGGCCTCGGCAGCGGCCTGGCGGGTATGGTCGTCCGGGGTGGCGCCGATCCCGCCAAAGCTGAACACGATGTCGCCGGAGGCGAAACTCTCCTTGAGGGTCTGGACCAGACGCGGGCGCTCGTCCCCCACATAGCGGACCGAGGCCAGGCGCAGCCCGCGGGCCTTGAGCAGTTCCAGCACCTTGCCCAGATGCTTGTCTTCCCGACGCCCCGACAGGAGTTCGTCGCCGATGATGAGGGCCCCAAAGGTGGGCTGGGTGTCTTGCGTCATTCACTTCACCTCGATGATGTCTTCCGTGCGTCGGGCTACCCGGAGGGCCGACAGCAGGTAATGGACAAAGGCCAGCCCGGAGAGGGCCGGTGCAAACAGGTTGACCAGGGGTACGTGGGCCAGCACGGCCCCCACCATGCCGACCCCGAAAAGGGCGGAAGACTGGCGGGAGGGCAGATCCTTGAGTTCGAACCTGTCCGCATGGGCCATCAACGCGTCGTAGCGGAAAGCCCGCTGGTTGAGCCAGGCGGTCAGGATCAGGGAAATCACCAGCCCGACCCCGGGAACCAGCCACAGGGGGAGGCTCAGGAGCAGCAGCACGAGGAACTGCAGCACCGAGGTGAGGGCGTTCCAGATACTGCCGATCTGGCTCCCCCCTCCCCGCCGCTGGAGATCCGCATAGTCGGTGGCCGCCACCCTTTCCGTCATCAGCGGCAGCGCAATGGCCGCCACCAGGAAGGCTGCCGTCACATAGATGATGGGCAGCGCCAGCATGACCAGCCCGATCTTGAACATCAGCAGGGCCACCATCAGGACGCCGTCGGAGGAGGCAAGCCAGGGTCCCACCAGGGGTATCGCCGTCATGAGGTCATTGCCCAATCCCGCCAGCGTCCCCCAACTGCCGATCAGCAGTCCGGTCCACAGCACGGTCGCCACCAGGGTCGGCCACAAGAGGTGCCACAACACCCCTGGCCGGGCCAGGCTGCGGGCAGCGGAAAAGTAGGAAAGCAGGATGGTTTTCATCGACGGGCAGAGTTTCCTTCGGAGGGAGAAAGTGTGAACGATCCGGCAGGCACCGTCACCGGAGCTCAGAGCCTTCCGCCTCCGATTGGTTCGTCATCCCGCAGGCCGCCAGCCCCTTGGCGACAGCCTCGGCGGTCAGGGCCCTGCGGGCTGGCGTGGCCAGCTCCCGCTCCTCCTGGCGGTTGACGATCACCCCGGCCTCCAGCAGCAGCGCGGGCATCGCAGCGGTACGCAGCACGATCAGGTTGTCGTAGTAATAGACTCCGTTGGCCTCGTCGGCCCAGGGGCGACGGATGCCATCGGAGGACAGGTCGTGGTGGGTGGCGATGGGCAGACCCGCCCGGCGCAGTTCGGCACCGATGGCGCTGGCACAGGCCAGGCTCTGCGCCACCAGGGGATTGCGCCGGGACACAAACAGGGAGAAACCGGCAAAACCATCGGCATGACGCAGGGCTCGGCCATTCCAGGTCCAGGGCTGGAGATGGTGCTCCTTCACCGAATCATGGTGCACCGACAGGAGCACGCGGGCGCCCGCCTCTGCGGCCTCGGCAGAACGGGCCTTGAGATCGGCCATGTCCCCCCGATGGCCGATGAGGTGCACCGGGAGGCCTTCATTCTGCAGGCGCGTCGCGATGACCGCGGCCAGGTCGTGGTTGTACTCGAACTCGGTGATGCCGTGGGCGCTGAGGGCGCCAGGCTTGTCGAGGAAATGCCCGACGTCCACGGCGATGGGCATCTGGGCTCCCGCCAGGCCTGCCCAGGCCAGCGCAACCACCATGAGGCGCTTCATGCTCCGTCCTCCCGCTGATGCAACACATACCCACGACATCCCAGAAGAGCCAGCACTCCCCGTCCTACCCCACCGTACATCCTCATGCCCCAGCCCCAACCGCTACAATGCGCGTCTGATCGAAAGACGAATCATGCCCCAAAGCCCCCTGCTTCCGCCCGCCATCCTGCTGATGGGCCCCACCGCCAGCGGCAAGACAGCGTGTGCCCTGACCCTCGCCAGATATCTTCCAGTGGAGATCATCAGCGTCGATTCCGCCCTGGTATACAGGGGCATGGACATCGGCACGGCCAAGCCCAGCGCCGAAGAACAGGCCACCTGCCCCCACCACCTGATCGACATCCTCAGCCCTGCAGAGGCCTACTCTGCCGCCCGCTTCTGCGAGGATGCCCGACGCCTGATGGGAGAGATCACCCACCGGGGCCGCATCCCCATGCTGGTGGGAGGCACCATGCTCTACTACAAGGCCCTGCGGGAAGGGCTCTCCGAGCTGCCCGAGGCAGACCCGGCCCTCCGCAAGGAGATCGAGGAGGCTGCTGCCCGGGATGGCTGGCCGGCATGCCATGCCGAGCTGGCCCGCCTGGACCCGGTCGCCGCCGCCCGTCTCGAACCCAATGACGCCCAGCGTATCCAGCGCGCCCTGGAGATCGTGCGCCTCACCGGCCAGCCGCTGGCCGTCAGCCATGCCCGGCGGGAAGAGATCACGGAAACCCATCGCTACATCCCGGTCGCGCTGACGCCCTCCGACCGCAGCGTGCTCCATGCGCGGATTGCCCGGCGCTTCGACGCCATGCTGCTGGCCGGTTTTGTAGATGAGGTGAAACGCCTGCGGGCAGCTTACCGCCTCGACCCGGGGCTGCCGTCCATGCGCTGCGTGGGCTACCGCCAGGCGCTCGACTACCTGGACGGGGCCTGCGATCTGCCCACCTTCCGGGACAAGGGCATCTTCGCGACCCGTCAGCTGGCCAAGCGCCAGATCACCTGGCAGCGCAACTTCCGGAAAAACTGGGACGACCTGATTGAAGTAGACTGCCTGACCCACGATCTGGAAGCCTGCGTACGAAAGCGGGTGATCAGCAGCCTCGGTGATGGCTGAGCCCCCGGCTTCAGGCGTTCCCCGTCAGCTCCGAAGGCCCTGCCAGAAAAACACGGCTCCTCAGCCATGGGGCATGAAACGCTGGCGTGCCGGCCGCCACGATGGGATGCTGGCATCCTTTGACCGGGAGAGCTCCACCATGCTCCGCCAGACTCTGCTTTGCCTGCTCCTCGCAGCGCCCCTCGGCGGGGGTATCGCCCAGGCCACCGGTACAGGGCACGACTCGCCAGGAAGGGAGGATGCCCTGAGCCCAGCCCAGGCCGATCTGCCCCCCGCCGTGCCCCGCCCTGTGCTGCCGGACGGGCAGACATGGACCACGCCACCGCAGCAGCCGGAATTGTCCGCGGCATGGATGCTGGGCGCAGAGAAGGATCTGGGTACCTATGTGCTGCGGGTACGCCTGGGGGCCGGCGGACGGATTCCGGTGCATGCCCACCCGGATGAGCGGGTCACCACCGTGCTGTCGGGCACCCTGCACGTGGGCTTCGGCACCATCTTCGACGAGACCCGGATGGTCGCCATCCCCACGGGCGCGGTGTATGTGGTTCCCGCCGACCAGCCCCACTATCTGCTGGCCCGGGACGGAGATGTGGAATACCAGGAAAGCGGCTTCGGCCCCACGGGATCGGAATTCGGGCGGCATTGATGAACGGCCCGAGGGCTGATGACGCCTCCCCCCCAGATGCTAGAATGACCACCAGCCAACCCAAGGTGACTCCCCATGGAATTTCCCGAACAGCTCCGCGTTGAAGTCCAGCGCTCCGTGGCCGCCTCCCTGGCCGAAGACATCGGTACCGGCGACCTCACCGCCCGCCTCGTGCCGGCCCACCGCAACGCCCGCGGCCGGGTGATCACCCGGGAAGACGCCATCCTCTGTGGCACCGCCTGGTTCGACGCGGCCTTCGCCGCCCTCGAACCCGACGCCTCGGTGATCTGGCACGCCCAGGACGGCGAACACATCAAACCCGGCCAGCTCCTGTGCGAGGTGGACGCTTCGGCCCGCGCGCTGCTCACCGCCGAGCGCACCGCCCTCAACTTCGTCCAGCTGCTGTCGGGCACCGCGACCCTCACCCACACCTTCGTGCAGGCCGTCGCCGGCACCCGGGCGAAGATCGTCGATACCCGCAAGACCCTGCCAGGCCTGCGCCTGGCGCAGAAATACGCGGTCAGGGTGGGCGGTGGCACCAACCACCGGACCGGCCTCTACGACGGCATCCTGATCAAGGAAAACCACATCATCGCCGCCGGCAGCATTCAGGCCGTGATCACGCAGGCCCGCTCCTTTGCCCCCTCCAACGTCTTCATCGAGGTGGAAGTGGAAGATCTCGCCCAGCTCGAGGAAGCCCTGGCCGCCGGTGCCAAGATGATCCTCCTGGACAACATGAGCCTCGAGCAGATGCGCGAAGCCGTCGCCATCAACCAGGGCCGGGCCGAGCTGGAAGCCTCCGGCGGCGTCAACCTGGAGCGGGTCCGGGCCATTGCCGAGACGGGCGTGGACCGCATCTCCATCGGCAGCCTGACCAAGGATGTGCGCGCCATCGACCTGTCCCTGCGCCACGTGGAAGAGTGAGCCGGACCGCCATGCACATCGAATTCGACGGACCCCTCTCCGGCGCCAACGCCACCACCCTCAGGCAGGTGCTGGAAGCCCTCCTGGAGCGGATCCAGGCCCGGGACGAGGCACTCGACCTGAACGCCCTCTCGCGCATCGTGGTAGCGGACGATCTGGCCGCCGCCGAACAGAAATTCGGTGTCACCCCGGCGGAAGCCGAGCACCTGTCCCGGATCGTCTCCGACGAGGGGGGGCTGGCCCTGCTCTTCGACGGCACCAAGCTGTGGTCCATCCTGTCCGGGGAGGGTGCCGAGATTGCCCGGCTGATCCATCATCTGCACAAGGAATGCTGGCGTCTCCACGACTTCCTGCAGGCAGCCCCCCCAGAAGCGGAGACCCCTCTGGGCCGGGCCCTGGCCCCCATCATCGGTGCCATGTGGCAGGAATACCGGATCAACCGACGCAGCGCCTGGTCGGTGCCCGCCGACTCGGATCTGCTGCTCAACCACCTGGCTGCACTGGTTCAGGCCCTGCCCGAAGGCATGCAGGAAGAGATCACCCTCTACTTCGCCGACCAGGATCTGGACAGCCTGTTTGCCAAGAGCATGGGGCGGATCGCCCACCTGATGCAGGCGGTAGCCCATGTGCAGGGCTACCTGGACGGACTTGGCCAGCCCCTCAAGGCTGTCAGCGCCGAGATGGCCGAGTTCGTGGCAGGCTCCTTCCTGTCTCCCCTGTGGCTGGCCACCGCCCAGCACCTCTCCGCCGGACACGCCCTCGAACCCGGCGAGCTCGCCGACGCCCCTCTGCGCCGGGACGTGCAGGCGGCCTTTGCCAGTTTCGGGCTCCAGCTGCGGGAAGAGGATGGCGACGTGTTTGTGGATGTCCAGCCCCTGAGCCGGCCGGAGATCCTCCACTAGCGAAAGCCCCTGGCCCCGGTCAGTAATGGGGCGGGATTTCCTCCCGCAGGTCGCGGGCGTCCGCGGCCGGCGCGGCATTCTGCATCTGCTGGTAGAGCAGCCGGATCTGGCGCTGCAGGGCATCGATCTGCTCCTGCTGGCGGTGCACGGTCAGGTTGAGGGTGTCCACCAGATCTTCGGTCAGGGCGAGCTTGATCTCGATTTCGGTCAGACGGGATTCCATGGCAGCCCCAGGAAGAATGAAGAGGGCCGATTGTCCCAGCCCGGGCCGCCGGCGCCAAGTGGTCCGGCTGCCTTCAACGGATCACCATCCGCTCACCATCCCGGACCACCAGCATCGGGAAGTCGAAACAATCCACCCGGGTCGCCAGTTCCAGATCAGCCATGGGCAGGTTGGGCCAGGTGCCCGCCATAAAGCGCCGGCCGAAATCCGATGCCCGGACCCGGTGGGCAAACCCTGAGGGGGCGGGGGTGTCGCCTCGCAGCAAGGCCTCGATGTAGTCGGCGCAGGCCACATCCTCGTCCCCGTCCCGGTCCACCCACTCCCCGGTGATCACGAAGCACACCTCCTCGGCCCCGGCCGCACGGATGGCCGCCGCCGTCGCCCGGGCACATACCAGGCTGGCCGCATACAGGCGGCGGGCCTGGCGGTAGCGCTGCAGGCCACGCACCCCGGCCGCCGTGCTCATCACCACCGGCCGGCCGGCCAGATCGGCGGTGAGCAGGGCCGCGGGCGAATTGCCGTAGGCGAAGCCCGGGGCCGGGTCGCCCCCGGCGATGGCCCCCACCGATACCGCACCCTCCAGCCCCTCCGCCAGCACGATGGCCGCCGCCACACCCTCCACGGGATAGATCGCCGCAGCCCCCCGGGACAGGGCCACCGCCGCCGTCGTGAAGGAGCGCAGTACGTCGATGACCACCACCGTATCGTGGGCCTCGGGTTCGTTCTGGAGGCGGTTGAGAAACACGCGGGTACATTTCATGGGGCGGGAATCCAGCGTTGGCGCGGGTCTTGAAGGTCCTGCCACCATAACCGGGCCGGCCGTCAGGGACAAGAGGCCCCGTACACGGGTCGACGCTCCCGGCGGGCCGGGCGATAATGCCGGGTTGAAAAGCTGCCGACCGAGCAGTCCGCGCGCCCAAGGCAGCCCCTGGAGAGTACCCCGCATGATCCACACCC
>NZ_JAQUVG010000173.1 GCF_028693495.1 Zoogloea sp. | reverse complement strand
CGCTGGCGGGCATCCGTACCCAGCTCGAACTGATACCGGGGGACCACGACACCGCCTCCCGGGATAGCCGGGCCCGTCAGTGTATCGGCGCCATCGACCGCCTCTCCCACCTGGTCAACCAGATGCGCGTCCTGCTCTCCGCCGAGCCAGGGGGGCGCCAGGCCGGACTGGCCGAAACCATCGACCTGCCCGAACTGATCCGGGAGCGCAGCCCAGAGTGGATCCGTCTCGCCAGCACCCATGCCCTCGACCTGGGCTTCGAGCTGCAGCCCTGTCAGGTCACCGGAGACCGCCTGCTGCTGGGCGAGATGATCGCCAACCTGGTGCATAACGCCCTCGACTACACCCCCGCCCCGGGGGAGGTGACAGTTCGCTGCAGGCCCCTGGACGCCGGTTGTCTGATCGAAGTGGAAGACAACGGACCCGGCATTCCTCCCGCTTTCCGGGAGCGGGTTTTCGAACGCTTCTTCCGCCTGCCCAACGCCAGCCGGCCGGGAGGGGGCCTCGGCCTGCCCATCGTGCGGGAAATCGTCCGGGGCTTCGGAGGACAGGTGGACATCCACTCGCCCACCCATGGGCACGGTACGCTGCTGCAGGTTCGCTTGCCCTCTCCATGAGCCGGGGCAAGCACGGTCGATCCCGAACCTGCAAGCGGGCGCCCTCCGCGTCCCGACCCGACCTGCCAAACCAGCTTCACCTGGGAGCCTTCCTCCCTTACCATTGGGCAGCCCCGCCATCTGAACAGAGCCACCAAGGAGCTCCCGTGAAAGGCCATTTCGCTGCCCTGTCGCTGATCCTCATCGGAGTCGTCGCCCTTGCCATCAACCTGGATCTGGTGGAACTGGATCTGGTACAACTGGCCAGGACCTGGTGGCCGGTGGCGCTGATTGCCCTCGGCATCGGCCTGTTCCTGACCCCCGACGACACCCGACGCAGCCGGTCCGACTGAAATCCGGGCGGATCATATCCCTGCAAACTTGCTGCGCCAGCCTGTCCTCAGGCGGCAAAAGCCCAGACCATTCCAGTTCAACAGCACTCAAGGGAGAAACAAACATGGCGATGGACGTCGTCGACTACGAAATCTTTGGCGGATCCATGCAGTACGTGGAGGTGGAGCTTGACCCGGGCGAAGCCGCCATCGGGGAGGCCGGGGTGATGATGTACATGCAGGACGGCATCCAGATGGACACCATCTTCGGTGATGGATCCGCCCAGCAGGGGGGATTTTTCGGCAAGCTGATGGGCGCCGGAAAGCGCCTGCTCACCGGTGAGAGCCTGTTCACCACCGTCTATCACAACGAAGGCAGTGGCAAGCGCCGGGTCGCCTTCGCCGCCCCCTACCCGGGCAAGATCGTCCCGGTGGACCTGTCCACCGTCGGTGGCACCCTGATCTGCCAGAAGGATTCCTTCCTGGCCGCGGCCAAGGGCGTATCCCTGGGCATCGCCTTCCAGAAGAAGATCGGCGTTGGCCTCTTCGGCGGCGAAGGCTTCATCATGCAGAAGCTCGAGGGCGATGGCATGGCCTTCATCCACGCCGGCGGCACCCTGCTCGAAAAGACCCTGGCTCCGGGCGAAACCCTCCGGGTGGATACCGGCTGCGTAGTGGCGTTCCAGCCCAGCGTGGATTTCGACATCCAGTACGCAGGCAAGATCAAGACCGCCCTGTTCGGCGGCGAGGGGCTGTTCTTCGCCACCCTCAGCGGCCCTGGCAAGGTCTGGCTGCAGTCGCTCCCCCTCTCCCGCATGGCCGACCGTATCGTCATGGCCTCCCGGGCCGCCGGAGGCGGCGGCAAGGAAGGGGGCTCCATGCTTGCCGGCTTCGGACTCGGATCGGTCCTCGGCGACGACGAGTGAGCACCCACGGCCCACTGCCTGCACGCCATTACCCGGCCGGCGGCGATGCCCATGGCCGGGCCGTCCATCTGACCTGGGAGGGCGGCGCACTGACCCTCCTGTCCGCCGACCAGCCCCCCCTCCGGATCCCGCCGGAAGGCCTGCGTGCCGAAGCCCGGGGTTTCAACCACGGCCAGTGGGCACTCCAATGGCCTGGGGAGGACGGAGGAGAGCACCTGCTGCTGATCGATGACCGCCTGGTCGGCCCCCTGCGCGAAGTGGCGCCCCACCTGTTCCACCAGGGTGACCGGAGCCGGCATCGGCAAAAACGGCGCTTCGGGCTGGGCATCACCCTGCTCATCCTGCTGCCGCTCCTTCTGGTGGCCGCACTTTTCCTTGCCCTGGACCCCCTCGCTGACCGGGTGGTGGCGCGTATCCCGCCCTCCGTCGAAGCTCAGATCGGCCGGGCGGTCCTGACCCAGACCCGCCTCCAAAGCCGGATGATCGACGCGGGCCCTGCCCACGACACCGTCCAGGCCATCGCCCGCCGCCTCGTCCGTCCGGGCGAGAAGCTGGAGTTTCACCTGGCGGACGAGCCGGAGATCAACGCCTTTGCCGCCCCGGGCGGCGTGGTCATCGTATACAAGGGCTTGCTGGACAAGGCCGACACCCCCGAAGAAGTGGCAGGGGTTCTGGCCCATGAAATCGCTCATGTGGAGCTGCGCCACAGCCTCCACCAGATCGTGCGCAGCGCCGGCCTGCGGGTCATCGTGGCGGCCCTGGCCGGCAATTACGGCGACCTGGGAAGCTGGGCCGCCCGTCTCGGGGAACTCACCTTCTCGCGGGAGGCAGAACGGGAAGCGGATCAACGGGCCATCGAACGACTGGCCGAAGCCCGGATCGACCCGGGCGGCCTGCTCCGTTTTTTTGAACGCCTCGAAAAAATGGAAAGGGCTCAGGGCGCCCGCTTGCCGGCCCTGTTGTCCACCCACCCGGACACACCGGAGCGGATCCGGGCCCTCAGGAAGAGCCTGGCAGCCCACCCGCAATCCCCGGCAGAACCAATCGCCGTGGACTGGCAACGGTCACCGGGAGGGCGCTGATCAGTCCCTCGCGGGGCGTATCTGCCGGCCTTCAACGGACAAGCGGGGCAGCGAGATCTGCAGGAACATCTATGTCACGCACCACGCCCGGGTCACTCACCGGAACGCCCTGCAGGAGGGCGCCATGACGGGTCAGCAACTCACGAGCGCCCTGATCTCCCGTGGACGCCAGCAGGTCACTGCGCCAGCGGGCCGCGAATCCCACCGGATGCCCCCGCTTCCCCTCATGCACGGGCGCGACCAGGGGG
>NZ_JAQUVG010000088.1 GCF_028693495.1 Zoogloea sp. | reverse complement strand
GGATCCAGTACGACGTGATCCGCGGGGAGCAGAATTTCGTGATCGGCCGCACCACCCATGCCTGGTCCCATGACAAGGTCCGCTATTCGATGGAGACCGTGATCGAGACGGCCGGGCTGGTGGGCCTGATCAAGCCCTTCAGGATGGTTCAGCGCAGCGAGGGACGGATTGGTCCGGAGGGGCTCCTGCCCGAGAAGTTCACCGTCGAGCGGGATGGCCGGGTGCGCGAACAGGCGGACTTCGATTGGGCCACTGCCCGGGTGGTGCTGGTGGCGGGAGAGCGGCGCCGGGAGTTTGCGCTGGCGGAGGGCGACCAGGATGTGTTGTCCCTGATGCATCATCTATCCCTTCAGCCATCCGGCACCCCGCGGGCCGAGTTGCTGGTGGTGACCGGCAAGAGTGCGGTGCGCTCGGTGATCGAAAACCTCGGTGTCGAGGAAATCCAGGTGCCGGCAGGACGGGTTTCCGCCTACCATCTGGGGAGCAGTGGCCACCGGGGCGAGCTGAAGATCGACATCTGGCTGGCCCGGGATTACGCCAACCTGCCGGTCCGCCTCAAGATCACCGACAAGAACGGCGATGTGCTCGACCAGGTGGCCACCGGTGTGGATCTGGGCAGGCGCCTGTCTCCCTGAGCCTTTTTTGAATTGGCTATTTGTGAAGAGTGTGTGGGCGCCAGAGGGGTGAGTGGCGGAGGCGATGGTGATTAAGATCGCAAAAACGAATAGCCTTTGAATTTTTCCGGGTGGCCTGGGCCGCCCATGTCGTGCATTGAAAGAACAGAACACCATGACCATTACTCCTGCCCAACTTCAGGCTGCCAGCCAGGCCCTGCGTTCCGTGCTGCGTTTCGATTATCCGGCGGATTCGGTGCTGTCCCGCTATTTCAAGGACATGCGCGAGCTCGGTGCGCGGGACCGGGCCTTCGTGGCCGAGGCCGTGTACGGGGTGCTGCGCCGCAAGCGCACCCTCGAGCGCCTGTGCGGTCCGGAGGCGTCCACCCGCCAGCTGATCCTGGCCTGGCTGGCCCGGGTCGAGGGTGCCACCCGGCGCCAGCTGGGCGAGGGCCTGCATGGCCGGGACGTGGATTTCTTCACCGAGATCAAGGCTAAGGAAGCCGGCGAGTTGAGCCTGGCCGAATCCGCCGATCTGCCGGACTGGCTGGCTGAGCGCCTCCTCGCCACGCTGACCCCCGAAGAGGTGGTGGCCCTGGCCCAGAGCCTCAACCGTCCGGCGCCGCTGGATCTGCGGGCCAATACCCTCAAGCTCGACCGGGAGGCCCTGGTCGAGCGTCTCAGGGCCGACGGGATGGCCTGTGCGCCGGGGCGCTACTCTCCGGTGGCCGTGCGCCTGGAGGGCAAGCCGGCCCTGCAGAAGCATCCCCTGTTCCTGGACGGCAGCTTCGAGGTGCAGGACGAGGGCAGCCAGTTGCTGGGCTACCTGCTGCAGCCGAAGCGCGGCGAGATGGTCGTCGACTTCTGCGCGGGGGCGGGCGGCAAGACCCTGCTGCTGGGCGCGCTGATGCGCAACACCGGGCGCCTGTATGCCTTCGATGTGTCGGACAAGCGCCTCGCCAAGCTCAAGCCGCGGATGGCCCGTTCCGGCCTTTCCAACATTCATCCGGTGGTGATTGCCAGCGAGAACGATCCGCGGGTCAAGCGCCTGGCGGGCAAGATCGACCGGGTGCTGGTGGACGCGCCGTGCAGCGGGCTGGGGACCCTGCGCCGCAACCCCGACCTCAAGTGGCGCCAGAGCCCCGAGGCCCTGGCCGAGCTCACCGGCAAGCAGGCGGCGATCCTGGCCAGCGCTGCGCGTCTGGTGAAGCCGGGCGGTCGCCTCGTCTATGCCACCTGCAGCGTGCTGCCCGAGGAAAACGAGGCCATCGTGGCCGCCTTCCTGGCGGCCAATCCGGGGTTTGCTCCGGTCAATGCCCAGGAGGTGCTGGCGAAGCAGGGGGTGTCCATCGAGTGCGGCGCGCAGCTGCGTCTCACGCCCCTGGCCCACGATACGGACGGTTTCTTCGCGGCGGTGCTCGAGCGCCAGGCCTGATTCCGGGGAACTCCATCCCCTCCGGGCCCTCCATCCGATTCATCGACATTCATCCCTGCGCAGGTGCCGGGGCCCCAGGAGCGCCGGGCCCCGGCATCCCCACGGCCTGGGCCGTGCGCCCGGACCGACAAGGAAGAACCATGGAAGAGAATCAGATCGCGAAGTTGTTGCTGGACATCTGGGATGACATGCAGGAACCCGCCATCCTGTGGCAGGTGGGCGTGCTGGCGGTATGCCTGCTCCTCGCCAGCGGCGTTGCCCGTCAGATCCGGGGGTTCCTGCAGCGCCGGCGCAGCGCAGAACCGAGCGCCATGTACGGCGCTGGCGAGGAGGGGCTGCGGCGGGTGATCTTTCCGCTGACCGCGCTGGTCTTCGTGCTGGTGGGCCGCACCCTGCTGCAGCACTGGCACAACGTGCACCTGCTCAAGCTGGCGACCCCCCTGCTTACCGCCATGGCGGCCATCCGGCTGACCGTGCATGCCCTCAAGAAGGCCTTTCCGCGCGCCGTGTGGCTGGCCTCCTTCGAGCGCTTCTTCGCCACGGCGGCCTGGGTGGTGGCAGCCCTGCACATCACCGGGGTGCTGCCCACGGTCATCGATGGCATGGAGCAGGTCAGCTTCACCATCGGCAAGGCCAGCGTCAATCTGTGGATGCTGGCCCAGGGCGTGCTGATCGTCATGCTGACCGTGCTGGTGGCCCTGTGGGCGGCCGGGGTGGTGGAGGCCCGCCTGATGCGGGCCGAGGGGATCGACCCCAATCTCAAGCTGGTGTTTGCGCGCCTCTCCAAGGCGCTCCTGATCGTGCTGGCGGTGGCCATCGGCCTGCCCCTCGTGGGGATCGACCTCACCGCCCTGTCCGTCTTCGGCGGGGCGCTGGGCGTGGGCCTGGGTTTCGGGATGCAGAAGATCGCGGCCAACTATGTGTCGGGTTTCATCCTGCTGCTGGACCGTTCCATCCGCATGGGCAACCTGATTTCCGTGGGTAACGAACGGGGCATCGTCAGCCAGATCACCACCCGCTACACGGTGATCAAGGGCATGGGGGGGGTCGAGTCCATCGTCCCCAACGAAACCCTGGTGGGGTCCGTGGTGCAGAACGAGACCTTCACCGATCCCAAGCTGCGGGTGGCCCTGCCGATCCAGGTGGGCTATGCCACCGATCTCGAGAAGGCGATGGGGATCCTGGTGGAAGCGGCCCGGCTGCAGCCCCGGGTGCTGCAGGATCCGGAGCCCAAGGCCTTCGTGGAGGCTTTTGCCGACAGCGGCATCAACCTGCAGCTCGGTTTCTGGATCGGCGATCCAGAGGAGGGCACCCTGGGCATCCGCTCGGCCATCAACCTGCATGTGTGGCGCCGCTTCAAGGAAGAGGGGATCGAGATTCCCTTTCCCCAGCGGGAGGTGCGCATCCTGAATCCGTCGGCCGCGCTCCCGCCGGCCCTGTCGTAGCGCTGCAACAGTCCGCCCCGGCGGTCCCTTTAAATGCGGGGTGAAACCAGGCTTTCCTTGGATCGCCGATGGCCCTCGACTAGAATCCGCTCACCCATTGCACAAGGATGTTTGCCCTGATGTTCTCCGGTTTTTTTGATCTGCCCTGGTGGGGCTATGTCCTTGTCACCCTGGCGATGACCCATGTCACCATCGCTGCCGTAACGATTTTCCTGCATCGTCATCAGGCCCACCGCTCCCTGGACCTGCACTGGCTGCCGGCCCTGTTCTACCGTTTCTGGCTGTGGCTTACCACCGGCATGGTCACCAAGGAGTGGGCTGCCATCCACCGCAAGCATCACGCCAAGTGCGAGACCGCCGACGACCCCCACAGCCCGCAGATCCACGGGATCAACAAGGTGCTGTGGACCGGCGTGTTCCTGTACGTGAAGGAGGCCCGCAACCGGGAGACCATCCAGCGGTTTGGGCACGGGACGCCCGACGACTGGTTCGAACGCCGGATCTTCTCGGCCTACCCCAAGCTGGGCATCGTGCTGATGCTGCTGGCGGACGTGGCGATGTTCGGCGTCTGGCCGGGGGTGCTGATCTGGGGCGTCCAGATGGTCTGGATTCCCTTCTGGGCGGCGGGGGTGGTCAATGGCCTGGGGCACTTCTGGGGCTATCGCAACTACAACTGCAGCGATGCCTCCACCAACCTGTTTCCCTGGGGCATCCTGATCGGTGGCGAAGAGCTCCACAACAACCACCATTCCTTCGCCACCTCGGCCAAGCTGTCGGCCCGCTGGTACGAGTTCGACATTGGCTGGATGTACATCCGCATGCTGGAGCTGCTGGGCCTCGCCAAGGTCAAGAAGACCATCCCGACCCCCAGGTTCGGCATCGCCAAGGCCCGCGCCGACTTCGACACGCTGCAGGCCATCATCACCTGCCGCTACGATGTGATGACCCGCTATCTCCAGTCCCTCAAGGCGATCGCCCGGGAGGAGCTGGCGATCCTCAAGGCCCAGTCCGGCGAAAAGCTCAGCGTCCGGGAGGTCCGCCGCTGGCTGGTCGCCGACGAGAGCGAGCTGCGCTCCGACGAGCTCACGCGCCGGGCCCGGCTGCTTCAGGACAACGCTCGGCTGCAGACCGTGGTGGCCATGCGCCACGAGCTGATGGCCCTGTGGGCGCGCTCCTCCGCCACCCATGACCAGCTCCTGCAGCAGCTCCAGGACTGGATCAGCCGGGCCGAGCAGAGCGGGATCCGTCAGCTGGAAGAGTTCTCCCAGCGCCTCCGCCGCTACGCGGTCTGAGCGCGCCCGCCCCCGGCGAGTGCTCTGCGGGAAGCTCCGGGACGATGCTGCTGCTCCTGAACAAGCCCTATGGCGTCCTGTGCCAGTTCACCGCCGAACCGGGCCGGCCTACCCTCGCCGATCATCTGCCGGTGCCCGGGGTCTATGCGGCAGGGCGGCTGGACACGGACAGCGAGGGGCTGCTGGTGCTGACCGATGATGGCCCCCTGCAGGCCCGCATCGCCGATCCCCGCCACAAGCTGGCCAAGACGTATCTGGTCCAGGTGGAGGGCGAGCCGGACGAAGCCGCCCTGGCGGCCCTGCGGGGCGGGCTCGACCTGGGAGATTTCGTCACGCGGCCGTGCCAGGCACGCCGGGTGCCCGAGCCGGGCTGGCTGTGGCCGCGCACCCCGCCGATCCGGGAGCGCAAGTCCATTCCCACGTGCTGGCTGGAAATCGTCCTGAAGGAAGGCAAGAACCGTCAGGTGCGCCGGATGACCGCCAAAGTGGGTTTTCCTACCCTGCGCCTGATCCGCGCGAAGATCGGGGAGTGGACCCTGGACGGGCTGGCCCCCGGCATGTGGCGGGAGGTGCCGGTGCCGCCCGCGCTGTCCCGTGCGCTGGCAGCGCCTGCCCCGGGCGGACGCCCTTCCGGCCGCTCCCCGGGGCGACGTGTCCGGCCGGCCTGAACTCCGGTTTTCCCTTCATTGCCACCACATCCGGGAGTTGCCCTCATGGGTCTGCGTTTTCTTCTGATGGCCACGCTGGGCGCCTTCGCTCTGCCGGTCCTTGCCCAGTCGCCGATGCCCCGCACCGAATTGTCCGTGGGCATGTACCGTATCGACGCGGAGGTGGCGGCCACCCAGGAACACCGGATGGTGGGCCTGATGCAGCGTCGCAGCCTGCCCGCCAACGGCGGCATGATCTTCGTGTTTGCCGAGCCACGCCGTCACTGCATGTGGATGAAGAATACCCCGCTGCCCCTGTCGGTGGCCTTTCTGGACGAGGAGGGGCGGATCATCAATATTGCCGACATGCAGCCCCACAGCGAGGACAACCACTGCGCCGCCCGGCCTGCCCGCTTTGCGCTGGAGATGAGTCAGGGCTGGTTCCGCCAAAAAGGCCTGGACGCCGGTACCAAGGTAATGGGGGCTGAACGCCTGGCGGGCGCGGTGCGCTGAACGGCCGCTGGCCGGCTCAAGCCGGCTGCGGCGTCGGAAGGTGCCCGGGACTCAGGCGGTGAGTTCCAGCAGCTTGCCGAAGGCCGTGGCGAACTGGGCCAGTCCCTCCTGCTGCAGGCGCTCCCCCAGCAGATCCAGCTCGATCCCCAGGGCGGCCAGGGCCGCCAGTTCGGCAGCGGAGCTCTCCCCGTCGGCCAGCAGCGTAGCGGCCTGGACCTGCCCGTGGTCCAGGAAGGCCGTCAGGGTGGCGTCCGGCAGGGTGTTGACGGTCTCTGCGCCGATCAGCGGCTCCACGTACATCAGGTCGGAATAGGCCGGGTTCTTGGTGCCGGTGCTGGCCCACAGCATGCTCTGGGGGCGGGCACCCCGGGCAGCCAGGGGGGCAAAGCCTTCCCCGTGGAAGCGGGCAAGGTAGCGCCGGTAGGCCTGGCGGGCCAGGGCCACGCCGGTCTTGCCGCGCAGGGCGAGGGCTGCGGGGCTGCCGGTTTCCGTGAGCAGGCCGTCCACCAGGCTGTCCCAGCGGGACAGGAAGACGCTGGCCACCGAGCGGACGCTGCGCAGGTCTGCTCCGGCGGCGGCACGTTGTTCCAGGCCACGCTGGTAGGCGCCGGCGACCGCATCCACGTGCCGGAGGGAGAACATCAGGGTCACGTTGAGGCTCACGCCGGCGGCGGTCAGGGTCTCGATGGCCCGGATGCCCGCCCCGGTGGCGGGGATCTTGACCAGCAGGTTGTCCCGGCCGACGGCGGCCTTCAGGCGCAGGGCGGCGGCTACGGTGCCGGCTTCGTCATCGGCCAGGGCGGGGGATACCTCCAGGCTCACGTAGCCGGCGTCGCCCTGGCTTTCGTCGAATACCGGGCGGATCACATCGCAGGCCCGCTGCACATCCTCGATCACCAGCCGTTCGTAACGCGCCTCGGCGCTGAGTCCGGCGGGCAGGGCCGCCAGGGCCGGGCGGTAGTCCTGTCCTTCGGCGATGGCCTTGTGGAAGATGGCCGGGTTGGTGGTGACTCCGGCCACACCGTTGTCGATGTGGCGGGCCAGCAGGCCGTCGTTGATCAGGGCGCGGGACAGGTTGTCGAGCCAGATTTGCTGGCCAGCGGCGCGGGCGGCTTGGATCGGATTCATGGGCGGGGAGAGGCTGCAGTGGTTTGGAGAAGAAGTGGCCTGTCATTCTGGCCGAATCGGCCGGCGCGGGAAAGGGGCGGGTGGCACCCTCAGCGGGGCGGCCAGTGGAGCTCGAACTGGCCTGGCGCCCCTGCCGGGCGGGCGGCACCCCCGGCAATCGCCGGCAGCCGGGCCAGGAAGGCCGGGTCTCCCTGGATCCGTCCGCTGAAGCGGGGGCTACCCCGGAAGGGCGCTTCGCCACTACCCTCCAGCCGGATGTCTCCGGTGAGGGTCTGGAGGGTGTAGTGCAGGGTCTGGCCGCGGGCGTCCATCTGGAGCTGGTAGTCGCCGAAGCTGCGTCCGGGGAACAGGGCGCTGCGGGCGCCCCGCCACAGCAGCTGGGCCGAACCCTGGCAGTGACCATCCCGCCCGCATTCCCAGCGGGGCGCCGTGATGCTCAGGTCACCCATCCAGCCAGCCCGGGCGGCCGGGTGGGGAATCGGGGAGAGGACGGCTCCCGCCGGTGCGTGGAGCCGCAGGTCGGCGATCCGCAGCCCTCCGAAGCCGCCTTCAATCTGGCCGATGGAGGTTCCGCTGCTGCTGAAGCGCCACCCCAGTGCCCCCCGGGTGAGGGTCGCGGTATCGAAATCCCAGGCCAGGGGCATCCAGGGGAGCAGGCTGCGGCCTTCGGCTTCCCGGCTGGCCAGTATGCCGCGCCCCTGCCAGAGGCTGCCTTCGGCCTGCTGGAGGCGCAGCCCCCCCTGGGTGGCATGGGCGAGAAGCCCGTCGATCAGGCTGGCGGGGGCCTTGAGGATCACCAGAACCAGGCTCAGGAGCCCGAAGATGAGCAGCTTCACCCGTCGCTCCTGCCCAGCAGGGCGTCCACGGTGGCCTGGTGGTCCTGGCGCTGGATCTCCATCTTGAAGACCCGCAGGCCCTGGTCCTTCTGGAGGGTGGCGAGCCAGCTCACCAGTTCGTCAAAACCGGCCTGGCCGCTGATGTGCAGTCCTTCTCCGCTGGCCTGAACGGTCAGCGACAGGCCGCGGCTGCGGGCTGAGGCCTGGGCGCCCTCCAGCAGGGCCCGGGTGGTGGAGGGCGGGAGGGGGGGCGTGCTGCGCAGGCGGGCGATCTCGCTCGCTGCCTCCTGAACCTGCTCAAGCTGGGCGGCTGCCCGGGGCAGGGTGCGCTGCAGGCGTTCCCGCTGGGTGTGGCTCCAGTCGAGCAGGCCGAGCACGCTGCCGGCGGCGACCACCAGGGCGGCGATGCCGACCAGCCGGCGCTCCCGGGGGCTGAGGCGCTGCCAGGACTGGATGAGGCGGCTGACGGGGCCGCTGTTGCGGGGTGTGCTGGAGGTGTTCATTGGAGGGTCTCCCGACGCAGCTGGAGCTGGGCGCCATCGCCTTCCCGGCGGACGTGGGCGAGCAGGCCGCGGCTGGCCAGCAGGCCGACCACCGCGTCGGCCCGGCCGGCGGCGGTGCCCTTGAGGGTGAGGTCCAGGCGACCGTCTTCGAAGCGGATCGCGGCGACGCCACCGGCGGCATCGGTGCCCAGGGCTTCGGCGGCGGCGGCCAGCAGGGTCAGGGCGTCATGGTCCTGGAGGAGGCCGTGACGGGCCCGTTCCAGGTTGAGCTGCTGGCGCATCTGGGCGGCGGGTGCAATGGCCGGGGTGTTGGGGAAGGCGCTTTTCCAGCTACGTTCGATCCGCTCTTCAAGACTTCCTTGCTGGTGCTTGAGCCACAGGACTTCGCCCACGCTGGCGGCGAGCCACAGGGCCAGGGCGCCAGCGCCCAGCAGGGCCGGTGGGCGCAGGCGGGTCAGCGTACCGCTGCCGCCCTGGCGGGGGGCGAATTCCCCATGCAGCAGGGTACTGACCCGGTGATCGACACCCTGCCACCAGAGGTAGGGGCTGCTTGCCCCGCAGGGTACTCCGCTTTCCGCCTCGAGGTGGGCGAGCTCAGGCACCGGGAAGCCGGGCGCCCCATGGACCTCGATCCGGGCGGGAGGCGTGTTTGCGGCCCGGGCGCTGGCCGCCTGGCCGGCGATGAGGGGGAGCAGGATGTCCGGGTCGAGGGCGACCCCGTTGTCCGGTCCGCTGCGCAGCAGGGCGCCTCCCGGGCCGATGGACAGGTGCCAGCCTGGGCCGCCGGCTGGGGCAGTCTGGACTTCGGCGACGATCCGCCGGGGGGCACGACCGATGGCCTCCAGCTGGGCCACCAGCTGGCGCAGGCGTTCCCGGGCGATCACCAGCACGCCGGCCAGATCCCGTTCGCCGTCCGGCGCCGGGCGGCGATGGGTGACGGTGAGGTGCTGGCCGTCCGGATCCTTCAGCAGGCGGTCTTCCAGGGCGTAGGCCAGCAGGCGTGGCAGGTCGCGCCGGGTGGCCCTGGGCAGGGGCGCCTCCAGCCACAGGCACTGGGGGCCGAGCAGCAGCACCTCGCACGTGGCGGCGGCTGGCCAGTGGCGGGGTTCCGAGTGGCCTTCGGAGAGGAGGCGGCCGTCGGCGTCGAGGAGGGCCCAGGGGCACTCCGGCCGGGTCGGCCACTGTTCGTCGAGGGCGATGAGGAGACGGGTCATAGCAGTTTTTGCCAAACGATGGCGGGCCAGTTCTGGCCCTCGGAGCGGTGCAGGAGGACTTCCATGCGGACCATGGATACGCCGAAGCGGGCCCGGCCGGTGGCCAGGAAGTAGGTGCTGCGCACGGCCAGGCCGGTGGTGTTGATGTTGTCCACGTTGCGTTCTTCCAGGCGGCGCTGGAAGCTGTTCATGTCCCGGGCGGGGGCGCGCTCCCGCTCCACCACGAGCAGGCGGGCCGCATCCAGGGACAGCCCCTCGATGGCGGCGGAGAGCACCTCGGGGGGGGCCGTGTTGACGTTGATGCTGCCGCCGGGCGGCAGGGCGGCCACGAAGGGGCGCAGCCGGGCCACCAGTCCGGGGGTGAAGCCGCGGACCTGGGTCAGTTCGGCCACGGCGGCCAGCGGCCCGTTGGGCGGACGCCGGGGCGGCGCCTGCCCTGCATACCAGGACGACTCGGCCCCTCCGGGCAGGCGGGGTTGATCGTCCGGGTCGATCCAGTCGATCAGCGCCTGGGCCAGGGGCAGGGCGTCCTGTTCGCTCACGCCGGCGTGGCCGAGGAGCCGGACGAAGCGGCTCACCTGCAGGGGGCTGGCCCCTTCGATGCCTTCCGACAGGCTGTTGAGGTTGAAGCGGCCCGACAGGTCCAGCAGCTCGCCACTGACTTCGCCTTCTTCCACGGGGGTCGGGGGAATCTTGACGGCCCAGGCTTCTCCCGGGTGATCCAGGCTGGAGGTGCGTCCGTCTTCCGCCAGAACGTTGCGGGCCCAATCCACGGCGCCGCGGGCCAGCTGCCGGGCCTGGGCCTGGTCATGGCGGCCGATCACCTGGTCCATGGCGACCCCCAGATCCCCCACCGTGGCCGCCGCCAGTCCGGCCACCAGGGCCACGGTCAGCAGCGCAAGGATGACCGCCGCACCGCGCTGGGTGCCGCCGGGGGAGGGGGGGAGGGCGCGTGGTGGGGGGAGCATCAGCGCAGGGCGATCATGCGGGTGAGCACGCCGGTGTCGGGCAGGTCGATTTCCAGGATCACCGCATCGGGCAGGGGCCGCCGGCGCTCACTCCCCGGCCAGGCATCCAGCCGGGTGTTGTTGAGCAGAAAGCGCCAGTGCACCTCCCGCACCTGGTTCAGAAGCACGTCCACCTGGGGCTCCCTGATGGGATCGCGACCGTTCCAGCGCAGCCATTCAAGGCGACCCTCCACCAGGCGGTAGCCTACCCGGCGCACGCCCCGGGCTTCATCCAGGCGCAGCAGCTGGAGCTCGCTCCCGCCGCCGTTGGCCTGCTGGCCGAGGATCAGCGCTGGCGGGGTTTCGGTGGGGATCGGGCCGTTCAGTTGAATCCCCGCCGGGGAGACCACCTGGAGCAGATCCGCATCGATGCGCTGCATGGCCCGGCCGATGCTGCGCCAGCGTTCGAAACCCGCCTCCAGCCGGGCGCGGCTGGTCGAGACCTCCGCCAGGGCCCGGTAGGAGAGCACGCCCAGCACCGCGAAGATGGCCAGGGCCACCATCAGTTCGATGAGGGTCAGGCCCCGCTGGGCTCGGCCGCTCATTGCAGGGGGCGGGCCACGTAGCCGCTCAGGCGGGCGATGGCGTGGGTGTCGTTGCCGCTGGCATACACGCTCACATCCACCCGGCGCACCAGGGGGTTCGGTGTGGCCTTCACTTCTTCCCGCCAGCGGTAGCTGCGGCCAGCCTGCTCGGCGCTGCCTTCGCGGGTGCCCGGTCCGGGCCAGGCCTGGGTGGCCCGCAGTTCAGCCAGCCGGTTCTCGGCCACCCAGTCGCCGATCAGGCGCTCCCGCAGCTCCCCGGCGGACTGGGCGCTGACCCCCATGGCGCGGAAGGCGGCGGTCAGGGCCACCGCCAGGATGGCCAGGGCCACCAGGGTCTCGAGCAGGGTGAAGCCGGTGTCGCGGGTGTGCATCAGGAGCGCTGGCGGCCGGGCAGCTGGAGGACGACTTCCCCGTTGGCCCGGCCCCTGAGGAGGGCCTCGCCCGTGGGGGTGAGGACCCGCAGCTGGAATTCGGGTGGCTGGGTGCCGAACAGCAGCCGGGTGGCGCCGGCCTCGGCCTGCCCTTCCAGGCGCAGGCCGGACCAGCTCAGGCCGGCGGGCAGGGGCCGGTCGGTGAACACCGGCGGATCGATCAGGGGGCGCCAGTTGTCGTCGGGATCGAGGGCCGAGAAACGGTAGCCGTCAGGCAGCAGCTCGAAGGCGATGGGCCGCCCGCGCACGCTGGCCCGGTCGGCGGTGGCTTCGAGCACCAGGCGCAGGCGCTGCAGGGCCTGCTCCAGCTCACGCCCCCGCAGGCTGTCCAGCCCGAGGGTGATGCCAGTGGCCATCACCCCCATGATGACCAGCACCACCATCACCTCGATGAGGGTGAAGCCGGCCTGGCGGGGGCGCGTGGAGGGAGGGCGCATGAAGGCTCAGAGGTTCCAGGAGCCGATGTCGGCGTCGAAGCCTTCGCCGCCGGCGACGCCGTCGGCGCCGAAGCTCATCACATCCACCTCACCCTTGAGGCCGGGCAGCACGTACTGGTAAGGCTTGCCCCAGGGGTCGAGGGGCAGCTTGTCCAGGTAGGATTTCCAGTTCTCCGGCACGGGCGGGGTGGCCGGTCGGGAGACCAGGGCCTGGAGGCCCTGCTCGGTGCTGGGATAGCGGCGGTTGTCCAGCTTGTAGAGCTTGAGGGCCTGCATGATGGCCGAGATGTCCTGGCGGGCGGCCACCGCCCGGGCTTCGTCCGGACGGCTCATGACCCGGGGCACCACCAGGGCGGCCAGCACGCCGAGGATCACGATGACCACCATGACTTCGATCAGGGTGAAGCCGCGGGTGCGGCGGGGGGAGGCGCTGTTCATTGGATCTCCTTGGTCATGATTCATTCAGGGGGTCATCGCATCAGTGTGTTGATCTCGATGATGGGCTGCATCACCGCCATCACGATCAGCAGCACGAAACCGCCCATGGCCAGCAGCAGCACGGGCTCGAGCAGGGCGGTGAGGGTGGCGGTGCGGTTTTCCAGTTCGGCCTGCTGCAGACGGGCGGCCCGCTCGAGGAGCTCGCCTACCCGGCCGGTGGCTTCCCCGTTGGCAAGCATGTGGATCAGCAGCGGTGGAAACTGGCGGCTCGCTCCCAGGGCTTTCGAGAGGGGCTGGCCTTCGCGCACCCGCTCGGTGGCGGTGGCCACGGCATCGGCCAGGGGCAGGCGGCTGATGACCTGGCGGCCGGCGTCGAGGGCGGCCAGCAGGGGCACGCCGCTGCCGGCGAGGATGGACAGGGTGCTGGCAAAGCGGGTGGCATCCAGCGTGCGCAGGTGGCGGCCGAGGACCGGGAGCCCCAGCAGCCAGCGGTCCCAGCGGCGCTTGAGGGTGCTGTCCCGCAAGGCGCGGTGGCCGGCAAAGGCCAGGCCGGCAACGGCCAGCACCAGCAGCCAGCCCCACTCCCTCAGCAGGCTGCTGATCAGGATCAGGGCCCGGGTCATGAGGGGCAGGGCCTGCTTGCCCTGCTGGAAGACGGACACCACCTGGGGGACCACATAGGTCATCAGGCTGACGATGACGAGCAGGGCCACGCCCGCCACGACGGCCGGGTAGAGCAGGGCCTGCAGGGTCTTGGTGCGCAGGGTGTGGGCCCGGTCCAGATAGTCGGCCAGCTGGTTCATGACCCGGGCCAGCTCTCCGGATTTCTCACCGGCGGCGACCGAGGCCCGGTAGAGGGTGGAGAAGGCCTGGGGATAGCGGTCGAGGGCGGCGCGCAGGCTGTAGCCGGCCAGGATTTCGGAGCGCACGCCGGCCAGCAGCTGACGGGTGGATTCGCTCTCCGCCTGTTCGATCAGGGCGGCCAGCGCCTGCTCGACGGTGAGGCCGGAGGCCAGCAGGGTGGCCCACTGGCGGGTGAGGAGGGTGAGCTCCGACACCTTCAGGCGGCGCCGGGTGAAGCGGCTGCCCCCGCTGTCCCGGGCGACGGAGGCCACTTCGAGGGGAAACAGCCCGCGCTCCCGCAGCAGGCCACGGGCGGCCTTGCCGGTGTCGGCTTCGAGGACGCCGGCCGACTCCTTGCCGGCTGCGTCCACGGCGCGGTAGCGGAAGGCGGTCATTCCCGGGTGACCCGCAGGAGTTCTTCGGCCGAGGTGAGGCCTTCGGCCACCAGGCGCAGGCCATCATCGCGCAGGCTGCGGGTGCCGTGGGCGAGGGCGTGGGTCCGCAGGGCGGCCTCATCCGCGCCGGTATGGATCAGGCGCTGGAAGCCTTCGTCGACGACGATCAGCTCGTAGATGCCGGTTCGGCCAGCGTACCCCGTACGGGTGCATTCGGGGCAGCCGGGGGCATGCCACAGCTGGGCGGGCGTCCCGGTGCCCAGGGCCCGGTCGGCGTCGCTGACGGGCTGGGGGGTGCGGCAGGCGCGGCACAGCTTGCGGACCAGGCGCTGGGCCAGCACGCCGCGCAGGGTGGAGGCGAGCAGGAAGGGCTCGACCCCCATGTCCACCAGGCGGGTGACCGCCGAGGCGGCGTCGTTGGTGTGCAGGGTGGCCAGCACCAGGTGACCGGTGAGGCTGGCCTGCACGGCGATCTGGGCGGTCTCCAGGTCGCGGATCTCGCCGATCATGATCACGTCCGGATCCTGGCGCAGGATGGCCCGCAGGGCACGCGCAAAACTCAGGTCGATCTTGCTGCTCACCTGGATCTGGCCGACACCGGGGAGGTCGTATTCCACCGGGTCTTCCACGGTGACGATGTTGCGGCGCTTCGCATCCATGCCCTGCAGGGCGGCGTAGAGGGTGGTGCTCTTGCCCGAGCCGGTGGGGCCGGTGACCAGCAGGATGCCGTGGGGTTCGGAGAGCAGGCGGGCGAAGGGGGTGACCGTGTCGGGATCCATCCCCAGGCTGTCCAGACCGCGCTGGCCGCTGCCCTTGTCCAGGAGGCGCAGCACGATCCGTTCCCCGTGGGTGGTGGGCAGCGTGGACACCCGCACATCCACCTGGCGGCCGGCCAGGCGCAGGGCGATGCGGCCGTCCTGGGGCAGGCGTTTCTCGGCGATGTCCAGGCTGGCCATGATCTTGATCCGCGAGGCCATCGCCGCGTGCAGGGCGCGGTGGGGTTCGGCCACATCCACCAGCACCCCATCGCGGCGGAAGCGCACCACCGAGTGGCGCTCGTAGGGTTCGATGTGGATGTCGCTGGCCGCCTGACGCACGGCCTGGGTGAGCAGGGCGTTGATCATCCGG
>NZ_JAQUVG010000006.1 GCF_028693495.1 Zoogloea sp. | reverse complement strand
GTCGTGACATCCTGTTCTTCGTGGATAACATCTACCGCTACACCCTGGCCGGTACCGAAGTGTCCGCGCTGCTGGGTCGTATGCCGTCTGCGGTGGGTTACCAGCCGACGCTGGCCGAAGAAATGGGTCGTCTGCAGGAGCGGATCACCTCCACCAAGGTGGGCTCGATCACCTCCATCCAGGCCGTGTATGTGCCTGCGGATGACTTGACCGATCCGTCTCCGGCCACGACCTTCCTCCACCTGGATTCGACCGTCGTGCTGTCGCGTGACATCGCTTCCCTGGGTATCTACCCGGCTGTGGATCCGCTCGACTCCACCTCCCGTCAGCTTGATCCGTTGGTGGTGGGTGAAGAGCACTACAACACCGCTCGTGGTGTTCAGCAGACCCTTCAGCGTTACAAGGAACTGCGCGACATCATCGCGATTCTGGGTATGGACGAACTGGCTCCGGAAGACAAGCTGCTTGTTTCCCGCGCCCGGAAAATCCAGCGTTTCCTGTCCCAGCCGTTCTTCGTGGCGGAAGTGTTTACCGGTTCTCCCGGCAAGTACGTCCCCCTGAAGGAAACGATCAAGGGCTTCAAGATGATCGTGGCTGGTGAGTGTGACCATCTGCCCGAGCAGGCCTTCTACATGGTCGGCCCGATTGAAGAGGCCTTCGAAAAAGCGAAGACCCTCTGATCAATGCGACCATCGCCCGGCGGCGCCTAGCGCCACCGGTTTGAGGAGGAAACTATGGCAATGACCATTCACGTGGATATCGTCAGCGCGGAAGAGCAGATCTTCTCCGGTCTGGCCGAGTTTGTGGCACTTCCCGGCGAATCCGGAGAGCTCGGCATTTTGCCCGGACACATGCCGCTGATGACCCGTATCAAGCCGGGTGCTGTGCGCGTCAAGGTCCAGAACCAGGCTGAAGAAGAGCTGGTTTTTGTGGCTGGCGGTCTGCTCGAAGTCCAGCCGAATCTGGTTACGGTGCTGGCGGATACCGCCATCCGTGGTCATGATCTGGATGAGGCAAAGGCTCTGGAAGCCAAGCGCCTGGCGGAAGAAGCTCTGCAGAATCAGGGCTCTGCCCTGGAGTATGCGCGGGCTCAGTCCGAACTGGCTTCTGCACTGGCCCAGATCGCGGCAATCGGCAAGCTGAAGAAGCGCGGTCACTGAGCGAGTCGAGTCGCTGCAGCAAAAAAAGGGGCAGACCTCAGGGGCTGCCCCTTTTGTCTTGCTGCATCCGGAGGGGCTCCTGCCGGGAGGGGCAAGTTCTCTACTGAAGAGTGGCCTATCGGCCAGATGGAATCCAGGCAGTGGCGTCCGGAGGAGGGTATCTCGATGAGGCTTGGGTGTGAGCCGGTTGCCCAGTGTGCCCGGGCGCAAGGATGACCCTCAGTGATTCTTGAGTTTGCCCAGACGTTTTTCCAGGCGGGCCAGGTCATCCCTGAGATCGGCCACGGCGCCTGCCAGGTCTTCCAGGGCGTTGCGTTTGACCAGCAGGGGCTGTTCCTCGCTTAAATATTCGCTGAGGTTCTCTACCACACTGCGGGCACCCTGAAGGTGCCAATGGACCAGGCTCCGTCCGGTTAGGACTGCCCTGCGGGCGGCGATATCGCCGATGATCCTCGACAGTGCCTCTTCCCCATCCCAGCGCAGCTTGCGCAGCACGAAGCCCAGGGCGTCAGCGAAGTCGGCATTACCACTGATACGGATGTCGGCCATCAGTGCGTCTGGTCCGCTCAGCAGCTTGGGCAGGCTGGCCAGAGGCAGCACCAGTTGCACGTCTGCCTCGCTGCCGGCTGCTTCTGTGAAATAGCCGTCACCGTCTATGCCCAGACCAATGTTCAGGGGTTCCAGGCTGAGCATGGCGTTACGTCCAGCGAAGGGCATCAGCTTCTGCCGAGCCCAGGGGGCGTCGGCAAGCAGGCTGTTCAGGGAGACGATGGTGGCAGATGTCAGCATCATCTGCGGCTTAAAGCTTGTAGCCCCGGTGAAGGGCGACCACCCCGGCGGTCATGTTGAAGTACTCCACGCGGGACAGACCCGCTCCTTCCATCAATGCCTTGAGGGATTCCTGATCCGGATGCATGCGGATGCTTTCAGCCAGGTAGCGGTAGCTGTCGGCATCCCTGGCTACCTTCTCTCCCATCAAGGGCAGCAACTTGAAGGAGTAAAAATCGTAGGCTGGTGCCATCGGCTTCCATACCTTGGAGAATTCCAGCACCAGCAGACGTCCACCAGGCTTCAGGACCCGGCGCATCTCGGCGATGGCAGCGTCCTTGTGGGTCATGTTACGCAAGCCGAAGGCCACGGTGACCACGTCGAAATAATCGTCGGGGAAGGGCAACTGTTCGGCATCACACTGGGCAACCGGAAGAAGGAGGCCATTGTCCACCACTCGGTCGCGTCCCCGGGAGAGCATGGCATGGTTGATGTCGGTTAGCCAGACCTGACCGGTGGGTCCGGTCTTTTTGGCGAAGGCCAGAGACAGGTCGGCGGTCCCGCCTGCCACGTCGAGCACCCGATCCCCTTTACGTACGCCGGCAATTTGTACCGTAAAGGCTTTCCACAGACGATGAAGTCCGAAGGACATCAGGTCATTCATTACATCGTAGCTGCTGGCAACGGATGAGAAGACGCCACGCACCTTGCTGGCTTTCTCGGACTCGGCAACCTTCTGGAAGCCGAAATGGGTAGTCTTGTCGTTCATGATCTGGAGGATCGAAGTCAGTTGGCCGGCCCCAGGGCCAGGCAGGTGTTCAGTGATGGTGGCCGCAACCGCCGGTCTTGGGGGCTGGGGGAGGGAGCTCTGCAGGATCCCGGGTGCCTCCTGCTTCGGCCAGGCGCAGCAGGTAGGTTTGCCAGAGGGCTTCCTGCTGCTCCCCGATGTCGTGGAGGTAGTCCCAGGAATAAAGACCGCTGTCATGACCATCCGAGAACACCGGGCGGATCGCATAGTTACCCACCGGCTCGACCTGGCTGATGTCCACGTCCCGCTTGCCCTGCTGGAGAGTCTCCTGGCCTGCCCCGTGCCCCCTCACCTCGGCCGAGGGAGAAAATACCCGGAGGAACTCGTAGGTGAACGAGAAGCGCTGGCCGTCATCGAATGCAACTTCCATGATGCGGGATTTCTGGTGCAACTTGATTTCGGTGGGAACAGGATCGTCCTTGCGAAGACCGGCCATGGGAACTCCGTGGTGATGATGCACAATCCGTGCATGATACTAGAAGCGAGCCTCGTCGCCCTGAAGAGGGCTTCGAGCCCTACGTGAGCTGTCATCAAAGCTTCAAATTGCTGAAATACACTGCCGGCGTCCGAACATCCTATCCATCGAGGTTTTCATGCCCGCCACCATCCTGCTCGTTGAAGACGAGCCCGCGATCCAGGAACTCATTGCCGCCAACCTGACGCGGGCGGGGCACCATGTGGTCAAGGCCGGCGATGCTGAAACAGCCCAGCGCATCGTACGGGACGCGCTGCCCGATCTGATCCTTCTGGACTGGATGCTGCCCGCCATGTCTGGGGTCGAGTTTGCCCGCCGCCTGCGTGCCGAGGAGCGCACTCGCAGCATTCCCCTGATCATGCTGACGGCCCGGGGAGAAGAGCAGGACAAGGTGCTGGGGCTTGAAGCCGGTGCAGATGACTATATCACCAAGCCTTTTTCACCTCGGGAGCTGGTTGCCCGGATCAAGGCCGTGCTGCGCCGTCGAGCTCCGGAAACCACCGAGGATCCGGTGGAGGTGGGTGGTCTGCGGCTGGACCCGGCGACCCACAGGCTCACGGCGGGCGGACAGCCGGTCACTGTCGGTCCTACTGAATTCCGGCTGCTGCATTTCCTGATGACCCACCCGGAGCGGGTACACTCCCGTGCCCAGTTGCTCGATCAGGTGTGGGGTGATCACGTGTTCGTCGAGGAGCGGACGGTGGATGTGCATATCCGCCGCCTGCGCTGTGCGCTGGAGCCCAGCCATCATGACAGTCTGGTTCAGACTGTCCGGGGCAGCGGGTACCGCTTTTCCATCCAGCAGGAAACTCCCGCTGCCGTGAGATAATCCGGTGCCCAATCCGTCTCCCCAAGGGGTGGTGCTCATCCGCCCGATCAGTTATATCCTGGCTGCCGTTTTCACGGTTCTTGCACTGATCCTGCTGCTTTCGGCGGGCGTCGGCATCTTCTTCGGACTGGTTCCGGCCCTGCTGGCCTTTTGCGGTTGTCTGCTGCTGGCGGGTGCCTATCACGTCAACAACCTGTTCAAGCTGGTGCGCTGGCTGCGTACTCCGGTGGAGGCGGCGGCGCCCCTGCCGAGGGCCTTCGGACTGTGGGACAACGTCTTCGCTGATGTCAACAGCCGGGCGCGCAGCGCCAGCCACCGGCAGGAGCGTCTGTCGGCAGCCCTGGAGCGTTTCCGCCAGGCCAGCCAGGCCATGCCCCATGGCCTGTTGTTCCTCTCGGAAACCAATGCCATTGAATGGGTGAACCGTCAGGGCGAGCAGCATTTCGGCCTTGACCAGCGCCGCGATCAGGGGGCTGCGGTGACCAATATCGTCCGCCAGCCGGATTTCGTGCATTACCTGGAGAAAGGGCAGTACGGCACCCCGCTGACCCTGACGATCGGGCGCCCGGTGTCCCGGACGCTGATGGTCCATGTGGTGCCCTTCAGTGAAGACATGCGTCTGCTGATGTCCGAGGACATCACCCAGGGTGAGCGCCTGGAATCCATGCGGCGTGATTTCGTGGCCAACGTTTCCCATGAAATGCGTACACCCCTGACGGTGGTCAGTGGTTTCCTTGAAATGGTCACGGATGGCCTCGACGATATGGACAAGGAGGATATCCGTCATTACCTGGAGCTGGCTTCGGAGCAGGCGGGTCGGATGCAGCGGCTCATCCAGGATCTCCTGGCATTGTCTGCCCTGGAGGCTGGTGCGCCGATACTGCAGGAAGAGCCGGTGGATGTGCCCGGTCTGCTGGAGGAAATCCGTCAGGAGGCGGAGGTGGTGTCCGCCGGACGTCATACCATCGAGCTGGATTGTTCCACCCCGGCGCGCTTGCTTGGCAACGCCAAGGAGCTTCACAGTGCCTTTGCCAATCTGGCGATCAATGCGATACGTTACACCCCTGCTGGCGGGCATATCCGGATCAGCTGGCGCCAGCGCGGTTCACTGGTGGAGTATGCCGTGGAGGATGACGGGATCGGTATTGCGCCCGAGCATCTTCCCCGTCTGACCGAGCGTTTTTACCGGGTGGATAGAGGACGATCCCGGGAGACCGGTGGAACCGGCCTGGGCCTTGCCATCGTCAAGCATGTGCTGAGCCGCCACCAGGGGGATCTCCTGATCGAGAGTCAGCCCGGCAAGGGCAGCCGTTTTGCAGCCTGCTTTCCGGCACGCCGTCTGGCGAGCTGAACGCTCCTGTGGGTGTGCGACGCCATCCGGCGTCGCGAGTCCCTGCCTGGCTTATCGGGAAACGACTTCGTAGGTAGCCTGGTCGAAATTGGCCCCCCGGGTCACAAGGCTGGTCAGGCGGAGCTGCATGGCGTGGCTTCCGTGCACCTCCAGAACGCGGTCCGCATGGAAGCTGTTGCCCGGCAGGATGATGGTTGCCGGAGCACGCATGGCGGCCACTTCCGGCAGCATGAAGCCCTGGCTGTAGGGACTGCTGTGGGTCACATTGATACCTGCTCCCCGGATGGCTACCGCAGTGGGCAGACCGCCCAGCAGATGGATGCCTGCCAGCAGGGTGCCATCCGGCTCGTACATCAGCCAGCTCACCTGACCAAGCAGGTATTGAGTGCCATCACTGGGCTTGAGGCCGATCAGTTGATGATGTTCGATGCGTTCCACCGGATGCTTGCGCTGCATCCGGAAGCCCGATACCGAGTGGTCCAGGATCAGCCACTCGTCGATGCTGTGGCCTCGCCGTCTGACCTCGGCTTCAGGGTCGGTGATCAGGGCCGGATCCACTTCTTCAGCCCGTCCTCCGAAGGTGATGACATTGATGTCGTAGCTGCTCCCCTGGATCTGGCGCTGATTCGGAGGGATGAACTCCTTCCCCGATACCAGCAGACCGATGGAGTCCCAGTCGGTGCATACCTTGTTGCCGCCCCGCTTGGGTCGCCGTGGAAAACGCCGTCCCGCTGCTGACATGCCCCAGGGACGGTAGAGGGAGACCAGAAGCCGTGCACAGGCAGGCTGTACGCAGTCATCCCCCAGCCCAAGGGAGGCGGGGGTGGTACCTTGCTTGAACTCGGTCAGCATGGCCTTGATCTGAGCGGCCAGCTGATGGCCATCGAAGCGTCGCATCCCGGGACGCGGGCCGATCAGGGCGATCGGGCGCAAACCGTGGTCTTCATTGGCATCGAGTCCGTAAGCCCGGTCATCGTCCTGTTCCCATTCAGTCTGCATGATGCAGTAGGGGGCAAAGCGCTGTGCCCAGCGACAGATCCAGTGCAGTTCCCGCTGATCCCGACCGTAGGGATTGGTCAGGTCCACCAGAAGCAGGGCGATGTACGCTTCGTCCGGACTCTGGGCCTTCCAGGTATTGTTGAGGGGGTCAATCACCCGGCTGTGGGCGACCCCAGCCTTCTCGGCTTCCAGGTAAGCGGCGTGGACCGCCTTCCAGGCTCCCGGAGGCTCGGCCCTACGGGCGCGGAAATATTCGATGATGATCTGGCCCAGGTACTGGATGCGCCGCTGGGCAAGCAGGGGCCACTGAGCCCGGAAATCGTCCCCTCCCTTGCCACTGCTGCGCTCGGAGAGGCGCGCATAGGCGGTGCTGAGGGCCGTCCACAGGCGTACCACCTGGCGCAGGGTGGCATCCTCGGCGCTATCGGGCGGCAGCGGGTGGGCCGCGTAGCGGGACGATATCTCGTGCTGCACAAAAGTAATGGTCTGGCGCGCCGATTCCAGTACCTCAAGCTGCTCCTCCGGGCCCAGGGGACTGGCCAGCAGTCCCTCCAGCATGCGGACCAGGGTCGTGTGACTTTCTGTTGCGCTGAGGGTGTGGAGCGTGCGCAGCAGCTTGCGGTACTGCTCGATACTGCGAAGTTCTGTGAAGCTAGGGAGGCTGTCCGTCATGGGGAGTCCTTGCGTTTCAGCCGGCAATCTGTTCGGCAATCGCATTACGGATGGCCGTAGCCAGGTGAGCGGTATCGACCGCCGGTGCCGGGGAGGGTAGTCCCTTCCGCTGGGTTTGACCCCAGATGGGTTGGGGGAAGTGACGGTCTTCCAGGTAGCGGGGAATCACGTGCCAGTGCAGGTGGGGCACCATATTGCCGAAGCTGGCCAGGTTGATCTTGTCGGGCTGGAAGCATTCGCGTACCGCAACTTCGACGGCCATCAGGATGTTGAAGCAGTGGCGTTGCTCGAATGGCGTCAGATCGCTCATCTCGGCCACGTGATTGTTCCAGATCAGGCGGCAATAGCCAGGGTAGTCCTCGTCTGCAACCTGTATGACCCGACAGCTGGCGTCCTGCCAGAGCACGGTCTCGTGTTCAGGGAAACACAGGGGGCAGTCTTTCGGGGCAGGATTCGGCATGGATGATCTCGAGAACAGTGAGCGATACAGCAGGATTCTAGCCCGGATGAATCCGGATTATGTGTGTATACCGAAGGTGTCTGATGCGGTGGCCTTCATCGGGATTGAATATACCCAGAAGCAATGAACTCAATCCTTTTGCAACCCGGTGCTGGAGCTCTCTGGACGGTGGAACGGGCAGGTGTCCGAGGGACCGAGATCCACGGGGGTGCCATCGACAAAGAGCTTCAGGGTGCCTGGCGGGATGGGCGCCCAGGTTTCATTGTCAGTCAGTGGGGTGGTGGCCACGACGGCGACCCGGTCACCGGGAGACGTGAGGGTGCTGAAGTCCACGGTGACGTCCTGATCCTTCAGGTGGGCCTTGTCGAAGGGCGCCTGGCGTACGATGTAGGTGAGCCGTGAGGCACAGTGGGCAAAAAGGCAGGTGCCGTTGGAGAGCAGGAAGTTGAACTCTCCGTGCTGACCGATTTCGGTTGCGATCTCCCGTACGGCCGCAAACAGCGGCTCCAGGGCGGGTTCGCCCCCCGGGAAGCGCCGACGCAGGGATTCCATCAGATGGCAGAAGGCCCGCTCCGAATCGGTCTGGCCGACGGGTGTGAACTCTCCTTCCAGCTGGGGCCGAAAGTCCTTCAGGTTCCCGTTGTGGGCAAACACCCAGTAGCGGCCCCACAATTCCCGCTGGAAGGGATGGGTGTTTTCCAGACTGATCGTGCCTTGGGTAGCCTTGCGGATGTGCGCGATCACATTGAGGGAGTGGATAGGGTAATGGCGTACCAGCTCGGCCACCGGCGAGACGCTGCTGGCCTGGGGGTCCAGAAAGACCCGAACCCCCCGTCCCTCGAAAAAGGCGATCCCCCATCCGTCCCCGTGGATGTCCGTCAGACCGCCTCGGGCCTGGAAGCCGGCAAAGGAAAAACAGATGTCGGTGGGGGTGTTGCAGTTCATTCCCAGTAGTTGGCACATGGTGATCCGGATTTCCTGTGTGGCTGAAGATCGTTTTAGCGGTCACAATTCAAGCTTGTCCGGTGCGCCTTTCCGGGCGGCACCCTTTCATTCCCCGGACGTGGTCCGAGAGGGATTTCATCATGAACACAAGCTTATCCGATCAGGCCGCTGGGATTGCTGCCGCGGGGCGTCTTCTGAATGCTGCGCAGCGCATTCTTTTCATTACAGGGGCTGGCCTGTCCGCAGATTCCGGCTTGCCGACCTACCGGGGGGTGGGGGGGCTGTACGAGGATGCCCACACGGATATCGGCTTGCCCATCGAACAGGCTCTCTCCGGTGCGATGTTCCGGGAAAGGCCCGACATTACCTGGCGTTTTCTGTCCCAGATCGAATCCAGCTGCCGGGGGGCCAGGCCCAATCCGGGCCATTATGCAATCGCCCGGCTGGAGGCGCTCCATGGACAGGTTACCGTCCTCACCCAGAATGTGGATGGCTTTCATCTGGAGGCAGGCTCCCGGGACGTGATCGAGATGCACGGAACCCTGCGCCGGCTGCGCTGTGTGGACTGCGGCCGGGCACGCCAGGTGAGCAGTTATGCGGGTCTGGAGATTCCCCCGGAGTGCCCCTATTGCGGCGGTCTGTTGCGGCCGGATGTGGTCCTGTTTGGGGAAAGCCTCCCCGATGCCGCGGTGCACCGCTACCAGACGGTGCTGGAGGCGGGTCCTGACCTGATCGTTTCGGTGGGCACGGGCAGCGCCTTTCCCTATATTGCCGGGCCGGTGGTCTGGGCTGTGGATAAGGGCATTCCTACCATCGAGATCAATCCAGGGCACACCCCTCTGAGTGAACAGGTCCGGGTGTGCCTGAAAATGAGGGCTGCCGAAGCCCTGCCGGCAATGCTGGATGCTGCCGGCTATAGCTTGGACTGCGGTCGGGATGCCCGTGGTTGAGGGCGGATAGACGTTTCTCGCTGCACTGCCGCAGGAGCGCTAAAATCGCCAGCCTTTTCCCCTGGAACCATGACGGCATGGAATTCTCCCGCATCCTCGCCCAGCTTGACGATACCCTGCTGCGTGAATTGTTCTCGGCCCATGCCCTGGCCAAGGGGCGCACCTATGTGGGCCGGGTGCGCAACATCGAAACAGCCGGCCATCAGATCCAGGGTCTTGTCCAGGGGACCGAGCCCGTTCCCTATCGGGTCAGCGTGCGTGTCGACCGCCGGGATTTCTTCGGTGAATGCACCCTGGAGCTGGCGACCCGCTGCAGCTGTCCGGTAGGAAACCGGTGCAAGCATGCGGTGGCCCTGATCCTGGCGTCCCGGCGTCCCGGCGCCCTGGTGGACAAGCCCCGGGCCGAAGTGCTTGCCTGGGCCAAGGGCCTTCGGGAGCGCGTCGACAAGGCCGGCAAGCCCACCCGCAAGGCAGCGCCCTCCAGGGAGGCCATCCTGTATCTCCTCACGCCTGTCGCGACCGCCCAGGGACAGGAGGTGGACCTGAGCCTGCTGAAGGCCCGGATGAGCGCTGATGATGTGCCTTCAGGTGCGGCCAGCGAATGGTACAACTACGAGCAGGCCTTGCTGCGTCCTCCCGGTTTTGTCCGGGAGGACGATCTCCAGGTATTCCGCCTGTTGCGGGGGATCAACCGGCGCACTGGCGGTTATGGCCGTCCGGAGTTGCTTGGGGCGCCGGGCATGGCGCTGCTCGAAAGTGCGGTCCGTACCGGCCGTACGTACCTGCAGGAGACGGAAGGGGGGCGCCTGCAGCGTCTGAACCTGGGGGGGAGCCGGCCCGGAAGGCTCGTCTGGCAACCCGGGGACCAGGGCGTCTGCCCCCAGGTACGGGTGGAGCCTTCCGCCAGTCTGGTGATCCGTACCCTGCCCCTGGCCTATTTCGATTTCACGGCGGGGGAGGTGGGGCCGGTCAGCATCGATCAGGCTCCGGTCGTCACCGAGCTGCTGACCCTGCCACCGCTCTCGCGGACCGAGCTGCCGGTGGTCACCAGTGCCCTGGCCGATGTCGCGCCCGAACTGCCGTCCCCCCAGGGAGATACGCGTGCCGCGCTCCCCCTGATTGAAAGTCCGTGTCAGCCGGTGCTTTCCCTGACCACCCTGTACTGCTGGAGCTGGCGTCAGCACCGGGGGTATCCCGCGGATTTCGGTGGCCGTGAATACGACGTGGCGACCCCCTTCTTCTGTTACGACGAAGCTCGCTTCGAGGCAGGCAGCACAGGGGCACTGGCGACCCTGCCCGACGGCCGCGCCGTGCGGGTCAAGCGGGACCTGGAAGCCGAGGCGCGAGCCTGGAAGGCGTTTCAGCAGGCGGGCTTTCTGCCTCTCAAGCGGGGCTGGCTGATCAGTCCTGGCACCCTCACCGAGGGGCTTTATGGTCTGGAAAGTGAAGACCACTGGGCCCATTTCTTTGCCTTGACGGCTCCTGCCCTTCAGGAAGGAGGCTGGCGCATCGATGCGCCCAGGGATTTCCGTCACCGGGTACTGGTGGCCAGCGGTTGGGAGGTGAGTATCGAGGACGGCGACGAGGGCTGGCTAGAGGTGGCCCTGGGTGTCGAGGTGGAGGGGCGCCGGGTGGATCTGGCACCCATGCTCCACGCGGTCTTCCGCCAGGATCCCCGCTGGCTGGATCCCCGCCAGATCGACGCGATTGCCGACGACAGCCAGATCATCGTGCAGCTCGACGACGGGGACCGGGTGGCCCTGGCGGCCGAGCGGGTGAAGCCGCTGGCGCGGACCCTGGTGGACCTGTTCGACAGTCCTTCCCCATCCTTGAGGATTTCCCTGCTGGATGCCCCTCGCCTGGCCGACGGGCTGGGCAAGGGGTGGCAGGCCAGGGGCATGGGCAAGCTGGAGGAGTGGGTCAAGCGTATCCGGGGCGTGGAGCGGGTCAAGGCGGTGTCCGCCCCGAAGGGCTTCGCGATGGATCTCCGCCCCTACCAGCTGGAGGGACTGGCCTGGCTCCAGCACCTGCGCAAGCACGAATTGGGCGGCATCCTGGCTGACGATATGGGGCTCGGCAAGACCGCCCAGACCCTTGCCCACCTGCTCACCGAGAAGCGTGGCCGGCGCCTGGGCAAGCCAGCCCTGGTGGTGCTTCCCACTTCCCTGGTGTTCAACTGGCAGCGGGAGGCCGAGCGCTGCGCGCCGGCCCTCAAGGTGCTGAGCCTGCGGGGCAAGGCCCGGGCCGAGGCTTTCGCCCGGATTCCCGAACATGATGTCTGCCTCACCACCTATCCCCTGCTGTGGCGGGACCGGGAGCAGCTGGCGGCTCATGAGTACCACTCCCTCATTCTCGATGAGGCCCAGACTGTCAAGAACGCCGCCAGCCAGGCAGCGCAGGTGGTGCGCATCCTGAAGGCGCAACACCGGCTGTGCCTGACCGGCACGCCCCTCGAGAATCACCTGGGCGAGCTGTGGAGCCAGTTCGACTTCCTGCTGCCGGGCTTTCTCGGGGAGGCCAAGGACTTCACCGCCCGCTGGCGGACGCCCATCGAGAAGCACGGGGATACGGTCCGGCGCGATCTGCTGGCCCGGCGCATTGCCCCCTTCATCCTGCGCCGGCGCAAGGAGCAGGTGGCCACCGAGCTGCCACCGAAGACGGTGGTCGTGCGCACGGTCGAGCTGGAGGGCCGGCAGCGGGATCTCTACGAGACGGTACGGATCAGCATGGACAAGAAGGTCCGCGACGAGATTGCCGCCCGGGGATTTGCCCGCAGCCAGATCGTCATCCTGGATGCCCTCCTCAAGCTGCGCCAGGTATGCTGCGACCCCCGCCTGCTGAAGACCGAGGCTGCCCTCAAGGTCCGGGAGCGGGCCAAGCTGGGCTTATTGATGGACATGCTGCCGGAGTTGGTGGAGGAGGGGCGGAAGGTACTGGTGTTTTCCCAGTTCACCGCCATGCTGGCCCTGATCGCCGCGGAGCTCACCACCCGCCGCATCGAGTACGTGACCCTCACCGGCGATACCGGTGACCGGGAAGCCCCCGTGAAGGCCTTTCAGGAGGGGGCTGTGCCGGTGTTCCTGATCAGCCTGAAGGCCGGTGGGGTGGGGCTCAACCTGACCGCGGCCGACACGGTGATCCATTACGATCCCTGGTGGAATCCCGCCGCCGAGAACCAGGCCACTGACCGGGCGCACCGGCTGGGGCAGGACAAGGCGGTGTTCGTCTATAAGCTGGTGGTGGCCGGCTCCATCGAGGAGAAGATCCTCGGCTTGCAGGAAAGGAAGGCTGAGCTGGCCGCGGGCATCCTGTCGGAGGATCGGGCCGGCGCGGTCAAATTCGGCGAGACCGACATCCAGACCTTGCTGGCGCCCTTGCCGGAGGTTAAAGGTGGGGAGGATGCCTCCTCTGCACCGGCCAGGCGCGGACGCCCGCGCAAGGCGGCCACCCCTGCGGCCTAGAGCGACGGCGGAATCTGCTTACTCCTGGACCCCGGGCCGGGGAGGCTTTAGCAGGTAGCGGGCCGGGTCCATGGCGTCCACCAGGTCCCGTTCGAGGGGCAAGGGGTCGCCGTTGAGCTGGCTGGCCAGCAGTTCGCCCACCAGGCTGGCCCACACCAGCCCCCGGGCGCCGAAGCCAGAGACCGCATGCAGGCCGGGCAGGCGGGGGATCGTATCCAGGGGGGTGCTCTTGTCTGCGCTGGCCACGGCGGGGAGTGCCCCCACCATGGGCAGCCGGTCCGGGGATGCAGGGCGGAATCCCACCCGCCCGTCCAGGCTGGCCGGGTCGTAGGGGGCTGCGTAGCCGGGCAGGATCAGGTCGAGTTTTTCCAGGTTTTCCCGGTGCTCCGCCTCGCGTAGTTCGGTGCCTTCGTCATCTGCCAGGAAGGTGGCGCCGGCGCAGCGGAGGCCATCCACTTCCGGGCTCACGTAGCCGTTCCGGCACACCACCAGCCGGGGCGGGCTGGCCGGGTCGGCTGGCAGGTGGGATACCTGTCCCCGGGCTGGACGCACGGGCAGGGCTGCGGCCTCGGGCAGGCCACGGATGCCGGTGCCGTTGGCGAGGATCAGGATGGCTGCCCGGGCGATCTCGCCCGCGTCCGGATCCAGTGCGACCCAGTCGTCCCCTTGCCGTTCCAGGCGGGCGAGGGGGCGTCCGAAGTGGGCGGTGATCCGTTCGCCACCCAGGGCGAGGTTGGCCCTGCACAGGCTGGGGGGCTGGATCCAGCCGCCGGACGGAAAATGCCAGCCGCCCCGCTCCACCGGCCATCCGGCCAGGTCGGATGCGTCGGCGGCGCTCACGTAGCGCAGGTAGTCCGCCGGGTAGGCATGGGCGTCCACCACGCTGCGCATCTTGTTTTCCTGTTTCTCGTCCCGCGCCAGGTGCAGGACACCGCAGTCCTCCCAGCGGACCGGATGCCCCGCGTCGGCCAGGGCTTTCAGATGCTGCAGACCGTAGGTGAAGCCGGCCCGGGTCAGGCGGGCCAGGCGGTTGTCGTCCAGGCTGGGGAGCGGACGGAAGACCCCGGCCCGGTTGCCGGAGGCACCCTGGCCGGGGCCGTCGGCCGCATCAATGAGGGTGATCCGCCATCCCCGGGCGGCTAAGCGTTCAGCCACGGAGGTGCCGGCCACGCCGGCGCCGACGACGATGGCGTGGCGTGGCGGGGCGGGGCGGGAGGGGGAGCCGTCCTGGGGCCGCTGGCCGGTCAGCATCTCCCGCTTGCCGCCGAAGCCCGGCTGGCGTTCCAGCTGGAAACCGGCCTCCTGCAGGCCGCGCCGGACGTGGCCGGTGACCGACCAGGTGGCCAGCGTGGCCGCAGGAGCTGCCAGCCGGGTGAGCTGGGAGAATACTGCCTCGGACCACAGGTCCGGGTTGCGGGCTGGGGAGAAGCCATCCAGGAAGAATGCATCCGCCTGCAGCGCCAGTCGGGGCAGGGCTTCCCGTGCGTCGCCGAGGATCAGGGTCAGCCGGACCTGGCCACCGTCCAGGTCCAGGCGGTGGGTGCCGGGTACCAGCAGGGGCCACTTGTCCTGCAGTTCGGCGGCCAGGGGGGCCAGTCCGGGCCACCCTGCCTGCAGGCGGGCCAGGTCGTCCCGGCGGAACGGGTGCTTTTCCACCGAAATAAAATCCAGTGTCCGGCTGCGCAGGGGGTCGCTCCGCCAGGCTTCCCAGGTGGCCAGGAAGTTCAGGCCCAGGCCGAATCCGGTCTCGAGGATCGTGAATGCCTCGCGCCCCTGCCAGCGCCCGGGCAGGCCGTTGCCCTGCAGGAAGACATGCCGGGCCTGGCCCAGACCGCCGGACGTGGTGTGATAGACGTCGTCGAAGACGGGGGAGTAGGGTGTGCCGTCGTCCTGGAGATGGAAGTCGGCCGGCACGAGGGGGGAAGGGAAAGTCATGGTGATCAGCAGGTGAGCACGGGGCCGCAAGGGTAGCAGGACGATGGGCGCCGCTGCCTTGTGGCGGGACAGGCTGCCTTCAGGCGACCCGGTTGCGGGGGGAGCCTGCCACGAAGGCTTCGATGTTGCCGGTCAGCTGGTCGGCGAGGGCCTGCATGGCGTCCCCGCTGGACCAGGCCACGTGCGGGGTGAGGATGAAGTTGCCGGCTTCCAGCAGGTCCGGGGCCAGCAGGGGATTATCCCCGGGCGGCTCTTCGGACAGCACGTCGAAGCCGGCACCGCCGATGGTCCCGGCACGCAGGGCCTCGGCCAGCGCCTGCTCATCCACCAGTCCGCCGCGGGCCGTGTTGATGAGCAGGGCGCCGGGTTTCATGGCCGCCAGCTCGGTCGCGCCGATCAGGTGCCGGGTGCGCTCGTCGAGGGGGCAGTGCAGGCTGAGGATGTCAGCCACCCTCAGGGCTTCCTCGAAGGGCACGTAGCCTTCACGCGGCTGCCCGGCGCCCTTGCGCTCGACGCGGATCACCTTCATGCGGAAGGCTTCGGCGAGGCGTGCAACGCCCTCGCCCAGCACGCCGCTGCCGAGAATCGCCAGGGTCTGGCCGGACAGGTCACGGATCGGGTAGTCGAAATAGCAGAACTGCGCGCTCCGCTGCCAGCGGCCTGCCGCGACAGAACGATGGAACGGGCCGATCTGCCGGGACAGGGCGAGGAGCAGGGCGAAGACATGCTCGGGCACCGTCTCCCGGGCGTAGCCGCGGACGTTGGAGACCACCACGCCGTGGGCCCGGCAGGCCTCCAGGTCCACGTTGTTGTAGCCGGTGGCGGCAATCGCGACCATCTGCAGGCTGGGCAGCCCGGTGATGATCTCCGCCGTCAGCAGGCGCTTGTTGACGATGGCGATGGTCGCTCCGGCCAGGCGGGCCGCGACCTCCTCCTGGCGGGTGGCTGTGTGTTCGACCCAGTCGTGAGGGAAGGCCGGACGGCGCACGCTGGCGATCAGGGCGCCGGATTCGAGGGTGACGATGCGGTGCATGGGCGTCGGGTGGGTAGGGAGGAGGGGCCAGCTTACTCCAGGTAGACCTGCACCGGTTCTCGGGGCCTGCCTGCGCCCCGGTTCAGAACTCGACCCCAGCCTGGGCGGCGATGCCAGCCTTGAAGGCGTGCTTGACCACGCCCATGTCGGTCACCGTGTCCGCGGCCTCGATGAGGGCGTCGGGGGCGCCTCGTCCGGTCACGATCACGTGCTGCATGGCCGGACGGGCCTGGAGGTCGGCGATCACCGCCTGAACATCCAGGTAGGCATACTTGAGGACGATGTTGAGCTCGTCCAGCACCACCAGCCCGATGTCGGGATCCTGCAGAAAGGCGCGAGCCTGTTCCCAGCCAGCTTTGGCGCTGGCCACGTCGGCGCTGCGGTCCTGGGTGTCCCAGGTGAAGCCGTCGCCCATCACGTGCCAGCTCACTTCCGGCTGGCGGCGGAAGAAGGCTTCCTCACCAGTGTCCGAACGGCCCTTGACGAACTGCACGACGCCGACCTTCATGCCGTGCCCGATGGCCCGGGCCAGTACGCCGAAGGCAGCACTGGACTTGCCCTTGCCGTTGCCGGTGTTGACCAGCAGGACGCCGCGCCGGTCGGTGGCAGCAGCGATGGCTGCATCCACCACGGCCTTCTTGCGTTCCATGCGGTTCTTGTGGCGGGCGTCGCGCTCCGGATCGGTGGGAGACGTGGCAGTGTTCTGGTCGCTCATGGGGTTCTCGGTAAGGGTAGGGAAAGCGTGTTGGGTCGGTCTAGCAGGGCAGGAACAGGGTCTGGCTGCCGTCCCGGATGGCCCGCAGGGGATGGCCATAGGCGTGGGACAGGCGTTCGGCGGTGAGAATTTCCCTGGCGGGGCCGAATTCATGTCCCCCCTGGCCGTCCAGCAGCAGCACGTGACTGGCATAGCGGGCGGTGAGATTGATGTCGTGGAGCACCATGACGATGCCCGCCCCCGATCTGGCCAGCGCCTGGAAGTGATCAAGGACGCCGATCTCGTGGTGCAGATCCAGGTGGGCGAGGGGTTCGTCCAGCAGGTAGAGGCGGGGTTGCTGCACCAGCAGGGCAGCAATCGCCAGGCGCTGGCGCTCTCCCCCCGAGAGGGTAGGAACCTGGCGCTCGGCAAAGCCGTCCAGCCCCAGCGTGGCCAGCGCGGCGAGGGCGATGGCCTCGTCCTCCGGGCTTTCCCAGTCCCAGCGTCCTAAATAGGGATGGCGGCCGACCAGGGCCGTCTCGAGCACCGTGGCACTGAAGAAATCCGGCTGGCTCTGCGCCAGCAGGCCGCGCAGGCAGGCCTCGTGCCCCCGCGGCCAGGCGGCGTAGGGCTGGCCCGAGAGCAGCACATCGCCGCCTGCCACGTCGCGCAGGCCGGCCAGGGTATGGAGCAGGGTGGTCTTGCCGGCACCGTTGCGCCCGAGGATCACCAGGGTGTCGCCGGGCTGGAGGGTGAAATCCAGATCGTGGACCACGTTCCGTCGACCCACCTGAACACTCAGGCGGTCGGCAGCGAGAACCGGGGGGCGGGCATCCGTCTTCATCGGGGATGCCTGGCCAGCAGGAAGAGGAAGACGGGGACGCCGATCAGGGCGGTCAGCACGCCCACCGGCAACTGGATCGGGGCCACGACGGTGCGTGCCGCCGTGTCGGCTGCGCACAGCAGCACGCCACCTGCCAGGGTGGCGGCGGGGAGCAGCAGGCGCTGGTCGTTGCCGATGGCCAGACGCACCAGGTGGGGCACGATCAGGCCGACGAAGCCCACCGAGCCCACAGTGGTCACGGCCACGGCGGTCAGCAGGGAACCCAGGCCATACACCAGCCCGCGCAGGCGGCCGGTGCGAACTCCCAGAGCCCGGGCGGTGACTTCGCCCCGGGACAGCAGATTGAGTTCGCGGGAGAACGGCATGGCGGCGGCCAGCCCGATCACCAGCAGCGCCAGAGCTGGCCAGGGCCGGGTGGCACCGGAGGCATCTCCCATCAGCCAGAACAGCATGCCCTTGACCCGCCCTTCCGGGGCCAGGCTCAGCATCAGTGCCACGGCGGCGCCACAGCCCGCAGCGACGATGACACCGGTGAGGAGCAGGCGGGTCTGGGTCCAGGAGCCGTCGCCGTGGGCCAGTCCGAACACCAGCAGGGTGGCGGCCAGGGCGCCAATGAAGGCGCCGCTGTCGATCCAGCCTGCGGTGGCGCCAGCGAGGATGGCGCCCAGCGCCCCCACGGCGGCGCCACCGGAAATGCCGAGCACGTAGGGGTCGGCCAGCGGGTTGCGGAGCAGGACCTGCATCAGGGCGCCAGCCAGGGCCAGCAGTCCGCCGCAGGCGAAGGCCGCGACGGCCCGGGGGAGCCGCAGGGTGCGGACGATGTCCGCCTCCATGCCGCCCTGGCCCCCGGAGAGCGCAGCCCACAGGTCGGCTGCACCAATGGGCATTGCTCCGGCGGCCAGGGACCAGGCCATGGCCGCCAGCGAGGCCAGCAGCAGACCGCCCAGTACTGCGATGGCCCGGCTGCGTACCCGTCTCATGCTGCCCTGCCCGGTGCGTGCCCCGGCTGTGGGCTGACCCTCGACCATCGTCCCTCCGCTCATGGTTTATTTGGGCGCGTAGCGTACGCCGAAGAACAGGTTTGCGCCGGGGGTGTTGTAGCCGTAGGCCGTCTCGTACTGCTTGTCGAGCAGGTTGTTGACCCGTCCTTCAACCGCCCACTCGTGGGTCAGGGCGTACTTGGCATAGGCGTTCAGGATGCCGTAGCCACCCATGGGACGGATCTCGCCCGCCCGGTCGTAGCGGTTGCCGGAGCCGCGCCATTCGGTACCTACGGTGAGGGCTTGCAGGCGCCGGCTTATGGACAGGTTGGCGAACTGGTTGGTCCGGCGCGGCAGGCGTTTGTCCGTATCCAGATCCTTGGGATCGAGGAAGTCCACGCTGGCATTCAGGTCGAAACCGGCCCACTGACCACCATAGCCCAGGGTAACGCCCTCAAGGCGGGCGTTGGCCACGTTCTGGGGGATGAAGTTCTGGTCGTTGGCGATCAGGTTGCTGATCCGGTTACGGTAGTAGGTGGCGCTCAGGTTGTGACCACCCTTTTCCCACAGCAGGCTGACTTCCTTGTTGTAGGCGCTCTCGGCCTTCAGCCCGGCATTGCCGTAGCCCGGGTAATACAGCTCATTGAAGGTGGGTGCCCGGAAGGCCGAGGCGATGCTGCCCTGGATCCGCAGGCTGGGGTTGATCTGGTAGCCGTAGCCGGCGTAGCCGGTGGTCTTGCCGCCATACTGGGTGTTGTCGTCGTGACGGGCGTTCAGTTGCAGCTTGTGGGCTCCCAGGCTTGCTGTCCAGCCCAGCAGGAAGGAGTTGATGGTCCGGCTGACGTCGAAGGTGCCTTCATTGACAGCCTTCTGGTGCAGGTTTTCGTAGGCGGCCAGCAGGCTGCCGATGGGCAGGCGGATGTCGTTCTGCCAGGACAGCTGTTCCTGGGTGGTCTTGATCGTTGCACCCTGGGGGGCATAGGAGGCAAAGTTTTCGTAGTCGTCGATGGACTGGCCGAAACGCAGGGTGCTGGCCCAGCCTTCGCTCAGGCGGTTACGGCTGTAGAGGCTCCAGGCACTCTGGGCGGCATTGTTGTAGTTGTTGTAGGTACGGCCCGAGTCATACATGGAGCGGCTTTCGGCGTACAGCACGGAGGCTCCGATCTCATGGCCGGCAGTGGGGCGCCAGGCGAAGCTGCCGGAGAAGTTACCATTCCGGTACAGGTCGTTGTCCCGGTTGTAGGTGCTCAGCTTGCGGTTCTGGGCGCTGAAGCTGTCGGTCTGGGAATAGCCCCCACGCAGGGAGTAGGAAATCTGCTCGGTACCACCGGCCACGCCGGCCGAGACTTCCCGGGTGCCATGGCTGCCGGCGCCGACGAAGGCATTGACCTTCGGAGCGCCACTGCCCTTCTTGGTGATCACCTGAATGACGCCGCCGATGGCATCGGCTCCGTAGAGAGCGGAGGCCGGGCCGCGGACGATCTCGATACGCTCGATCTGGGACAGGGGAATGTCTTGCCAGGCAGCGCTTCCAAGGGTCGCTGAGCCGAGCCGCATGCCATCCACCAGGAACAGGGTGTGCTTGGAATTGGTGCCACGCATGGAGATGTCGGTGGCCTTGCCCGGACCGCCGTTGGAGCTCATCTGGATGCCGGGCTGGCGGGCGAGGAGTTCGGGCAGCGAGAAGCTGGGGCCGGCCCGCTCGATCTGTTCCCGCTCGATGACGGTCATGTCGGCCAGGGCCTCGTCGGCGCGCTGGGCCTGACGGGCTGCGGTGACGATGACGGTTGCCTGTTCGGCAGGCGCCGCGATGGTGGAGCTGAAGGGGTGGACGGCAGCCACCGCGAGGGTGATGGCGGAAAGACGGATGTTCATAGGTTTTTCTCCCTGGCCCGGTGGCGTCCCCGCCGCCGGGTGGCTTGGCTCTGGAAGGCCAGGGGAGGAAAACGGCGTGAGGAGGCTGGAACGATCCATGGCCGCGCGCGTCGCCACCACCCCGTGGCACTTCCGCTTGATGTGACCAAGGCCGGTATCCGGGCTTGCAGGCTGAGCCGTACCGGTGATGACCGGGACGTACGTGGCGTGTCGCCTTCCCAGGCCTTGGAGGCCCAGTGGCTATGATTGACGCGCCTTGCGCCTGCTTACCGTTGCGGGGGCAGCACAGGAATGATGGCCGGCGGGGCCACGCACCTGTTTCCCGTTTAACTCCCTGACCGGTGGGCGAGGGAGCACCTGGAGCACGCTTGTCATGCAGCAGGCTGCACGACAAGGCACTGATAATATCATCGAAATTCGTCACTTCCCGATTCAAATTGACGTGCACGTCAATTATTTTTGAGAGCCCCATGTCCCTTCATCTGATTGTTGGTGGTGCCCGCTCGGGCAAGAGCCGTCATGCCGAAAACCTTGCTGCCGCCAGCGAGTTGCCTGTCCATGTGATCGTGACCGCCGAGGCCCTGGACGAAGAAATGGCGGCCCGTATCCGGCGTCATCAGGCTGACCGTCCTGCCGGCTGGCAGGTCACCGAGTCGCCCCGCGGGCTTGCCGCAACCTTGCGGGCAACTGCTGCAGAGGGGCGCTGTGTGGTGGTGGACTGCCTGACCCTGTGGCTGGCCAATCTGCTGGAGGGGGCGGAGGGACTGGCTCCGGGGCTGGGTGCTGAGGAACTGTCCCTGTTCCGCGTGGAGCGGGATGCTTTCCTGGCCGTTCTGCCCGAGTTGCCGGGCAAGGTGATCCTGGTCGCCAACGAGGTCGGCCTTGGTCTGGTGCCGGAGTCGCCCCTGGGGCGCCTGTTTCGGGATGAGGCTGGTCGCCTTAACCAGGCTGTTGCGGCCCGGGCGGGACAGGTCGTTTTTGTGGCGGCCGGGCTACCCCTCGTGCTCAAGGACGAATACTGACCGGTGGCGTGGGCATGTCGCCACCAGCCCTCCCGGGTCTCCATTCAGGATGGTCTTTCCATCACGTTTTGATGATAAGCAGATTCATGAAAATGGCTTTTCCGTGATTTTTTGACGGTCACTCCCGGTATTAAGTCACATTTTTTGTGCGTACTTCCCCGTGGCAGGGGGCGGTCGTGCAAAGCAACATCTTCCCCACAACAAAAAATTACATGACAGGGGGCCGTGATGCGCACGCAACGTCTTGCTGCTGGAATGGGTCAGGTTTGCCGGATTGCCCTGCCTTCAAGTCCATCCGGCGGTGTCGCCTGGTACTCGGATGGAGGAAACGCTGAAGTCCGGATCCGGCTTGAAAGTGACGAAGTGAGTAGTCCCCGCCCGGGGCGCCATCAAGTTTTCGTGGTGGTGGGGGAGATCCCGGGGGACTATGAGTTGCATTTCGTGCTCAAGCGGACCTGGGAGAGCGTGCCTCGCAGTAGTTGGCGAGTGTTGTTCCATGTCAGTGCGCCCCGGGCGCGCGGACGGATCCACTGACTGAACCCGCTGCCTGATGTCCTTCAGGCTTGAATAAAACTGCGCCCCGTCCTAGCATCCGCGGCCTCGACCCCGCCTGTGGATACCTCATGCCCTGTTCCATCGCCCGCCCTGATCAGGGCATTGCTGCCGCCCTCCGGCAGCGTATCGACACCAAGACCAAGCCTGTTGGCGCCCTCGGACGCCTGGAGTCCCTGGCCCTCCAGATTGGTCTCGTCCAGCAGAGCCTGAACCCGGTTTTGCGGCAGCCCCAGATGCTGGTCTTCGCCGGCGATCATGGTGCAGCCAGGGCTGGGGTGTCGGCCTATCCCCAGGACGTCACCTGGCAGATGGTGGAGAATTTTCTGGCCGGTGGCGCGGCGATCAACGTGTTTTCACGCCAGATGGGGATGGGCTTGAGGGTTGTGGATGCAGGGGTTGCTCACGACTTTGGCGTCCGTCCCGGCCTCATAGGCGCAAAGATCGCGCCGGGGACGGCCAACTATCTTGAAGCGCCGGCCATGAGCGCATCCCAGCGGGATGCCAGCGTTGCCCGCGGCAGGCAGATCGCCCACGAACTGGCGGCGAACGGTTGCAATGTGGTGGGTTTCGGCGAGATGGGAATCGGTAACACCGCCTCAGCTTCGCTCCTTACCCACTGCCTGGCCGGGGCCGATCTCGATACCGTGATCGGTCGTGGCACGGGCCTCGACGACGCCGGCCTGGCCCGCAAGCGTGCCCTGCTGGCCCGGGCGGTGGCCCGTGGAGGGCGTTGCTCCGACCCCCTTGCCGCCCTGGCCGAATACGGAGGCTTCGAGATTGCGATGATGGCGGGCGCGATGCTGGGTGGGGCCGAGAAGGGGCTGTTGCTGCTGATTGATGGATTCATCGTCACCAGTGCCTTGCTGGTGGCTCACGCCCTCGAACCGGCGATCCTCGATTACTGCATTTTTGCCCACCGCTCCCAGGAGCCGGGTCATGGCCTCCAGCTCGTCCATCTGGGGGCCGAGCCCCTGGTGGAACTGGACCTGCGCCTGGGTGAAGGCACGGGTGCCGTGCTCGTCTATCCCCTGGTGCAGGCGGCAGTGAATTTTCTCAATGAAATGGCGAGCTTCGAGTCTGCCGGTGTGGCTGGCAGGCCCTGAGCCCGATGCGTCAGCTCGAATTGTTCTTCATTGCCCTCGGTTTCTTTACCCGGCTGCCGGTGCCTGGGTGGGTGGTGTTCAGGCCGGAGAAGCTCGGGCAGGCGGCACGTTTTCTGCCCCTGGTGGGCTGGATCATCGGACTGGCCGGTGCGCTGACCTACGGCCTGGTGGTCCAGGTTCTGCCAGTGGAGATTGCCATCGTGCTCTCCATGGCCCTGACCATCCGCCTGACCGGTGCCTTCCACGAAGACGGTTGGGCCGACACCTGCGATGGCCTGGGGGGCGGCTGGACCCGGGAGCAGGTGCTGGCGATCATGAAGGATTCGCGTATCGGCAGCTACGGGACCATCGGCCTGGTGCTGCTGCTGCTGGCCAAGTACCTGGCCCTGTCCAGCCTGGCGAGTCAGGAGGATTACCCTGTGATAGCTGCGCTGCTGGTGGCTCATCCCCTGTCCCGCCTGGCCGCTGTGGCGGTGATGGCCCTGCTGGATTATGCCCGCAGCGATGACAGCTCCAAGTCTGCTCCGGTGGCCCGCCGTCCGACGGCCCTGGAACTGGGGGTGGCCACTCTGGCGGGTGTGCTGCCCCTGCTGCTGCTGTCGGCTCTTGAAGCCCTGGGGGCCCTTCTGGCGGTGGCTATCGTGGTGATCTGGTCCCGCCGGACCTATGCCCGCCGCCTGGGCGGCTATACGGGCGACTGCCTGGGGGCAACCCAGCAACTGGCCGAGTTGGGCATTTACTTGGGAGTCCTTGCAGCATGGAGCTTTACCTGATCCGCCATCCCCGGCCCGCCGTGGCGCCGGGAACCTGTTACGGCCAGACTGACCTGGGACTGGTCGAATGTCCGGACGCCGTGGCCGCCCGCCTGCGCCCTATGCTGCCGGAGCGCCATGTCCTGTATTCCAGTCCCCTGAGTCGGGCCCGGCTGCTGGCGGAGGCCCTCGGAGAGGTCCGTTCCGATCCCCGGCTGATGGAGATTCATTTTGGCGAGTGGGAAGGGCGCAGCTATGAGGACATCGGCCAGGTGGCTCTGGATGCCTGGGTAGCCGCGCCCCTGGACTTCGCCCCGCCTGGCGGCGAGTCCCCCCGCCGCATGGCGGAGCGGGTGCACGCCTTTCTGGCAGAACTGCAGGCGGAGCGGCCGGAGGCGGCGGTGATCGTCGCCCATGGGGGGCCCCTGCGGGCCATCGCCGGTCGTTTGCTTGGCCTGCCCCCGGAGCACTGGCTGGGGCTCGATTTCGCCTGTGGCGAGGCGACCCGGCTGGATGTGCACGACTGGGGCACGGTGCTGCGCTGGTTCAACCGCTGAAGGCCTGGTCATGGACGTGCGTTTCATCCCCTGTACCCTGGAGGCCCACGGCGAGGCGATCCTGGCCATCCTCAACGAGGCCATCGTGACGTCCACCGCCCTATACGATTACCGGCCGCGGACCCCGGAAAGCATGCTGGCCTGGTTTGCCTCCAAGGTGGCTGGCGCATACCCCGTGATCGGCGCGGTGGACGGGGCGGGTTCCCTGCTGGGGTTCGCCAGCTACGGCCCCTTCCGGGCCTTTCCCGGCTACAAGTACACGGTCGAACACTCCATATATGTACATCGGGATCATCGCGGGCGTGGTCTCGGGCGGGCCCTGCTGGAGCACTTGGTGGAAGCCGCCCGCCAACGGGACGTCCACGTGCTGGTGGGGGTCATCGACATGGCCAACCGGGGAAGCATCGCCCTCCATGAGCAACTGGGTTTCGTGCACGCGGGCGTGCTGCACCAGGTGGGCTTCAAGTTCGGAGGCTGGCTGGATGTGGGGTTCTGGCAACGGACTCTGGATACGCCAGCGGATCCCCGGGACGGCTGATCTTCCGTGCACGTCACGTCATATACTGTGGCTCCCTGCCCCCTTCGGACGAGACGATGGACCACTTTCTGGCTGACGATGGAGAAAAGATCCACCTGAAGATTTCCGGCGAGGGCCCGCCCCTGGTACTGCTCCATGGCTGGACGTCCAGTCATCGGGACTGGAATCCCTTTCTGGAGACCCTCGAAGGACATTTCCGGATCCATCGCTGGGATGCCCGTGGCCACGGTGGACATTCGCTTCAGCTGCCCACGCCACCCACGGTCGCCCGGATGGCCCGCGATCTCCAGAACCTTCTGGACCACTACGCACTGGACCAGGTCGTGGTGGTGGGGCATTCCATGGGGGCCCTGACCCTCTGGCAGTACGTGCGGGATTTCGGGGACGCCCGTCTCTCCCGCCTGGTCTTCATCGACCAGTCTCCCCGTCTCGTCACCGACGCCGGTTGGGAAAAGGGGATCTACGGAGATTTCGACCGCCAGCGCAGTACCGCTTTCATCGCCGAACTGGAGCAGGATTTTGCCGAGGCCGTGCTGCGGCTGGCCGCCTATGGCCACAACGAACGGGCCCGCAGCAAGTATCTGGAAAACGGGAACGGGATCCAGACGGCCCGGGAGCGCCTGCGGGCCCTGGCGCCCCGTCCGTTGATCGACTGCTGGGCGAGTCTCACCGAAGCCGATTACCGGGATGTGCTGGGCCAGATCACCCGTCCGGCGCTGCTGGTGTATGGTGGGGCCAGCAATTTCTATTCGGCCGGTACCGCCCGGTACGTGCGGGACAGCATTCCGAACGCCCTGCTCCATGTATATCCGGATGTGGACCATGCTCCCCACCTCTGGCAGAAGGAGCGCTTCCTTCAGGATGTACTGGATTTTGTACAGGAGCCCGGGCGGATTCGCCCGGATTGAGCGGCATCCGCCGGTGCGTTTCCATGCGCTGCTTGCGCCTGCTCCTGCGGCGCCGCACAATTCGCTGCCATTTCTCCGGGGCTACGCCATGCTTGGGCCAGATGCCCACCCGACCCTGCCGCCCGACCTGATCGCCTGCCACGAGTGCGACCTGCTGCAGACCGAGCCCCGCCTGGCGCCTGGCGAGCTGGCCCGTTGCTGTCGTTGTGGCGCGGTGCTGGCCCGTAATCCGCCGGACAGCCTGGACCGCAGCCTGGCCCTCAGCGTAGCCGCGGCCTTCCTGTACCTGATTGCCAACATTCATCCCCTGGTGGGTCTGGAGCTCCAGGGGCGGCGCATTGAGGTGACCCTCTTCGAAGCGGTGCGCATCCTGTGGCGGGATGGGGTCGAACTGGTGGCTGTCCTGGTGTTCGTGACCGCGCTGCTGTTTCCCCTGCTGGAACTGGGCATGTTCCTGCTGGTGCTGGTGCCTCTCCGGCTGGGACGGATTTCCCCCCGGCTGGCCACCTTCTTCCGGCTGGTACGTTCGGTGCAGCCCTGGGGCATGGTGGAGGTCTTCCTGCTTGGCATGCTGGTGTCCCTGGTCAAGCTGTCCCATCTGGCCACCGTCATCCTCGGTCCGGCTTTCTGGGCCACCGGTGGGTTGATCGTGGTGCTTACCCTGGCGGCCCGTTCCTTCGATACCCGCCTGCTCTGGCAGACGCCGGTTTTCGGAGAGCGGCCATGAATCGCGTTCCCCTGACTGCCCGTCAGGCCGGTCTGATGAGCTGCCACGTGTGTGGCCAGCTGGCCCACCGGCCGGCGGCAGGAGGAGGCGACCGCCTGCGCTGCCCGCGCTGCGCGGCCCCCCTGCACCTGCGCAAGCCGGCCAGCCTCAACACCACCTGGGCCCTGATCCTCGCTTCCATCCTGCTCTATATCCCGGCCAACCTCTTGCCTATGATGACCACGGCGTCCCTGCTGGGCAGTCAACAGGACACCATCATGAGCGGGGTGGTCTTCCTGTGGCAGTCCGGCTCATGGCCCCTGGCGGCCGTAGTGTTCTTTGCCAGCGTGATGGTGCCGCTCCTGAAGATCCTGGCGCTGATCTACCTGGCGGCCTCGGTCCAGCGCCGTTCCCGCCATCGGATGCTCCAGCGCACCCGCCTGTACCGGCTGGTGGAGTTCGTCGGGCGCTGGTCCATGCTCGACATCTATGTGATCACCATCCTGGCCGCCCTGGTCCAGTTCCAGGGACTGGCCACCATCCAGGCCGGCCCGGCGGCCGTGGCCTTCGGTGCGGTGGTGGTGCTGACCATGTTTGCCGCGCTGAGTTTTGATCCCCGTCTGATCTGGGATCCCCTGACTGACCCCGACCCTCTTGCCGAGCCTGTTTCCCATGAGTGACACCCCACCGTCCCCGATTCCTGTTGCGTCCGTGGAGCCGCCCCGCCGCTTCCGTATCCCGCTGGTCTGGATCATTCCTTTGGTGGCTGCCCTGATCGGCCTGTTCCTGGCGGTCAAGAGCTACTACGAGCAGGGGCCGACGATCACCATCGAGTTCCTTACCGGCGTGGGCCTGGAGCCGGGCAAGACGCGGATCAAGTACAAGGACGTGGACGTGGGTCAGATTACCGCAGTGGCCCTGTCGGAGGATGGCAGCCACGTGGTGGCCACCGCCCGCCTGGCCCGGGAGTCGGCCCGCCTGCTGGTGGACGACACCCGTTTCTGGGTGGTCAGTGCCCGGGTCTCCGGGAGCAATGTGTCGGGGCTGAATACCCTGCTGTCCGGTGCCTACGTGGGCCTGGATGCAGGCAAGTCAGCCGAGGCCCGACGTCAGTTCAAGGCCCTGGAAGAGGCGCCGGTCGTGACCTTCGATGTGCCTGGCAGCACGTTCAGCCTGGAGGCCGAGACCCTCGCTTCCATTGATGTGGGTACGCCGGTCTATTACCGGCGCATCCAGGCGGGCCAGGTGACTGGCTACAAGCTCGATCAACAGGGCAAGCACCTGGATATTCAGGTCTTCATCAAGGCGCCCTACAACCGTTTCGTGACGGAGGAGACCCGTTTCTGGAACGCCAGTGGGGTGGATGTGAAGCTGGGAGCCGACGGCATCCAGGTCAACACCGAATCCGTCACCTCGATCCTTGCCGGTGGGCTGGCCTTCCAGACCCCGGAGGACAGCCAGGAAGGCGCTCCACCCAAGGATCATGTGTTCCGGCTTTTCAGCAGCCGGACCGAGGCCCTCAAGCAGCCCCACAGCATCCGCCAGCATTATCTGCTGCGCTTCACCGAAAGTATCCGGGGTCTGTCGGTGGGGGCGCCGGTGGATTTCCGGGGGATTGGCGTCGGAGAGGTGGTAGCGATCCAGGCGGAGTTCGACAAGGATGCCAGGGAGCTGGGCATGCAGGTGGAGATTGCCCTGTTCCCCGGACGGATGCAGGCCCGGCCAGGCGCCCGGACCCCGGCCCTCGAGGGCAAGGATCATCGGGACAGGGATTTCCGGCAGATTATCGACAGACTCATCAGCAACGGTCTGCGTGCCCAGCTCAGGAACGGCAATCTGGTGACCGGCCAGCTGTACGTGGCCCTCGATTTCTTCCCGGCTGCCAAGGCGGCCCGGGCCGACTGGCGCAGCACTCCGCCCCAGCTCCCGACCCAGCGGGGAAGCCTGGATGAGCTCCAGACCACCTTGCTGCGTATTGTCAACAAGCTGGACAAGCTCCCCCTGGACGAGATCGGAGAAGATACCCGGAAAGCGGTCTCCAGCCTGGGGCGGACCATCGACGAAGCCGAGGCCCTGGTCAAGCGCATCGATGCCCTGGCGGACGGCGACGTACGGGCGACCCTGCTCGAGGCCCGGGCCGCCATCGCCGACAGCCGCCGGCTGCTGGCCAGCGATGCGCCGCTGCAACAGGACCTGCGGGCCAGCCTGCAGGAGCTGGCCCGGGCTGCCCAGGCCCTCCGCCATCTGGCCGATACCCTGGAGCGTCATCCGGAAGCCCTCCTGAAGGGCAAGCCCGAGGAAAAACCATGAACAAGATCCTGTGTCTCCTGCCCCTGGCAGGCCTGCTGACTGCTTGCGGCACCACGCCGCCAGTCCAGTACTACACCCTGGGGCCGGTCCCCGCATCCCAGGCCGCTGCGGCCACGGACGGGCCTTCCCTGGTGGTGGGGCCGGTGGGGGTGCCGGCGACCGTGGACCGCCTGCTGATCGTCCGGACCGTGGCGGGCAGCCGGGCTGAAGTGACCGAAGGCCACCGCTGGGCGGCGCCCCTCAAAACGGAGATTGCCCGCCGGCTGGCCGTCGAGCTGGCCCGTCGCAGCGGCAACGGCCGGATTGTCGCCTGGCCCCAGAACAGCCTGGCCGACCCTGCCCTGACCCTGCCCGTCGACATCCAGCGCCTGGAGGCGGAGGGGTTTGAACAGGTCAGCCTCGAGGCTGTCTGGTCCCTGCGCCAGGGGGGCAAGGACATTGCAGGTCGGCGTTTCGCCGCAGCGGAGCGGGTGACGGAGGCAACCTGGGCAGGGCTGGCGGCCGCCCACGGGCGTCTGGTGGACGCCCTGGCGGCCGATATTGCCGGAGAGCTGGTCCGCCGGCGCTGAGGTTTGCCGGGACCGGAGGGCGCCCGTCAGCTGCGTCAGGTTTCCGGATGGCCACGTAGCCAGACCGGCCGGTGCAGATGGGGTATCCCCATTTCCGCCGGCTGTCGCCCCGGGTGCGTCAGTTCAGCCCTCACGGGCCTGGCGTGTGCGGGGCGCCGTCTGGCGCGGAGCGGCGGCCCTGGGCCGGGCAGGCTTGAGTCGTCCCAGGCGTTTCCGGATTTCGTCCGAGTCCATCCACAGATCGCTGCCCTGCAGGATGTGGGTGATATCGGTGGGGCTGAGGAAGGGGGTGCAGATCCGGGTGGCGACCTTCTCGAACCAGTTGCCCAGGGCGTGCACCTCGGCCAGTTGTTCGCTGCCCTTGCCGGCAAAGCTGCTGGAATAGGTATGGAACATCAGTTGGCAGTTGTCATGCACCACCAGTTCGTCCCCCGAGAGGAAGATGAACGCCGCCATGGAATAGGCCCGGGCCTCGAGAACCGTCACCACATGGGCCTCCGAGGCGAGCATGTTGTTGATGATCTGCAGGCCGGTGTTGAAATCCCCGCCGGGGGAGTTGATGTGCAGGTAGATCAGGTCGGTCTCGGTGGCGGTGCGCAGGGTGTAGTACAGCTCCGTGTAGTACTGGGGATCCTGCAGCTCCCCGCAGAGGTAGTAGGAGACCTGATGGATCGGCATGTGGCGCTCGTAGCGCACCAGGCCACCGAAGGGCTCCAGCTCTTCCTCCTCCGGTTCGCCGCGACGGCCGCGGTCAGGCGTGCGTTGGAGCATGATGGCTTCCTCCGGGTCGGGACAGGGCTTCCAGTATGCGACTCCGCGTGGACTCCGGCAACGTGGTGAGCGGCCTCCTGGACACCACCCTCCCGGCTCTTCCCCCTTGATGCGATAATCCCGCCTTTATTCCTGCGCTGCGGCCTGCCGCATCCGATCTGCTCATGCATTTTTCCCTGCCGGATTTTTCCACCTGTCGTGTGCTTGTGTGCGGAGACGTGATGCTGGACCGTTACTGGCATGGGGCGACTGCGCGCATTTCGCCGGAGGCGCCCGTGCCGGTGGTGCAGATCCGTGACGACGAGGTGAGGGCAGGCGGTGCGGGGAACGTGGCGCTGAATGCGGCGGCCCTGGGGGCCCGGGCCAGGGTCGTCGGGCTGGTGGGGGACGACGAGGCCGGTCGCCTGCTGGAGACCAATCTGCTGAACCGGGGGGTGGCGTGTGCCTTCGAGCGCCTTCCCGGCGTGCCGACCATCACCAAGTTGCGGGTCATTTCCCGTCACCAGCAACTCATCCGCCTGGACTTCGAGCAGCGTTTTTCCGTGGACCAGGCGGCCCGGATCCAGACCCTGCTGGCATCCTGCCTCGACGAAGCCGACGTGCTGGTGTTGTCCGACTATGCCAAGGGAACCCTGGCCGAGGTGTCAGCCCTGATTGCGGCCGCCCGCTCCCGCGGGGTGCCGGTGGTGGTGGATCCCAAGGGCAGTGACTTTTCCCGTTATCGCGGTGCCACCATCCTCAAGCCCAACCTGTCCGAGTTCGAGGCCATCGTCGGGCCCTGTCCCGACGAGGCCACCCTGATCGTCAGGGCGGAAGCCCTCCGTGCCGAACTGGATCTGGAGGCCCTGCTGGTGACCCGCAGCGAACAGGGGGTGACCCTGATCCAGCGGGACCAGCCTCCCCACCACCAGCCTACCCGTGCCCGGGAGGTTTTCGATGTCACCGGCGCCGGCGACACCGTGTCGGCCGCCCTCGGTTGCGGCATCGCGGCAGGTCTGGACCTGCATACGGCCACGGCCCTGGCCAACCTGGCAGCAGGGGTGGTGGTCGGCAAGCTGGGTACGGCCACGGCCAGCCTGGTGGAAGTGCGGGAAGCCATGGAGACCCACGCCCCGGGCACCGGAGCGCAGGGAATCCTGGAGGGTTCCGAGGCCGTTGCCGCCTGCCAGCGGGCACGCAGCGAAGGGGAGCGGGTGGCCGTCATGCTGGGGCCGGTCGGCACCCCCGATGGCTGCTTGCTGGACCGTCTGGCCCGGGCCCGCGAGGTCGCCGAACGGGTGCTGCTGATTGAACCCGCCACCACCGAGGCCGCGGGTGTCGCGGTGCTGGCGGCCCTTCGTCCGGTGGACTGGGTGGTCCAGGCCGACCCCATCGCCTGTGTCGGCCTGCTGACCCGGATCTGTCCAGATGCCCTGCTGTGTGATGCGGCCACCGCGGCCAGTCTGCCCGCGGGCCTGCGTAGCGCCGTGCTGGCCGTTTGAGGGCCCCGTTCGATGATCATGGATATCTCCACCACCACCGGCCGGATCAGGGCCTGGTGCGACATGCAGTTCGTGGATCATGGCCTGGTGCGGGCGGTGTACAACAACCTTTACGATCTGGGTGGCGGCATGTACCGCAGCAGCCAGCCCAGCCCGGCCCAGCTCCGAAGATACAAGGCGCGTTTCGGCCTGCGCACCGTCATCAATCTGCGGGGCGCCCATGGTTATGGCTCCTACGCCCTGGAGAGGGAAGCCTGCGGGCAGCTCGGCATCCCCCTCCACGACGTGAAGCTCTACTCCCGCACGCCGCCAGAGATTGAGGAGGTCCACGCCATGGATGAACTCTTCAAGTCCATCCAGTACCCGGCCCTGCTGCACTGCAAGTCCGGTGCCGACCGGGCCGGGCTGGGGGCAGCCCTGTACCGCATCCTGCACCTGGGCCATCCAGTCGAGGCGGCCATGAGTGAGCTGGGCTGGAAATATGGTCACTTCAAGCAGGCCAAGACTGGCGTGCTGGATTTTTTCTTCGCCACCTACGTGGCCCGCAACCGCCAGTCGCCCATCGGCTTCCTCGAATGGGTGAACACCGAATACAACCGCCTGGAAATGCATGACCGTTTCCGGGCCGAAGGCTGGGCCAGCCTCATCGTGGACAAGGTCCTGCACCGGGAATGAAAGACGCCATCCAGCTGTACCGTCGCCTGCTCGGCTCGATCCGGCCTTATTACAAGGTGGTCGGCCTGTCGATTCTGGCGATGATCGCCGCGGCGTCCCTGGAGCCGGTGCTGCCAGCCCTCCTCAAACCCCTGGTGGACGAGAGCCTGATCAACAAGAACGAGGTCGCCCAGTGGCAGGTGCCCCTGTTCCTGATGCTGGCCTTTCTGGCCAAGGGGGTGGCCGAATACGTGGCCAACGTTTCCAGCCAGTGGATCGCCCACAAGGCCATCACCGACCTGCGCCAGCAGGTTTTCCGCCACCAGATGCACCTGCCCATTCCGGTGCACCAGGCGGAGACGGGCGGGCGCATGCTGTCGCGCATCCTGTACGACATTCCCCAGGTGGGCGCGGCCCTGTCCAATGCCTGGATCATCGTGGTGAGGGATACCCTGATCATCGTCGGCCTGACCGGCTACCTCATCTATACGGCCTGGGAGCTGACCCTGGTCATCGTGGCCATCGCGCCCGTCGTGGCGTGGCTGATCCGGGTGGCCAGCCGCAAGCTGCGGGGCTCCAACCAGCAGATGCAGGAAACCACCGGACGCCTCACCGGCATGGTGGAGGAAACCCTGGGGGGCGTGCGCGAGATCAAGCTCTTCGGCACCCACGACCACGAAGACCAGCGCTTTGCCCAGGTGGCGGAGCGCCTGCGCAGCCAGACCATGCGCACCGTCCGCGTCTCTGCGGTGAACGTGCCCCTGGTGCAGGTCCTGGCCGCGGCGGCCGTCGCCACGGTGATCTGGACGGCCAGCTCCCTGTCGGCCCAGGATAAACTCAGTCCCGGGGAGTTTGTGTCCTTCGTGACCGCCATGTCCATGCTCTTCGAACCCATCCGCCGCCTCACCAACATCAATGCGGTGATCCAGCGGGGCCTGGCCGGCGCCCAGAGTATTTTCGAACTGCTGGACACGCCGCCCGAAGTGGACACCGCGACCGGGCAGCATCCCCGGGCCCGGGGTGAGCTCCGCTTCGAGGAGGTGGGATTCCACTACCCAGGCCAGGCCGATCCGGCGCTGCAGGGCTTCAACCTGAGCGTGCGCCCCGGCGAGACGGTGGCTCTGGTGGGCGCCTCAGGCAGCGGCAAGACCACCCTGATCAACCTGATCGCCCGCTTCTACGATCCCACTCACGGCCGGATCCTGCTGGATGGCGTTGAACTGGCCCGCCTGCCGCTGGCACACCTGCGCAGTCAATTGGGGTGGGTCGGACAACAGGTGGTACTGTTCGATGACACGATTGCCGCCAACATCGCCTATGGCCGGCCGGATGTGTCCGAAGCCGCCATCCTGGCTGCAGCCCGGGCGGCCCATGCCCTTGAATTCATCGCCAAGTTGCCGGAGGGCCTCGCCACCCGGGTTGGACCCAACGGCAGCCTGCTTTCCGGAGGTCAGCGCCAGCGCATCGCGATTGCCCGGGCCTTCCTGCGGGACGCGCCGATCCTGCTCCTTGATGAGGCCACCTCGGCCTTGGACAACGAGTCTGAGCGAGCCGTCAAGGAGGCGCTGGTGGAGCTGCGCCGGAACCGTACCGTGATCGTCATCGCCCACCGCTTGTCCACCATCCGCGATGCAGACCGCATCGTGGTGATGGAGCAGGGGCGGATCGTCGAGGCCGGCAGCCACGACGCGCTGGTGGCCCGCGGCGAGGCCTACGCCCGGTTGCTGGCCAGCGGTGAGCAACTGACCCCGGATGGAGACTGAGGCCATGTCCAAGGCAGACTACTCCCTCACCGGCGGCCGGGTGGCCCTGTATTTCGTCGCTTCGCCCCTTCAGTATCTGGCGGCCCGGCGGATTGCCGAAAATTTTGAGGCTGGAGCCCGTCAGGTACTCGTCTGGTACAAGCCGGGTGTGACACCCATCGTCCGGGAGGCCGACTGGGATGCCTCCAGTTACATGCCCTGGCCGCGCTGGGAGCCCATGCCCGGCCCCTTCGGGCGGCTGCGCCGCCAGCGGGCCAACATCCGCCTGGTGGCCGGCTTGGTGGGGCGGTGCGAGAGCCTGCACATCCATAGCGCCGTTTTCGATACCGAAGCCATCAACTATTTCCTGCGGGCGCTGCCCCGGGCCTGCGGTGCCCGCCGGATGCGCGCCCGCATCCTGCCCGACGGCATCATCAGCATCCGTCGGTATCCCCTCAGTCTTGCCAAGCGGCTGGCCCAGCATGTGCGCAAGCTTCGCCGGCTGGTGGCGCCGGAGCTGGATTACTGGTGCTTCTCCGGCGACCGGATCGGGTCCGATGCTCCCTTTTGTGACCGGATCTACGTGATTTCCGGCCTGCCCCATGAGTATCCCCTCGACAAAGCGGTGGTGTTGCCACCGCTGGTGACCCCCATGGCGGGGCAAGCCGTGACCTCTGCAGGAAAAACGGCACTGGTGGTGGGTCAGCCCCTGGCGGGAGCCGGGCTGATGACCCCTGCAGACCGGGATGCGGTCGCTAACCGGATTCATGCCTGGCTGGCCGCTCAGGGTATCCGGCAGGTGTTTTACAAGGGGCATCCGAAGGATCCGGAGCAGGAGCTCAGGCATCCGGATCATGAGGTCCTGACCCTGGACGAAGCTCTGGAGATGCATCTGGCCCGAACCTCCTATGCGGCGGTGGTGGGCGTTCGTTCCAGCGCCCTGGTCTTTGCCCGCCAGGTCAGCCCGGCCAGTACCCGGGTCGTGGCTTTCGGGTGGGATCGGGTGCGCTTCAAGTCGGCCGAGGAAAAGCGGCAGATGGAAGAGGCCTTCCGCGCCACCGGGGTCGAGTTCCACGATGCGGCTTGAGGCCCTGCTGACCCGGGCCCTGCCCTGGCTGGTCCTTCTGTTCCTGGGTGGCCTGATGCTGTCGGCGGTCTGGGCCCGTAGCCTGGCGCTGCTGATGGTCCTCGGCGGGCTTGTCGCCGGGATGCTGCCGGGGCGTTTCCTGGACAGGATGGACCGCCAATTCATGCTGCTCATGGCGATCCTGCCCGTGGCGTATGTGGGCAACATGCTGGCCCTGGGATGGAACGAGCGCTTCCTGGAGCGGCCGGCCCATCTGCTGGCGGCCATTCCGGTCTACTGGCTGGTGCGCCGGGGCGGCCTGTCCCGGGAGGTGCTCCTGATCGGGCTGGCCCTGGCGGGCCTGATTGCCGGCACCATTGCAGCCCTGGCCAGCGCCGGCGTGGGTGGCAGCACCCTGCTGGCGCTGCAGACGGGCCGGCCTCTGGGGGTCTTCTCCAGCCCGGGGCCCTTCGGCAACTACAGTGCAGTGGCGGCGATGGTCATTCTGGTGGGGCTGGTGGCATGGTCTCCCCCGGTTCATGCCCGGGCGCTGAGCCTCTTCTGTGTGACCGGGGCGGCAGGAGGCCTGGTGGCAGCCCTCCTATCGGAAACCCGTTCCGCCTGGGTAGCCCTGCCGGTCATGGCCCTGCTGGTGGAGCAGCAGGGGCTGGCCCGACGTCGCAAGGCCTGGCTGGCGGCTAGCCTGGTGCTGATGGCGGTGGCCGGTCTGGCAGCCAGCGACTTTGTCCGGGAGCGCCTCATGCAGGCCCTGGCGGAGGTCCAGGCCTACCAGGCTGATCCGGCTTCTCCTGCGGCGCGGGAGACGTCCATCGGCCTGCGCCTCCTCAGCTGGCAGTGGGGTTGGGAGCAGTTTCTCGCTCATCCGCTGATGGGTATCGGCCTGGCCAACTTCCGGACGGTGGTGGCCGCAGCGGTGGCCGCCGGGACCCTGCCTCCGGTGCTGGCGACCTTCAGCGGCCTGCACAACCTGCTCATCGATCACCTCACCATGACTGGCCTGGTGGGGACGCTGGTCCTCGTGGCCTTCTGGTGGGGGCTGTCCGCTCACTTCCTCGCGCTGCGCCGCCGCGGCAGTCCGGAGGGAAGGCTGTTTGCCACCTGGGGGCTGATGCTGGTGGCGGCCGAGTTCCTCTTTGCCAGTCTGGGATCGATGTTTGCGTCTTCCCTCGGTACTTTGGTGTTCTGCGTCCTGCTGGCCATTCTGGCGGCCGGTGCCCATCCCCAGACTCCGCTGCGGGGGTGACGATCCTTCAGCCCTTCAGGCGGCCCAGGGCCAGCCGGGCCCGCAGTTTGAGGGTGTCCAGCCGTCTCCCCAGTCCCCCCTGGTTGCGGATGTCCAGCAGGACGCGGGCTTCCCGGTGACGGCCGGTGGCGATCAGGTTTTTCAGCAGACGACGGCCCTGCATGGACAGCAGCGGTCCCGGTGGAGCCTGTTCCAGCCAGGCCATCAGCTCCGCTTCCGGCAGGGCCCGGTGGAAGTTGAACAGGCCGTGGAAGCCGAAGGTCGGCTGGGCGGGGGCTTCAAGCTCAAAGGCGAACCGGTCCGCCAGCGCCCGTGGCGCGAAGCGGATGCCGTGGCGGCGTGCCAGCAACTCGTGGTAGAGCTCGCAGATGGCGTAGTCCTCCGGCTGGCATTCCCGGATTTCCGGATCCTGGAGGGCATCCACCAGTTTTCGGGAGCGCAGGGAAAACCCTCCGTTGCCCACCGGTTGGGCCTTGTGGGGCCAGGGGGCGCCGATATAGTCGTACGCAAGGAAGGCCGGATCCCAGGCCCCGGGCTCGATGATGAAGCTGTCCCATTGCACCACCAGCACCTGCTCTCCGGAAAAATGGGCGCCCAGCGCCTTGACCATGAAGTGGGAATAATCCGCCACATGCCGCAGGGGTGGAATGCCCTGGGCACAGATGCGCGGGTCCGGGCTGACGTAGTCTTCCCGGGTGAGCAGGACCGCCTCGTGAAACCGGGCGCTTGCCAGGCAGCGCTGCATGGCCATGAGGGCCAGATCCGGGTGACGGGTATCCAGACACAGCAGGCTGATGCTGGAGAGATCAAGCATGGTGGTGGCCAGAGGGAACGGGATCACTAGCGTAGCGCAAATGCCCTGACAGGGTGTGTGTGACGCTTTCTGTCCGGACGGGGCGAGGGGAATGGGGCAAAATAGAGGCCTGTCGTCCATCATCCAGCCTGGAGTCTTCCGGGTCGCTTTCCCTTGAGCCTGCACGCCCCCTTGCCCCGTACCGTTGTCGTCCATCACCGCAGCGGCATTGGTGACCTTGTCTGGCATGTGCCCTATCTGCGGGCCATCGCGGCCACCAGCGCCGGTGGGCGGATCAGCGTGATTGCCCGGCCGTCCTGCCGGGCGGCTGAGCTGCTTGCCGCCGAGACCTGCATCGACGAAGTGATCGAGTACGACCGCAAACCCCGCAAGAGCGAGAGGCGCGTGGGGCGCCATGATGGTTTGGCGGGCCAGCTGGCCTTCCTGCGCGCGCTACGGGCCAGGCGGTTCGAGCGCATCGTGATCTTTTCCGGCCGGGCGCGCTATGCGCTCCTGGCGCTTCTGGCAGGCATTCCGGTGCGGGCGGGTTTTGGCTTCTTCCGCTTTGAACGCCTGTTGCTCAATGCGCCGCCGTACATCCGGCCCCATGCGGGGCCGGGTAATTGGGTGTACCCGGAGGCAACGGCCTTTGCTGTGGCCCAGGGCTGGGTGGAAGGGCCAGTGGTGCCCCGGATGGCCGTGCTCGAGCAGGCGCTGACCCTTGCCCGCCAGGATCTGGCGGACTTGCCGGTGCCCCGGGTCGCCTTTTCCATCGGCACCTCCGAGGCTCGCAAGAACTGGGGGGCGGACAGGTTTGCCGGGTTGGCGGCGGCCCTTGTCGCCCGGGGAGGCAGTGTGATCCTGCTGGGGGGACCGGCCGAAAAAGCGGCGGCGGAGGCCATCGTGGCAGCCGTTCCGGCCGCACTGCGGTCGCGGGTCATGGTGTCGGCCCAGGCCTCGGTGCAGCGCTCCGCAGCCTTGTTGCGGTACTGCCAGTTCTGCACTGGCAACGATACCGGGGTGCTCAACATGGCGGTGGCGAATGGCGTGCCGGCCCTGGGTCTGTTCGGGGTCACCCCCCCTCTAGCCCATGATCCCCTGCTCCACAGCCTGGTGGGCGAGGGCATGGCGGCCATCACGGTGGATGCGGTGCTGGCCCGCCTGGCCGAGCTGGGGGCGGTCTGATGCGCATCCTCATCGTCCGTACGTCCGCCATTGGTGACGTGGTGTTCGCCTCGGCCCTGCCGGGGGCGATCCGCCGTGCCCATCCGGATGCCCATATCGCCTGGCTCGTGGAGCCGGGCATTCATGAGTTGCTGCAGGCGGACCCCCATATCGACGAAGTGATTCCCTGGTCCAAGGCCGAGTGGGTGCGGCTCTGGAGGTCAGGCCAGCGGCTGGCCGTGCTGCGCCAGGTTCGTGAATTGCGCCAGGCGCTCCATGCCCGGGCGTTTGATGTGGCTCTGGACTTGCAAGGGCTGTTGAAAAGCGGCTTTCTCACCTGGCTTTCCGGTGCCCGGGAGCGGATCGGCCTGGGCTCCCGGGAGGGCAGCCAGTGGCTGATGAGCCGGGTCATTCCCCGGGGCGGGGACCCGGTCCGGATCGGATCCGAGTACAAGTACCTCGCGGAGCAGATGGGTTATGACGCCGGTCCTTTCCTGCCTACCCTGACCGTGGGGTCGGCTACCCGTGTGGCCGTTCAGCGCAAACTGGCCGAACATGGCCTGCAGTCCCGGCGTTTTGCGGTTTTCGCACCCTTCACCACCCGCCCCCAGAAGCACTGGTTCGAGGATGCCTGGCAGGCGCTGGCGCCGCGCCTGATCGAGGCCACCGGGTTGACCCCGGTGATCCTCGGCGGACCGGCCGACGGGGATGCAGCGGCACGCATCGCCGCAGCCGACCCGCGTATCGTCAACCTGGCGGGTCAGACCCGCCTGCCCGAAGCGGCCGCCGTGATTGCCCAGGCGGCCCTGCTGGTGGGCGTGGATACGGGCCTGACCCACATGGGAACGGCGGTGAACACGCCCACCGTGGCCCTCTTCGGTTCCACCTGCCCCTACCGGGACACCGGGCGGTCGAATGGCTGCGTGATCTGGCTGGGGCTGGAATGCTCCCCCTGCCGGCGGCGTCCCACCTGTGCTGGCAGGTTCACCTGCCTTAGGGACATCACGCCGGCCATGGTCGTCGACCACGCCCGGCGCCTTCTTGCGGAGACTGTCCGATGAAGATCCTTCATGTGGAAGCCGGCAAGCACCTCTACGGGGGGGCTCGCCAGGTCCAGTACATCGCCGAGGGCCTTGCGGGCCGGGGTGTCGAGACGGTGCTGGCCTGTCCCGTGGGGAGCGAGATGGCCCGCCAGGCACCGGCGGGCGCCCGGGTCGTGGCCATCAGGATGGGGGGTGACGGGGACGTGGGCATGCTCTTCCGGCTGGCCGGTCTGATCCGTCGGGAAAAGCCCGATCTGGTCCATCTCCACAGCCGTCGGGGTGCCGATACCTGGGGTGCCCTGGCGGCCCGCCTCTGCGGCGTGCCCTGCGTGCTGTCCCGGCGGGTGGACAACCCGGAGTCCCGCTGGGCCGTGGCCCTCAAATACCGTCTTTATGACCATGTGATCACCATTTCCGAAGGTATCCGCCAGGTCTTGCTCGAGGAGGGCCTGGCTCCGGAGAAGGTGAGCTGCGTGCGCAGTGCGGTGGATCCGACGCCCTTTCTGGCGCCTGTGGACCACGAGGCCTTCCGGGCCGAGTTCCGGCTCCCCCAGGATGCACTGGTGATCGGGGTGGTGGCCCAGATGATCCCCCGCAAGGGTCATCGCTACCTGTTCGCAGCCCTGCCGGCCCTGGTCGAACACTACCCGGAGCTCCATGTCCTGGTCTTCGGCCAGGGGCCCCTGCTGGCCGAGCTGCGGGCCGATGTGGTGGCCCGGCATCTGGAGGGGGTGGTCCATTTTGCCGGTTTCCGCCACGACCTGGCCCGCTGGATCGGCGGGATCGACATGCTGGTGCATCCGGCCGAGATGGAGGGGCTGGGCGTGTCCCTGCTCCAGGCCGCCGCTGCCGGGGTTCCGGTCATCACCAGCCGGGCTGGCGGACTCCCGGAAGCGGTTCTTGACGGGGTGACGGGCCTCCTCTGCCCGCCGGGGGACGTAGCCGCCCTCGGCGATGCCATCGACCGCCTCGCTGCCGATCCGCTCCTGCGGCACCAGTACGGCGATGCGGGCCGCGACAGGATCCTCGCCGAGTTCTCCATCGACCGGATGGTCGAGGGGAACCTCGCCGTCTATCGTCAGGTGCTGGGCCAGTGAGGATCATCACCGTCCTGCGCAGCCTCAAGAGCGGTGGCGCCGAGCGTCATGCGCTGCAGCTGATGCGTGGCCTGCGGGCGCGGGGCCATGACTGCCACTATGCCGGGCCGCTGGCCGGCTGGCTCGGCCAGCAGTTGCAGGCCGACGGTTTCGCCGGCATCGATTTGCCCCTGATGGGGCTCTACGATCTGCCTTCCCTGGTGCGCCTTGCCCGTCATGCCCATCGCATCCAGGCTGACCTGATTCACGGTCACCTGACCCGGGGCGCCTGGTATGCCGGCTGGGCGGCGCGCCTGGCACGTATGCCCAACGTGGCCACGGCCCACTCGGACAATGCCGGGAAGCATTTTGGCCGGGCCGACCGGATCATCGCCGTCTCGGGGGCGGTAGGCCGGTTTCTGGAGCGGGAGGGCTATGCCCCGGAGCGCATCCGCATGGTGCATCATGGCATCGCCGACATTGCTGCGGGCCTGCCCGCCGATGTCCGGGCCCTGACCCGCCGCGGCCTGGGGCTGGGCGATGAGGAGCCCTGCCTGCTGATGGCCGCCCGCATCGTTCCGGCCAAGGGACACGATACGGTCCTCCAGGCCCTTGCCCGATTGCGGGACCAGCGCTGGACCCTGTTGCTGGCGGGGGATCATCATGGGGATCTGGGGCCGCGGGTTCAGGCCCTGGCCCGGGAGCTCGGGCTGGCGGAGCGGGTCCGCTTCCTGGGCCTGCGGGAAGATGTCCCGGCCCTGATGGCCGCCGCCGACCTGTTGCTGGCCCCCTCCCGCCGGGAGGCCCTGTCCCTGACCTTGCTGGAGGCCTCCGCCTGTTCCCTGCCCATCGTGGCGAGCACGGTGGGCGGCATTGGTGAGGTGGTGGAAGAGGGGCGCAGTGGCTGTCTCGTCCCGCCGGACGACCCGGTTGCCCTGGCCGAGGTGATCGCCCCCTTGCTGACTGACCCTGCCCGCCGGGCTGCCCTGGGGCGCCGGGCCCGTCAGCGCTTCGAGACGGGGTTTACGGAGGACGTCATGTTTGACAAGACAGTGGCGGTGTACCAGGAGGCCTGCGTCCGATGAGCCGGGTCCATATCCTGATGTACCACCGGGTGGGGAATTTCCCCGGACGGGTGAAGGCCCATGGCGCCCTGTATTGCCATCTGCCCCGCTTCCGGGCCCAGATGCGGATGTTCCGGCTGCTGGGCTATTCGGTGCTCAGCCTCGACCAGGCGGTGGCGGGGCTGCGGGGAGAGCATGACCTGCCGGCGAAGCCCCTGGTGCTGACCTTCGACGACGCCTATGTGGATTTTCTCGAAAATGCCGCTCCGGTGTTACTGGAGCATGGCTATCCGGCGACCGTCTATGCGGTGAGCGGCCTTGTGGGCGCCACTTCCCGCTGGGATGCGGGAGTTGGTCCGGCACCGGCGCCCCTGATGGACGCTGCCCAGCTGCGGGAGGTGCGGGACCTGGGCTTCACCGTCGGCTCCCATTCCCACCGCCACCTGCGCCTGGCTCAGCAGGACGATGCCTGCATCGCCGACGAGATGGTCACCAGCAAGCGGGTGCTGGAGGATCTCCTGGGCCAGCGGGTCGATCATTTCTGCTATCCCTACGGCAGCCACGACCTCCGGGCCGTCCGCGCGGCGGCCGAGGCGGGCTATGTGACCGGTACCACCTGTGAGCGGGCCGCTGCCACGCCGGAGGACGATCTCCTGAGCCTGCCCAGGAAGGCCGTGTCCCGGGGAGATGATGTGCTGGGTGTGGCCTGGAAGCTGATCGCCAAGAATCATCCCAAGCGCCCGCCGATCCGCCGCTAGTCTTCCTGGCGGCGCCGGAAGACCCAGCCGGCGGCGAGGCCCGTGAAGCTGGCGATGATCGCCACGATGATCCAGAAGCCGTGGCCGTCCTCGGCAAGAGGGATCCCGCCCACGTTCATGCCCAGCAGACCGGCAATCATGTTGATGGGCAGTGCCAGCACGGTGACCAGGGTCAGGACCACCACGCTGCGGTTGGTCTCCTCGGTGACCCGTGCGGCGATCTCTTCCTGTAGCAGCTTGATGCGTTCCTGGAGGGCTGTCATGTCGGCCAGGACGGCGGAGAATTCCTCGGTGGCATGGCGGAGCTCGGCCACATTCTCGGTGGAGATCCAGGCGGGCGGCTGGTTGAGCAGGCGGAACAGGGCGCCGGGTTCCGGCGCCAGAAGCCTTCGCAGCCTGACCAGTACCCGTCTCAGGGCTCCCAGCTTGGCACGGCTGCGTTGGATCCGCTCGGCCAGCAGGGTGTCTTCCACGTCGTCCACCCGGGCGGTAGCCAGCCGCACTATCTGGATCAGCACATCGGCCTGATCCCGCAGCAGGTGGGCCAGCAGTGCCACCGGCGTGTCGAAGGTCTCGCCCCGGCGCACGGCGGCCCGGAGCCGGTCGATGGAGCGCAGGGGCTGCAGGCGGGCGGTTACCAGGGTGCGCTCGTCCGCCACCACCCACAGGGTGGCGATCTGGGAAGGCTCGAAGTCGAACTCGTACAGGACATCGTTCACGACTGCGATCAGGGCGTCGTGGGCGTACTCGATCCGGGTGGAGCGGGAGCCTTCATGGAGGGCGTCGAAGAAGGCCTCCATCTCCCCCAGATGCTCCTTCAGCCAGCGTTCGGTCGCCGCATTGGCCAGGTTGAAGTGGAACCAGGCAAAGGCGCCGTCCTCTTCGGGGCGGGTAGCGCGCAGCCAGTGCGCAGCCATTCCCGTATCCAGGGGAATGCCCGCCGTACCCGGGCGGAACAGGAAACCGGAGATGAGCCCCGATCGGTCGGAGCCATAGGCAGGGGAGGTGGGCAGCACGGTGGCCAGGCTGGGGTCTGTTCAGGCCGGTGGGGACCGGCCACGGAGGCGTGTCCACCAGAATGCGGCCCCGAGATGACCACCGTGTTACATCAGGGATAAAGTCCCCGTACCTTGTGGGCCCTCAGCACCCGATCGCATCCGAGCACGAACGCGGCGGTCCGGAGGCTGATCCCCTTGGCCGTGGCTGTCTCCCAGACTGCGGAGAAGGCCTCCTTCATGATGCGTTCCAGCCGGGCATTGATTTCGTCTTCGCTCCAGAAGAAGGCGCTGATGTCCTGCACCCATTCGAAGTAGCTCACCGTGACGCCCCCCGCGTTGGCCAGCACGTCGGGGATCACCGTGATGCCCCGGTCCTGGAGGATCAGGTCGGCCTCCGGGCTGGTGGGGCCATTGGCGCCTTCGGTCAGGATCCGGGCCCGGATGCGTCGGGCGGTGGCGGGGTGGATCTGGTTCTCCATGGCTGCCGCCACGAGGATTTCCGCGTCTGTGCTCCAGAAGCTGTCCCCATCGATCTGCTCTCCGAAGGGGGCTCCCGCCACGCCCTGGTGGGCGGTGCTCCAGGTCTTGAGGGCCCGCACGTCGAGGCCGGCCGGATTTGCGATGGTGCCGCTGCTGTCCTGGACTGCGACGATGCGGGCGCCGGCATCGGAAAACAGGCGGGCTGCAGCCTCGCCCACGTTGCCGAAGCCCTGGATGGCGACCCGGGCGCCGGCAATGTCCAGGCCCAGGCGGCGAGCCGCCTCGGCGGTGCTTACGAACACACCCCGGCCCGTGGCATCCCGGCGACCCAGGCTGCCGCCCAGGCTCACCGGCTTGCCGGTGACCACGCCCATGGAGGTCCGTCCCTCGTTCATCGAGTAGGTGTCCATCAGCCAGGCCATCACCTGCTCGTTGGTGTTGATGTCTGGTGCGGGGATATCCTTGTCCTGGCCCAGCAGGATGTGGATCTCGCTGGTGTAGCGACGGGTCAGGCGTTCCAGTTCGGCGGTGGAGAGCTGGCGCGGGTCCACCCGAACGCCACCCTTGGCGCCACCAAAAGGCACATTCACCACCGCGTTCTTGACCGTCATCCAGGCAGACAGGGCCATCACTTCCGGCAGGGTCACGTCCGGGTGGTAGCGGATTCCCCCCTTGCCGGGGCCCCGGGCCAGGTTGTGCTGGACCCGGTAGCCCTCGAAGTGGGCCATTTCCCCGTTGTCCAGGCGGACTGGCACGTTGACGATCAGGGCCCGGGTGGGGCGGGTCAGGATGGGGATCAGGGGCTGAAGGTCCGCCGGCAGGTGGGGCGCCACCCGCTCCACCTGGACCAGGAAGGTCTCCCAGGGGCCGAGCTGTTCGGCGGACAGGTAGGAAGGGATACGGCTGACGGTCGTGGTCATGGGCGTGCCTCCTCGTTCTTATGCCCTTTGGACGTGGGCGAGGATGGGGGGTTCCTGCAGCCCCGTCGTCCGGGAGCCGCAGAAGGGGAGAGGCGTTTATTGACCGATGGCGCCAAAGACCTTCTTGGCCAGGCTCCCGGCTGCACCCACCGGGTCCTTGCGGATGGCCCGCTCCTCTTCGGCAATCATCACGAACAGACCGTCCAGGGCCTTGCGGGTCACATAATTCTCGATCTTCAGGTCGTCGCCCCCTGCCAGACCGAATTGGCCGGCCTTGCTGGCGAGCTTGTTGTACTGGGCGGACAGGGCCAGCTTGTCGGTGGATTCCTTCACCGTGGGCAGAAATTCGCTCATCAACTGCGCCGAGGTCTTGTCCTTGAAGTAGAGGGTGGCGGCGTCGTCACCCCCAGCAAGGATCTTCTTGGCATCCTCTACGCTCATTTTCTTGATGGCCGCCACCAGCAACGGCCGGGCTTTGGGAACAGCCTGCTCGGCGGCCCGGTTCATGGTGCTCACCAGGGTATCCAGGTCCTTGCCGCGCCCCATGGTTCGCAGCATGGTTTCCACCGGGGCCAGGCTGTCGGGCAAGCCGATCTTCACTTTGGGATTGTTCAGGAAACCTCCCTCGGCGCCGAGTTGTCCCACGGCTTTGGATGCGCCCTGGGACAGGGCTTCCCGCAGTCCGCCGGAGGCGTCCTTGTCGGTCAGATCAGCCAGGCCGAGGGCCCATGCCTGGCCACAGATGACAAGCAGCAGCAAAGCTTTCAGAATTCCACGCACGGCACACCTCCTCTTCCGGTTAAACAACACAATGTCACTCAAGGCTATCACGCGTTTCGGCGTCGCTGTCCTCCTCCTGGCTTTCCTCAGTGCCTGCAGCAAGCCGGCAGCGCCGGATGTGGGCTACACCACCCTCGATGGCCGGACCGTCCAGCTCTCCTCCCTGCGGGGCAAGGTGGTGCTGGTCAATTTCTGGGCCACCACCTGCACCACCTGTGTGGCCGAGATGCCCAAGCTGGCAGAGACCCACCTCAAGTTCGCGCCCAAGGGCTTCGAGACCGTCGCCATCGCCATGGACTACGATCCGCCCGAGTATGTCCGCAACTTTGCCGCCCGGAAGGGGCTGCCCTTCACCATTGCCCTGGATGTCACCGGACAGGCGGCCAAGGGCTTCGAGGACGTGCGTCTGACCCCCACTACCTTCCTGCTCGACAAGCAGGGGCGGATCGTTCAGAAGTACCTGGGCGAGCCGGATTTCACCAAGCTGCACGCTCTCCTCGAGAAGCTTCTGGCCGAGCCGGCATGACGCGCCGTTCCCTCATTCTGGTACTGGCCCTGGCCGCTGCGGTGCTGGCTGGGGCGCTGCTCTGGCCCAAGGGTCGTCCTGTGGAGGTGGTCCGGGTCGTCAAGGCGCCGCTGACCCAGTCCGTGGTCGCCACCGGGCGCATCGCCACCCCTGCCCGTATTGCGCTGGGCAGCCCCCTGGCCGCGACGGTGCTGGAGGTGCACGTCCGGGAAGGCGACCGGGTCCGGGCGGGGCAGGTGCTGGTACGCCTGCGTGCCGACGACGCAGAGGCCTTGGTGGCTCAGGCCAGCGCGGCCCTGGCCGAGGCGGAAGCACGACTCCTGCAGATCGACCGGTTGGGCCGGCCCCTGGCCGCCCAGCAGTTGGTCCAGGCTGAAGCCAATGCCCGGGTGGCCGGGGCCGAGGCCGAGCGGGCCCGGCGGCTGGTGGCCCAGGGCTTCTATGCTCAGGCCCGGGCGGATGATGCCCTGCGCAATCACAACAACGCCCTGGCCGCCCTCGACACTGCCCGTACCCAGCTGGCGGCCCAGGAGGCCGGCGGCACCGAGCGGGAGGCGGCCCGCGCCCGCGTGGAGCAGGCCAGGGCACAACGCCTCAATGCCCAGGCCCGGGCGGCCCAACTGATCCTCACGGCGCCGGCCGACGGGCTGGTGCTGACCCGCAAGGCGGAACCCGGTGACGTGGCGACCGCTGGAAAGGTGTTGCTCGAACTGGCTGAAGCCGGCGAAACCCGCATCTACGCCACCGTGGACGAGAAGAACCTGCGCCTGCTGCGGTTAGGGCAGGCGGCTCGGGGCGTGGCCGACGCCTATCCCCGCCAGCCCTTCGACGGGGAGCTCTATTACCTGGCCCCCGCCGTGGATCCCCAGCGGGGGACGGTCGAGACCCGCTTCCGGATTGCCGCTCCGCCGGACTTCCTGCGCCCGGACATGACCGTTTCGGTGGAAACGCTCACCGGTCGTCGTGAATCGGCGCTGGTGCTGCCCAGCGAGGCGGTGCGGGAGCCGGATGGGGGCAAGCCCTGGGTGCTGGTGGCCCGGGACGGACAGGCCGTGCGGGTGGAGGTCGAGCTGGGGCTCAGGGGGGTCGGCCAGGTGGAGATTGCCCGGGGGCTGGCGGAAGGGGAGCAGGTCATCCTGCCCACCAGCGGTGCCCTGGAAGGCGATCGGGTGCGGATCCGGGACGCCGCGAAGCCCCGGGTGAACGGCCTGCAGGTGCCTTCGGGTATGGCCCGGTGAAATTCCGTCTCCCCTTTGCGCCCCTGGTGGCCCTGCGCTTCCTCCGGGAAGGACGGATGCAGACCTTCCTGATCCTGGCCGGCACCACCGGCGGGGTGGCGGTGATCGTCTTCCTCACCCAGCTCATCTCCCAGCTCCAGAACCAGATCGTGGACCGGGTGCTGGGCAGTCAGGCCCATGTGGTGCTGCGTCCCCTGGAGGAAGCCAATCGCCGGGCCATCGATGACCAGGGGTTCGCCAGCATCATCGAGCCTCGGGCCCAGCGCCTGCGCTCCATCGACCAGTGGGAGAACATTGCCCGGCTGGCCGGCGGCATGCCCGGCGTCACGGCGGTGTCGCCGGTGGTCACCGGTCCCGCCTTTGCCGTGCGCGGCCAGGCCAACAAGTCGGTGGCCCTGATGGGCGTGGATGCGGAACGCTACCGGCGCATCGTGCGCATGGAGGAATACATGGTCGCGGGCCGCTTTGCGGTGGAAGGCACGCATACGGTGATCGGCACCGAGCTGGCCAAGGACCTGGGCCTGCGCCTGGATGACAAGCTGCGGGTGGCCTTTCCCAATGGCCGCGACGAGCTGCTCCAGGTGGGGGGCATCTTCGACATCGGCAACAAGGACCTGAACCGCCGCTGGGTCTTCGTGACCCTGCCCCTGGCCCAGAGCCTGCTCGACCTGCCGGGCGGCGTATCCAACCTGGACGTCACCGTGGCGGACATCTTCGAGGCCCAGACGGTGGCCGACCGGCTGCGGGGCGCCACCGGCCTGACCGTGGACAGCTGGATGCAGACCAACGCCCAGCTGCTGGCCGCGCTGCGCAATCAGTCGGTCTCCAACAACCTGATCCGCAGTTTCGTGGTCATCATCGTGGCCCTGGGCATCGCCAGCGTGCTGGTGGTGAGCGTGGTCCAGAAGCAGAAGGAGATCGGCATCCTGCGGGCCATGGGGGCCAGCCGGGGGATGATCCTCCAGGTGTTCCTGATCCAGGGGGCGGTGGTGGGGGCCGTCGGGTCGATTTTTGGCAGCATGCTGGCCTTCACGCTGCTCAACGTGTTTTCGGCCATCTACCGCAATGCGGACGGACAACCCCTCTTTGCCGCTGAGCTGGAGTTCCGTTTCATCCTGGTGGCGGCTCTGGTGGCGACTCTGGTAGGACTGCTCTCTGCCCTGATTCCGGCCCGGCGGGCGGCGAAGATGGATCCGGTACAGGCGATCCGCTCATGACGGCAGTCATCGAACTGGCGGGCCTGCGCAAGGCCTACAATCAGGGCACTCCGGTAGAAACCGAGGTGCTCCATGGTATCGACCTGCGTCTGGAAGAAGGAGAGTTTGCCGCGCTGATCGGGCCCTCGGGCTCGGGTAAAAGCACACTGCTGAACCTCATCGGTCTGCTCGAGCGTCCGACCGGCGGGCGGCTGTCCGTCGGCGGGCGGGATACCGCACGCATCTCCGAGGCGGAGCTGACGGCCCTGCGGGGGCGCAGCATCGGCTTCGTGTTTCAGTTTCATCATCTGCTGCCGGCCTTCACCGCCCTGGAAAACGTGATGATGCCTACCATCATCGCCCGGGGTGTGGCGGACGAGGAGGCCGAGGCGGACGCCCTGGCACTGCTGGATGCGGTAGGTCTGAAGGCCCATGCGTACAAAAAGCCGGCCCAGTTGTCCGGCGGTCAGCAACAGCGGGTCGCCATCGCGCGGGCCCTGGCCCTCCGGCCGCGGCTGATCCTGGCGGACGAACCCACCGGCAACCTGGACACCCATACTGCCGATGAGATCTTTGCCTTGCTCCGGGCATTCAACCGGGATTCCCGCTGTGCCTGCCTGATCGTCACCCACGATCCCCGCCTGGCGGCCCGTTGTGATCGTATCGTGCGTCTGGTGGATGGACGTATTGCCGAGGATCGGGCGGTCCCCTCGCTATAATTCGCCCATCCTTGTTTCCTGACGTTCCCGTCATGGCCCGATCCACCCTGTACGATCTGCTGGGGCTGTCCCCCCAGGCGAGTGTCGCCGAGATCCTCGCAGCCCGGGATGCCCGTGTTGCGCACTACCAGTCCGCAGCCCATGGCCTGCCGCCGGCCGATGCGGAGAACCGGATCAAGGCACTCCGTGAGGCTGCCTGGATCCTGTCCGACCCGGGGCGGCGTGCCGCCTATGACGCCCGGCTGGCCCCGTCCCGCCCGGAAAGCGGTTTCGTGCGCTCCGATGTATCTGGCGACGAGGTTCCGCCGGGCCTGTCCAGTCCCCTTCACCCGATCAAGGTGGAGATTGCCGAAGTCAAATGGACGCCTCTGCGCATCATGACCTTCGCCATCGGCGGCCTGATGATCGTCGGCATGCTGATCCAGATTTTTTTCTCGGTGTTTGCCTTCCGCCAGGCCGGCCGGCTGGCCAGCGGAGAGGTGCCCGCCGAGATGCAGCAGCGGGTGATGGAGGCCGAGCGGCGCCAGACCTATGGCGACCTTACGGAGGATGAGATCCGCGAGCTGGAGAATCGCGCCGCCCAGCAGCGCCTGGAGTCGGCTCGCCGCTATGAGGCACAGCAGCAGGAGCGCCTGCGCAAAGAGGAGGAGTACCAGCGCCAGCGTGCCCTGGAGGAGCGTACCCGCTATGCCGACAAGGTTTCTGCCGACCTGGCCCAGGCTGAGGAAACGGCCCGCCTCAAGGCCGAACGGGAAAAACGGCAGCAGGAAGAGGCCGCCCGTCGTGCTGAGGCAGAAGAAGAGCGCCGCCTTCAAGAGCGGCTGGCCCGGGAGCGGGCCCGCTGGCAGCGGGAACTGCAGAACTGAGCGCCCCCGGATGCGGGCGTTTCCGCGATAATCCGGCATGACTTCCCCAATCTCCCCGCTGCCGGACATGGTCTCCCTGGATACCCTGCCCGATGCCATCCTTGTTCCTCCTCCGGCGGCCTCCTCGCCGGAGCCCTTCTCCGTTCTTGCCTTGCCGTCCGCCGTGCTGACCAACCTGGAGCGGCTCGGTTACCACACGATGACGCCCATCCAGGCGGCGGCCCTGCCGGTGGCCCTGGACGGGCATGACCTGATCGCCCAGGCCCGTACCGGCAGCGGCAAGACGGCCGCCTTCGGCCTCGCCCTGCTGCCCCGTCTGCAGCTGCGCCGGTTCGACGTTCAGGCCCTCGTGCTGTGCCCGACCCGGGAGCTGGCGGAGCAGGTCGGCCAGGAGCTGCGCCGCCTGGCCCGCGCTGAGGACAACATCAAGATCCTTACCCTGTGCGGCGGAGCCCCCATTCGCCCGCAGGCAGAAAGTCTGGCTCACGGTGCCCACGTGGTGGTGGGAACCCCAGGACGGGTGCTGGATCACCTCTCCCGGGGCTCCCTCCAGCTGGCGAGTCTGACCGCCCTGGTGCTGGATGAGGCGGACCGGATGCTGGACATGGGGTTCTTCGAGGATATTGCCCAGGTGATCGGGGCCTGTCCGAGGGTGCGCCAGACCCTCCTGTTTTCCGCCACCTATCCTCCGGGTGTGGTGCGTCTGGCCCGGCAGTTCATGCGCCAGCCCCAGATCATCCAGTTGCCCGAGCAGCATGCGGAGGACACGATTCGCCAGCGCTTCTACGAGGTGGCACCCGGGCAGCGCCTGCAAGCGGTGGGCTTGCTGTTACGGCACTACCGGCCCGAAAGTACCCTGGCTTTCTGCAACACCCGCCAGCAGTGCCGCGATCTGGTGGACGTCCTCACCGCCGAGGGAGTGGATGCTCTGGCGCTCCATGGCGAACTGGACCAGCGGGAACGGGATCAGGTGATGGTACGCTTTGCCAATCGCAGCTGCAGCGTGCTCGTGGCCACCGACGTGGCCGCCCGGGGGCTGGACATTGCCGGGCTGGCGGCGGTCATCAATGTGGACATGAGTCCGGACCCCGAGGTGCATGTCCATCGGATTGGTCGTACCGGTCGAGCTGGCGAGGAAGGCTGGGCCTTGAGTCTGGTGGCCCCCGGCGACCGTAACCGGGTTGCCGCCATCATCGCAGCCCAGGGCACTCAGCCCGTGTGGGAATCCCTGGATGGGCTGCTTGACGAAAACCCACCCCCCTTACAGGCTCCCATGGTGACCCTGCAGATCCTCAGCGGCCGCAAGGACAAGATCCGTCCCGGTGACGTGATGGGTGCGTTGACCGCAGGTGCCGGTCTGGCCGCCGGGCAGATCGGCCGGATCAACGTAAATGATCAATCCACCTACGTGGCGGTGGAGCGGGCTGCTGCTGCCCAGGCCCTGCGAGGTCTGAGCGAGGGCAAGATCAAGGGCCGCAAGGTCCGCGCCCGGCGCCTGGAGGGGTAAACTGGCGGCTCATCTCTGGACTGAGCCTTCTTTTTCCGGCGGGTCCTGATTCCCTATTTCTCTTCGATTCCATCATGGCTGAAAACCATCGTTTTCCCGACAGTGACGTCGCGGCGATCTACCGGGTGATCGCTGAGCGCCGCGACATGCGCCACTTCCGGTCCGATCCGGTGGATCCGGACCTCCTCTCGCGCCTGTTGTGGGCGGCCCACCATGCCCCCAGTGTGGGCTACATGCAGCCCTGGCGCTTCATCCGCATCACCGACCGGGGCCTGCGTGAGCGCATGCACGCCCTGGTCGAGGTGGAGCGTCAGGCCACGGCCCGGGCTCTGGGCGAGCGTGATGAAGACTTCATGCGCCTCAAGGTGGAGGGTCTGCTTGAGGCGGGCGAGGTGGTGGTGGTTGCCCTGGCTGACGGCCGTGAGAAACATGTCTTTGGTCGCCGGACCCTGCCCGAGATGGATCTGGCCTCGGTGGCCTGCGCGATCCAGAACATGTGGCTGGCGGCGCGCGCCGAGGGCATCGGCCTGGGCTGGGTCTCCATCTTCGACCCTGTGGAGCTCGCCCAGCTGCTGGCCATGCCGCCGGGTGCCCGTCCGGTGGCCATCCTCTGCATCGGCCATGTGGAGGCCTTCTATCCCCGCCCGATGCTCGAGATCCATGACTGGGCCCAGCGCATGCCGCTGGAGACGGTCGTCTTCGAGAACGGATGGCAGACGGTCACGCCCTCGTGACGGACGGTGGATCCGCTTTCACGGCGGCTGCCCTGTACGGCTACAATGCCGCCCCCTTTGAATATCAGCAACGGACATTCCTTCATGTGGTTCCGCAATCTCCAGATCTACCGTCTCCCCGTTAATTGGGGTCTGACCCTCGAAACCCTCAACGACAAGCTGGTGGCCAAGCCCTTCGTTCCGTGTGGCAGCCAAGACATGGCCAGCCGGGGCTGGAGCTCCCCTACGAAGGACGATCGTTTCGTGCTGGCTGTGGGAGGGCATTTTCTGGTCAGCCTGCTGGTGGAGCAGAAGCTCCTGCCCTCGTCGGTGGTCAATGAGGTGGCCGCCGACAAGGCCGAGCAGATCGAGGCCCAGCAGGGCTTCAAACCCGGCCGCAAGCAGATGAAGGAGATCAAGGAGGCCGTGCTGCAGGAGTTGCTGCCGCGGGCCTTCACCCGACGACGCAAGGTGTACGGCTGGATCGATCCGGTGGGGGGATGGCTGGTGATGGATGCGGCTAGTCCGGCCCGGGCTGAGGAAATGCTGGATGCCCTGCGCGACACTCTGGACGAGCTCCCGGTCAAGATGGTCAAGACCGAGCTGTCGCCCGTGTCGGTGATGACCGAGTGGCTGCTGGCGAACGAGGCCAAGGGCAATTTCACCATCGACCAGGACTGCGAGCTGCGGGCCGTGACCGACGAGAAGGCGGCTGTGCGTTATGTACGTCACACCCTGGACGGACAGGATGTCCAGGACCACCTGGCTGCCGGCAAGCTGCCCACCCGGCTGGCGCTGACTTTCGACGACCGGATCAGTTTCATCCTCACCGAGAAGATGGAGATCAAGCGGGTGGCTTTCCTGGATGTGATCAAGGAAGAGGCCGAGCGTCAGGCGGACGCTGCCGACATGCAGATGGAGGCCGATTTCGCCCTGATGAGCGGGGAGCTCTCCCGCCTTATTCCGGCGCTGCTGGAGGTGCTGGGCGGCGAAGTGAAGGATGCGGTGATCTGAGGGAGTGTTCCCCGGCGGCCGGGGCTCCGGAGGTTTCCGGCCCGGCTTCTCAGGGCAGGAACACCGGGTCGGAAAGCACCAGGGTACCGTCGGCCCGCATCATCAGGTTGCTGGGGTTGAGGATGTCCGGCTCCACCGGGTACTCCTCGATGAAGTCGGACAAGGCCGAAAGAGCCTGGATCAGGCTGTCTGGCAGCCCGGGGGGCGGTTCCCGGGTAAGATGGTAGAGCGCCAGACGACCCCGGTTCATCCCCATGTTGGCCCATTTCTCGCATCCTTCCCAGTAGGCGGCGGACAACTGGTGGGCGAGGGTTTCGGTGGGGCCGGAAACCGGGTGCAGGCGCTCGATCTCAAGCAGCCGGAAGGAATAGCCGTTGCTGGCCTTGCCGATCACACCATGGTCGTGGATCAGGAGGGGGAAGTGCAGACCCTGAGGTCGATCCTCGGCAGCCAGGTAGAAGTAATCGGCTGGGGAACTGACCACCTTGAAGACGCGCTGACCATCGCCCGGGTCGAGCACGACAGAGGACTCCCCCCGCCCGAGCTCCGGTAGTCCGTCGAGCAGGGGGTGTGCCGGCACCGGATCTGGCAGGCGGGACATGCTGCCTGCCTCGACCGGATGGGCGGGGTGGTTGTCGATCATGGTTGATCGACAGGGATCACGCGATGATGTTGTAGCCGGCGTCCACAAAATGTACGCCGCCGGACATGTTGCGGCCAGCGTCGGAGATCAGGAAGGCGGTCAGGGCGCCGACGTCTTCCGGGGTCACCAGGCGGTGCAGCGGGGAGCGGTCCACTGCAGCGGCCATCAGGCCGTCGAAGCCGGCAATGCCCGAGGCGGCGCGGGTCATCAGCGGGCCCGGGGAGATGGCATTGACGCGGATGTTCTTGGAGCCCAGCTCAAAGGCCATGTAGCGGGTTGCCGCTTCGAGAGCAGCCTTGCAAAGACCCATCACGCCGTAGTTGGCGATGACCTTCTCGCTGCCCAGGTAGGTCATGGTGATCAGTGAGCCGCCGCCGGCTTTCTCGAGCAGGGGTTCGGCCTTGCGGGCCAGGCGCAGGAAGGAGTGGGTGGACACGTCCATCGCCAGCGCGAAGCCGTCGGCGGAGGTGTCCACCACGCGGCCGTGCAGGTCATCACGCTTGGCGAAGGCCATGGAGTGGATCGCGAAGTCGAGCTTGCCGTATTTGGCATCGATCTGGGCGAACACATCATCAACGATTTCCGGCTTGGTCACGTCGAGCAGCATCACGTCCTCGACACCCAGGCGGCTGACGATGGGCTCGATGAAAGCCAGCGTCTTTTCGTTCTGGTAGGTGATGATGACCTTGGCTCCGGCCTCGATACAGGCTTCCGCCACGCCGGTGGAAATGGACTTTTCGTTGGCGATGCCGGTAATCAGGCCCACTTTGCCTTCAAGGTTGATGATTGGTTTCATATTGCGAGCTCCGTTGGGTAGAGAAAAATACTGCGCTGCAGCAACCTGCACAAACTAGAATAATCCAGGCTTACTGTTACGCGGTCATTTTTTGCTTAATGGCAAGTTTCCTTCTTTCCATAGCTTTTTTGTTGCGATGCATCAAACAATGGCCGAAAACCTCCAGTCTCCAGGGGCTTCCCTGAATCCCGTTTATGTCTTCCTCGATTTTGACGGGGTCACCCATCCCTGGGGGGAGGCAGAGGATTTTCGCTGCCTCCCCCTGGTCGAGTCCGTGCTGCGGGAGTACCCGGAAACCCGGGTCATCATCGCTTCCGACTGGCGCACCCTGTTCTCCCTGCACAAGCTCTCTGCCCGGTTTTCAGAAGACATCCGCTCCAGGGTGATCGACTGTTCTCCGACCATCTTTCCCCGCCACCCCAATGAGCTTTATGGCCTGCGCGAGCGGGAGGCCCGTCAGTGGCTGGATCGCCGTGGGCCAAATGCCCAGTGGCTGGCCGTGGATGATGCGCCTGGCAACTGGCCGACCCGCGCCCGGCTGGTGCTGACGGATTTCAAACAGGGTTTCACCGAAGAGGACGCGGGACGGATGCGCAGGCTGCTGGAGGCCTTCAGGGACGGCAGCTTCCAGGGGCAGGAGGGTATGCCCTGAGCGTCAGCACAGTCTGACCAGCTCTCCTTCGGCCATCAGAGCGACCTGCTCCCGTAGGGCCAGGATCATCTCCTGCCAGTAGCGGGGGCTGTCGAACCAGCCGAAGGCAGCCGGAAAGGCCGGATCGTCCCAGCGCCGGGCAATCCAGGCGGCGTAGTGGATCAGGCGCAGGGTGCGCAGGGCTTCCACCAGGTGCAGGCTGGCCGGATTGAAGTCGGCGAACTGTTCGTAGCCTTCCAGCACGCTGTCCAGTTGCCGTGCCATGGACTGGGCATCTCCGGACAGAAGCATCCACAGGTCCTGGACGGCGGGGCCGTTACGGGCATCGTCGAAATCCACGAAGTGGGGCCCGGCGTCGGTCCAGAGCACGTTGCCGCCGTGTACGTCGCCATGGAGCCGGATCAAGGGCTGCGGACCCGCCCGCTCGTAGCTGTCCCGGATGCCCTCGAGAGCCTGCTCCACCACCGACTGCCAGGTGACTCTCAGTTCGTGGGGCAGGAAGGGGGAGGCCAGCAGCGCGTCCCGGGGTTCCTCACCGAAGCTGTGGATATCCAGGGTGGGGCGGTGGGCGAAGGGTGCGCGGGCACCAACGGCGTGGATACGGCCCAAAAAGCGCCCGAGCCATGTCAGGACTTCTGGCCGGTCCAGTTCTGGTGCTCGGCCACCTCGACGGGGGAACAGGGTCAGCCGGAAGCCCTCGACGTGGTGCAGGGTCCGGCTGTCGATGGGGAGCGCCGGCACCACGGGGATTTCCGCTTCAGCCAGTTCGGCGAGAAAGGTGTGCTCTTCCAGGATGACTGCGTCGCTCCAGCGTTCAGGCCGGTAGAACTTGGCGATCAGTGGGACATCGTCCTCTATGCCCACCTGGTAGACCCGGTTTTCGTAGCTGTTGAGTGTCTGCAGCCGGCCATCGCAGCGGAGGCCGGCAGCCTCCACCGCGGAGAGGATGAAATCGGGAGTGAGGCGCCCGAAGGGCGCCGTCACTGCTGGCCCTCGTTGCGTACTTCACGCACATAGGGCTCGTGCAGCTTGACCGGCTCCACCTTGATAACCTGCCTGGAACGCATGCGCAGATTGAGCATTTCAACCATCACCGAGAAAGCCATGGCCGAGTAGATGTAGCCCTTCGGCACGTGATGACCGAAGGCATCTGCGATCAGAACCACTCCGATCACCAGCAGGAAGGACAGGGCCAGCATCTTGACCGTGGGGTGACGCGAGACGAAGTCGCTGATCGGGCCAGAGGCCACCATCATCAGGCCGACGGAGGCGACCACTGCAGCGATCATCACCGGCAGGTTGTTGACCATGCCGATGGCAGTGATGATGGAGTCCAGCGAGAACACGATGTCGATCATGATGATCTGCAGGATGATCGCGCCGAAGGTGGCCTGCACGGCACTCGATGCCTCCCCTTCCTCGCCTTCCATCAACTGATGTACTTCCTGGGTGCTCTTCCAGACCAGGAACAGGCCACCGGCCAGCAGGATCAGGTCACGTCCGGAGAAGCCGTGGTCGAGCACCGTGACCATGGGCTCGGTCAGACCGGCCAGCCAGGACAGTGCAGCCAGCAGGGCAATGCGCATGAACATGGCCAGGAACAGACCGAGCCGCCGGGCAAAGGCCCGTTTTTCCGGGGGCAGCTTGTCCACCAGGATGGAGATGAAGATCACGTTGTCGATGCCCAGGACCAGCTCGAGGGCGGTCAGCGTGAAGAAGGCGATCAGCAGTTGCGGGTCGGTCAGGAATTCCATGGTCGGCATTCGGTTGTTTCGGGGCGCGCGGCCCCTAAGAGGGTCGCGTATTGTGCATGGTCGCACGAAATGGGGGGGTTCGTATTGCGCTGCAACGGAGCTTTATGAAGCAGTTCCTCCTCCGTGGCTGCGGATCCAGTCTTCAAGTGCGTCGCCGGGCATGGGTCGGGCAATGCCATACCCCTGGACCAGGTGGCAACCGAGGGCCAGCAGGGCATCTCGGTGAGCAAGTGTTTCCACCCCTTCGGCGATGACCTGACGTCCGAAGGCTGCGGCCAGGCCGATGACGCTCTGAACGATGGCCAGGTCGTCGGTGTCTTCGAGCATGTCCTGGATGAAGGACTGATCGATCTTGATGGTGTGTACCGGGAGGCGCCGCAGGTAGGTCAGGGAGGCGTAGCCGGTGCCGAAGTCGTCCAGGGCAAAGCTGACTCCAAGCGCCCGGCAGGCTCCCATGATCCCGGCCAGCGAGCCGATGTCGCCCAGGGTGGAGCTTTCCAGTATTTCCAGCTCCACTAGACCAGGGGGGAGATGGGGGTGTGATTTCAGGAGGTGGGACAGGGTGGGGACGAAGCCCGGGTCGGCCAGATGCTGGGGTGAGACGTTGATGCTGACCGGTATGGAATGGCCCGCCGCATGAAGTGCGGCGACCCGGTCGATGGCCGTTTCCAGCACCCAGTTGCCCAGCTCCACTTCCACGGGCGTACCAAGGGTGAGGGGCAGGAATGTGGCCGGGAGGACCAGGCCCCGTTCCGGGTCCTGCCAGCGGAGCAGGGCCTCGAGCCCTACCAGGCGGTCATCCCGGGCATCCACCTTAGGCTGGTAATGGAGTGTGAATTGCCGGGCAGCGAGGCCGTTCTCGATGCGCGTGAGTGCTTCCCGATGAACCCGCAGGCGGCGTTCCTGTGCGGGGTCGAAAAGGTGGAAGCAGTTGCCGCCCGCTTGTTTGGCCCGATACATGGCCTGGTCCGCATGGCGCAGCAGGGTGTCCGGGTCGGATCTATCCTCGGGGAAAAGGGTGATGCCGATGCTCGCGCTGACCTGGATTTCCCGTCCATGAAGGAGTATCGGTTCAGTCAGGCGCGCAAGGAGGCGTTCGAAGACCTGATCGCATTCCCCGCTGTGTTCCAGTCCGTTGTAAATCAGGGCGAACTCGTCTCCACCGAGTCGGGCCACGGTGTCACTTGCGCGCACCGATGCCTGAAGGCGGCGCGCAATTTCAATCAGCAGCAGATCTCCCGCATCGTGGCCCAGGGTGTCGTTGACCGGTTTGAAACCATCCAGATCCAGATAGGCCACCGCCGTGAGGGTGAATTCCCGGGTCGCCTGGGCGAGGGCCATCTGCAACCGGTCGGCCAGCAGGCTGCGATTGGGCAACTGGGTCAGGGCGTCGTGGTAAGCGAGATGTTCCAGATGCCGCTGGCTTTCCTTCAGGGCGGTGATGTCGGAGAACAGCCCGACATAGTGGGTGGTTTCACCGGCTTCGTTGCGTACCGCCGAGATGTTGCCAAGCTGGGCGTACAGCTCGCCGTTCTTCTTGCGGTTCCAGAGCTCTCCGTGCCACACACCCTCCCGGTGAAGGCTGGCCCACATGCTGGCGTAGAAGGCGTCGTTCTGCTCGCCGGAGCGGAGCAGGCGGGTGTGCTGCCCGATGATTTCTTCCCGCGTGTAGCCCGAGTTGCTGCAGAAAGTATCGTTGACGTCCAGGATATGTGCGTCGATGTCGGTGATCACGATGGCTTCGTGGGCGTGGCGGAACACGCTGGCGGTGAGGCGCAGGTATTGCTGGGCGTCCATCTCGATGGAGATATCCGCAATGCTGCCCATCAGCCGAAGGGGGCGGCCGTCGGATGCTCGCTCGATGACGTCGCCCCGGTCACGAACCCAGATGGGGCGGCCTTCTCCGCAAAGCATTCTGTGCTCGCTGTGATAGGGCCCTTCCCCCCCAAGGCAGCGTTCGATGTCCTCCTGGACGCGGGCTCGGTCATCTGGATGGATCAGGGCGAAGAATTCGATGGCCCCGTGGCTCAGGTAGGCCTCGCTCAGCTCGAGCATTTCGCACCAGCGTCGATTGTGGGTGATTCGGTCACCGACAAGATCCCAGTCCCACACGCCTTCCCCGATGGCCGCAAACACATGGTCGAGGTGCTTGCGGCTACGGGCCAGGCTGCTACGCGTTTCTTCCAGATCAGTGGTGTCAGTGGCGATGATCAACGCCAAGGGCTCGCCATGGGCCCCCTGGACAGGTTTCTTGATGGACTGGAGATGGCGGATTTGTCCGGTTCGGGCATCTGTACTGGTTTCGGTTGCCCGGAGGGTCTGGCCGCTGGAAATGATTTCCTGAACATCCGCCCGGAAGGCGGCCAGTTGTTCTACGTTGGCATTGAAGGCACTGTCGTCCTGCCCCAGAAGCTCTTCCGGAGTGGTGGCATAGAGCTCGGCGGCGCCCCGGTTCCCCAGGACGAAGCGCCCCTGGACGTCCTTGAGAGCGATGATGCCGGGAAATTCGTCGATTACCGTCCGGAGCAGGGCCTGGCTATTGCGCAGTGCGCTTGCCTGAAGGTGGTGGAGAATGGCGACGCTGGCCAGTCGGGCACCGAAGTCGAGGGCGTCCAGGTGGCATTCCTCCGCATGGGTAGGCTGCTTGTGGTAGATGGCGAAGGTGCCTACGGGGCGGCCGTTGGGCCCCGGGATGGGATCGGACCAACAGGCAATGATGCCCGCTTGCTGGGCCAGATCCCGGTAGGCGGTCCAGTAGGGATGGCTGGCCACGTCGTCGATCAGTACCCGGCAGCCCCGGTGGGCCGCTGTACCGCAACTGGCGACGCCATCGCCGATGGCCAGTCCATCGACGGCCAGATTGTAAAAATCCGGTAGTCGGGGGGGGACGATGGTGCGCAGGTGTCGACCGTCCGTGCTCAGCAGCATCACGCCACAGGTGGCGCCGGGAATCTGCGCATCTATTCCTCGGGCGATGACCTGCAGTACTTCTTCCAGCGGAGCGCCTCGCGCCAGTCGCTCCAGGGCCTCGCCGCGCAGGCGCAGGTGGTGAGGCTCCTGCTGGGCAGGCACTGTATTCTGGACTTCGGGTCCTGGCGGGATACATGGTTTGGTGTTCATTCGGCAAAAAATCGAGACAACCGAAGGAAGGGACACATAATAATGCGCCTTCCTCGCGTTCCGCATAAGGGGCTGTGCTTTGCCGTGCCTGTGGCAATCCCTCATGATGGGCGTCTTCCGCTGTTTTTCTGTCTTAACCAGAGTGCCCGTCGATCCTGTGGCCCTGCCAGGAACTTATCAAACCCCCGTTGGGCTTTTCGTGGCGTGCCAGTCGTTTGCGGGCGCGGTTGAGCTCAGCGTGAGTACCCTCGACAAACCAGCGGCGGGCACGTAAGGCGGATAAGGAATTGGTGCGGGGTGTGACAGGGTTAGAATCTTTGCCGGCATGTTGCCCGAAGTGAGAGTTTGTCCCATGACCACCGACAAGATCGATATTCCAGGTCTGCTGAGCCGGATGCCCCTGTTCAGTGCCCTTTTACCGGAAGATCTGGCCCACCTGGCCTTGGCTACCCGGGAGCGCCGCCTGCATAAGGGGGATCGCCTGTTTCAGCGGGGAGATCAGCCCAAGGGTTTTTTCCTAGTGGTCTGGGGGCAGGTCAAGCTGGCCTTCACCTCGGCCCAAGGCAATGAAAAAGTGGTGGAAATCCTGGGGCCGCTGCAGAGTTTCGGGGAGGCCGTGATGTTTCTCGACCAGCCTTATCCGGTGCTCGGTGAGGCGCTCGCGGATACCCTGCTGCTCCATATCGCGAGTACTGCCGTCTTTGATCAGATTGAGCAGGATCCCCGCTTTGCCCGCAAGCTACTGGCGGGCATGTCGATCAGGTTGCACTCCATGGTCAAGGATGTGGAGTCTTACGCGCTGCGCTCTTCTACTCAACGGGTCATCGGTTATTTGCTCCAGCTGGCCGATGGTGTTGCCCGCTCCTCTGCGCTGTGCCGTCAGGAGGTGGAGTTGCCGACCAGCAAGCAGGTGATTGCCTCACGACTCAGTCTGACGCCGGAGACCCTGTCGCGGATTTTTCACGAGTTGTCCGATTCGGGTCTGATCTCGGTTCAGGGAAAGCATATCGTGATCCACGATGCAGCCCGTCTGGCCGAGCACACCTGAGCTGGTTCTCAGGCTGTGCCGGTAGTGGCATGCCGGATATGGATGGCGTATTCCCCCTGCTCGTTCAGCTTGACCCGGTAGGTATACCCATTGCGGTGCAGCATATCGTAAAGGGGTGTAGGTTCCCGATACAGCAGCAGGATAACCTCTCCCTCCGGAGGCATTACATCCAGGGCCTCCAGGGTCCGGTGCATGGGCTCTGGTGGCATCAACCCGCGGGCGTCGACGACGACGGAATCAGGGGGGGCGGGCATGGGTATTCTCCGTTCTATGGCGGGCCAGTTTTGCAGGGTGATCCTGCCTGCGCCTTGTCACCTTGATCTGCCTCAAGGAGCATGTCGAGGCGAATGGCTTCAAGGCCTGTGTGCATGGGCAATATCCGGCACGGGCTGATGGATGGTAAATTGTGGCTCATGAATCGAGAGACTGCGTCGTGAAGGAAGGGTCAGCCTTTCTGCTGGCCCTGCTGCTGGCAGTCGGGATTGCCTACTGGTCGGATCACTACCGTATCAAGGTGGAGCACAGACCCGACGCGCCAGTGACCCGCGTGCCCTCCCCCGGACCCTATGAGGAGACTGCCCGTGGCTTTACACCAGAACCCCCACCCCCTGCAGAACGCCTGTACCTTGCCACCGATCTGGATGGAGCAGCCCGGGCAGTCCTTTGCGAGGAATTGCTGGAGGTGGTCCGTGGTGCCGATGCCGCGCTGCAATTGCCCCAATCGGCAAGCACCACCGAGCAACTGATTAACCGGCGGCGCCTGTATCAGGAGAAGCGGGCTGTATTGGGATGCTGAGTTTTTTTACCCATTCCCGTGCCTTGATGACTATCAACCCTGGAGCGTGGAAAACGGGTAGTGTTGCATCGATCGATGGGGACTCCCCGCCCGGCAGAGGGGTCTGATGGCATGTTGCTGTCCTTGTGCTGGCGGGTTTGGGTAAATCATCAACTTAAGCATACGCATTATTAAGGCTGCGAGCCTGGCTCATGGAACAGATGGATAGCGCATCCCCGAGTACGCCGGAGTACCAGAGCATTGTGCTTGTGGTGGACGACGAGGCTGTCAATCGCTTGGTACTTTCCGGTCTGCTTCGGCGCTCTTGCCGGGTGGTTCAGGCCGATTGTGGCGGAGCCGCCCTGATCCGTGCTGCGGCAGATCCGCAGCCGGACCTCATCCTGCTGGATATCATGATGCCCGACATGGATGGTTTCGAGGTGCTGGCCCAGTTGCGGGCCAACCCCGTCACCCACCACATCCCGGTAATTTTCGTCACTGCTCTCAGTGATGATGAGCATGAGCAGCGGGGCTTCGATGCTGGTGCGGCGGACTACATTCACAAGCCGATTCGTGCCAGCATTGTCTTGGCCCGGGTCAGGGCCCAGCTGGAAGCCAAGGCCGCCAGAGAGATGCTGCACAAGAACAACTTGCACTTGAAACATAAGGTCGAAGGAGGCGCCAGAGCCCTCGAAAAGGCCCAGGTGCGATTGATGCAGGCGGAGAAGATGGCTTCCCTGGGGCAACTGGCAGCTGGCATTGCTCATGAAATCAACAATCCCATCGGCTTTGTCGGCTCCAATCTGGGATCCCTTGCCGAGTATCTGGAAAACCTCTTTGCGGTGGTTGAGGCTTATGAGCAAGCCGCAGCTGCATGCGGAAATCAATCTTTCTTTGCCGGCGTTGAAGCATTGCGCCAGCAGATTGATTACGCTTTTCTGCGTGAGGACGCCCTGCAGCTGCTCAAGGAGTCACGGGATGGGATTGACCGGGTCCGCAAGATCGTCAATGACCTGAAGGAGTATTCCCATGCCGGTGGCAATGACTGGCAGTGGGCCAGCCTCCATGAGGGCATCGACTCCACCCTCAACATCGTTCGCAATGAGCTTAAATACACCTGCACAGTAGAAAAAGTCTATGGGGACATCCCCGAGATCCGTTGCATGCCCTCCCAGCTCAATCAGGTCTGGATGAACCTCTTGGTCAATGCGGCTCACGCCATTGAAGGTCAGGGGACGGTGACCATTCGTACCGAGAGGGTAGGGGAAGACTCTGTCCGGGTCAGCATCAGTGATACGGGTCAGGGGATCCCGCCGGAAAACCTGACCCGCATTTTCGAACCGTTCTTCACGACCAAGCCGGTGGGCAAGGGAACCGGTCTCGGGCTCGCCCTCTCGTGGGGTATTGTCGAGCGCCACCACGGACACATCGAAGTGCACAGCGAAGTAGGCAGGGGCAGCACCTTCATGGTGACCCTGCTCATTACTCCCCCGGTGGCGGAGGACGCGCCCCCGGGTGCTTGACCTGCCCCTTCATATTCAGCGTCCGCCCCACGGCATTATGGGTACCGTCGAGATGCTGTTGTAAGGCGCACCTTCGATCAGCTTGCGGCTGATGGCTACATAAACCAGAGTTTTGTTGGATTGATCCCATAGCCGGACGACCCGGGTTTCCTTGAATATCAGAGACGTGTCCTCCGAGAAGATGGTCTCGTTTTCCGGAAGCCGGGCAGGGAGTGTAATAGGCCCTGTCTGGCGGCAAGCCAGTGAGAACTGGGATGGATCCGGCGCGAGACCAAGGCTGCCAGATACGCCCCCGGTGCGCGCCTGGCTGACGTGGCAGGTCACACCAGGCACCTTTTTATCCTGGAACGCCTCCACGCACACCTTGTGATTGGCGCCGATGAGCTTCCAGGCGGTAGTCACGCAGCCGACAGTACCTGCATGGGCTGATGAGTGGCTTGCCACTAGCAGCGCGATGGTGGCAAGACTGGCATAAGGTGTTCTCATGAACGGTTCCTTTTGATGGACGCATGCCTGCTAACAGAATTGTTCTGTCCAGACGGTCCGCTTTCGTCTGATCGGCGGCAGTCCCAAGTTACTTTCCCTGTGGGGCATGTGGGCAACCCACTTCGCTCAGTGCGGCGCAGGCGTTGGTGCTGAAACCCTCTTCCGTACCTCTGCGCATTTTCTCCCTCATCAAGCACGTTCGCCATATATCTGGCGTCAAACGCTTTGAGCGCTTCCCTTCACGCCCACCACTGCCGCTACCGACATGGTTTGCGTGTTTCTGTTTTCTCTGTGCGTGGGCTGTGTTGGTTGCGCAGGCGTTGATGTGTGTTTCTGGGCTGAGGTGTTTGCCGTGTAGTTGTATTCGTTTCAGGTATTCATTGTGAGGCGGACGTTTTTTGTTAAAAGTGTTCCTCCAAAAGTTTCTTCAAAAGTGTTGACGTTTTTCTGTGGGTGTTTATACTGCGCAGCTCTTTCGCTGCAGGCGGAAACGTTCTCAGAAAAAAAGAAGTGTCTGAGAAGGTTTGGTGATGTGGAGAGGGGTGTTGGTTTGAAGAGATTCGAGCTGGCACTGCGCAGGTGGTTTTGTGGTTGTTTTTTTGGTTTTCCTAAAAACGATTTCGAAATTGCTTGACAGGGTTTAGAAACTCTGTA